>CAXNJE010000033.1:0-25225 GCA_964202565.1 Breznakiellaceae bacterium | reverse complement strand
GAGAATGATCCCTCCCACCTGTTCAGGGTAGCTGAATACTATGCCAAGCAAAGCCAGTACAACCTGGCATATTATGCGTACTACCAATACCTGAAGTACTGCCCGAACGGTCAGAACGCCAATCTTGCGCGGGATCGGATGCTCAAGATCCAACCCTACTCCAAAGCGGTCTACCTTGAACGCAAGGTAGACGACTTCAACCGCATGTATCCGAAAGATACCATGATTTTTTCGGAAGGGCAGCCGGGTGAGGAGTTGTATATCATCCAGAGGGGTTCGGTAAAGATCACCAAAATCGTTGATAACAACGAAGTACTGCTCGCGGTGCTGAAGCAGGGGGATATTTTTGGGGAAATGGCCTTGCTGGAGGCCAAACCCCGCTCGGCCAGCGCGGTGGCCTATGAAAATTGTACGCTTCTGGCCGTCAATAAGGAAAATTTCGAACGGATGGTAGCTTCCCAGCCGCAAATAGTTACCCGGCTTACCCAATTGCTCGCAGAACGCATCTGGTTCATCTACAAGCAACTGGCGAATACGCTTATCACCGATCCACTTGGCCGCATGTACGACGCACTGTTGATGCAGTTGGAAAAGAACAGGGTGCCTCTGATACAAGCGCCGTACACGCTTGATTTTGGATCCAAGGAACTTATCAATATGGTCGGACTTCCGGCTGCCGACGGGAATCTGGTGCTCCGAAAGTTGCTGGAAAACCCGAAAATCAAGGTTATCGACAACAAGGTGTCCATGATCGACGTGTCCGAAGTCGTCAAGCAAACCGAGTATTACCGAAAGATGCAGAAAATAGAGCGTGCCCGCAGGGAATCAGCTTCCCGTATGTAGGAAGGAAATCGTCCCTAAGGTCCCCCGCATACCTGTCGATATTAATAGTGGGGCGGTTCCATGTCGGGGCCGCCCCGTTGAATATCTGTCCTTCGCCCCTTCGGAGATGGTCCATGCCCGTTCGCATAGTTTCAATCGGACTTTTACTCTTCATGCTCGTCTTCTCGGCGAATGCCCAGGAAGCTGCCAAAAAGAAAACCGATACTGCGATTACGGGAACGGTGTCCCCGCCGGTTGCTACCACATCCACTCCGGTTCCTGCTACAGCCGCCCCGGCAGCCTTCGTACCGGGGGAAAAAGCCCTGTCATCAGACTTTCAGGGCATCCGTCTGGGCATGAGCCTTGATGAGCTGAAGTTGGCCCTTTTGGGCAATCCGCTTTTCGCATTCCGTGGGGATAGGGATGTTTCCTTGTTGCCCGCAGGCGAACAGGTCCTTATAGAAACCAGTGGCTTATCCTTCGTCAAGCGGGCTTTTTTTCAATTAAGGGAGAATCGCCTGTTCATTATGGCGTATACCCTGAATCCGGAAACGATGGATCACTATTCGGTGTTTTCTGCTCTCGTCGAGGATTACGGCGAGCCGGACAGCCTGGATCCCAAAGAAGCCGTATGGCTTTCGGATGAGGTCCGTCTCTCTGTCGAACGACCGCTCACCGTTAAATATATCGACAGGAAAGTGTTCGAGCAACTTGTTCTGGATTCCCGGGTAACGGGTACCAAGGAATCCGTATTGCGCGAGGAGTTCCTTAATGCTTTTTAAAGGCTTTCCTGCAAGGTTTCCTTCCGTTTTTTTTCTGTTGAACATTTTTTTTATGAGTGCCGGTTCTTGCGCGTCCGGTTCGGATCAGATCCGGGCGCAACCCAAGCTACCATCGGTGCCGCTGGACATCACGAGGGGAGGGCAATCTTTTACGGGGCTTCTTGCGGAAGTGGCCGATTCCGGTACGGAACGGGAACGTGGCCTTATGTTCAGGAAGGACCTTGCCGACGGCGAAGGTATGCTTTTTGTTTTTCCCACCGACCAGCGACTGGCTTTCTGGATGAAAAATACCCAATTGCCTTTATCCATCGCTTGGATCGAATTGGATGGGACCATAATCGGAATACAGGATATGACGCCTTTTTCCCTCGCACCCGTGGAATCAGGCAGGTTCGTACGTTATGCGCTTGAGGTTCCTAAAGGCTGGTTTGCGCGTTCCGGTGTCAAAGCTGGAGACAGGGTGATTATCCCCGAGGCTCAGAGGGTTCCGGCCGACTCCAGGTAGTTTCTGACGACGGGATCGCCGGGCTCGAATTCCAGAACCGTACGGAAAAAGGATTCGGCCTCATCCTTGTGGCCCGACCGGAGTGCGACCATCCCCAGATTGGACATGACTTTTATGTTTTCCGGCTCTTCGCGCAGGGCAATGGTAAGGGATTTTCGTGCCTCTGTGAGTTCTCCCAGTTCCATCTGGCAGATGGCCAACTCATTGTAGATGTCAGCACCCGTACCACCCAGTTCCGCAGCCTTCCGGAAGGCTGCGCAGGCATCCGCCCAACGTTCGAGCCTTCTCAGCCCCCAGCCCAATACAAACCAGCCGTTCCAGACGCCGGGGTGGCGTTCAAGGAAATCCCTGGCTTTGAGTATGCCCTTGTCCTCTTCCCCCAGGCGTATATAATCGAATGCTTCCTTGAAAACCGAGTCATCCAGCTCTCGGGAATCTATTTCCTTTACGATTGCGCTCGCCTTGCTACGCTTTCGGGGATCCTCTCCCGTGGACAGGTAGTCGGAGAAACATTCCTTGGCCTTCGCAAAATTTCCGTGTTTCATGAAAAAGAAGCCGGCGTTGAAATACACGTCCGGTAAGGGGTTATCGGTGGAAAGTATGTACTTCCATGCGGTGAATGCCGCTTCCGTCGCTTCCTCGAAGTCGTCCTCGCGGCCTGCACGTTCGAAAGAATCGGCCTCTTCCTCAAGTACCAGGGCTTCGTTCAGGAGAACGGCGCAGGAATCGGGGAACAGCCCCCGTAGGGCATGGAGAATTTCAAGGGCCATACGATAATCGCCGTTTCGTGATTTGAGGATGGCGGCTTCCGAGAATTCACCCATGATATCAGGTTTGACGGCAAGGACGAATTTTCGGTAGTAATCGGCGTCCTCACCATCCGGTTCGCGGGCGACGACCTTTATCATCCCCGAGATTATCATTTCCCACGATAGGTTTTCGGTATCGAGCTGTACCGCCCCTGCGGGTAGTTCTACCGGTATGGGGATGGACGGATCCACGACAAAATCCCCATAGTCGCGTCTGAGTGATTGGGGTACAGAAAGGTATGCGATCCTGTCCCCGATTGGTTCAGTGCTCATTCCGTTGCGTCCGCCGCTGCCTGTTCCCCGCGGGGATCCGCTCGTACCTGATTCAGAAAATCGTTTATACGCATCTTGTAGCTCATGGGTACTGTCTGCTCGCCGAAATTAATGGCGATGGCGCACAGGTCCTTTCTTCCTTCGACATCTTCCGCACGGACTGTCTTGCCCCTGATAAGCATGGATTCACGGGGATCCTCGAAATCGAAGCGGATTGCGGTTTCCTTTTCCACGAGGAATTTGGCAACCCCGACCATGATGATTTTAGCGCCCGAAAAGGATACGTCCCTGATGATGCATCTTCTGGGGACGCCCTGGATGAATACAGCCGTTTCCTTGAGGGTAAGACCGATTTTACGCATCGAATCTGCAGTGAGCAATATGCGGTCTTCCCTCCGCTTCGAGGAATTCATGTTGGCGTCCAGGAGACGGCCCATAATTTCTATAAGATCGTCCGGCGGACGTTGGTTATAGCTCAGGGTGAACATGGCTACGTCCTGGGATCCGGCATAGGGGGCGAAACCCGCAGTACGGGCAGAGACAAAAAAGAGTAGGGGATCTACCTTGTCGGATAGCTTGAAGCTGAATCGTAAGCTGACCAGATTATTGGCCTTCTGGATCTTTTCATGCAGGTTTGTTTTGGAGTTGACAATAATCTTGGCTCCGTCGAAGGAGGACGAATGGATGACACAGGGCCATGTCTCACCCAGGCATTTCAGGAATACCTGTTGGGGAACCATACCGGTGGCTTTTATGACTTCCTTCGTAAAGGTCACGTCTATAGCCCGGTAGCGTTCATAGTATTTTGATATTAGTTGGCTTGTCGCGACTCCCATGCCTTATTACTATAGGTCTTTTCGCGGGCATTGGTCAATCGACAGGGAAACCGTGGCATGGCCTACCACAGGCCTTCCTTCCTCATCCTGCGGGCGGTATCCCTCAAATCGTATTCGACCCGCCGGAATTCCCAGGTAAGGGTTTCGCTATCGTAGATGGCATAACGGGCACAGGCGTTGGATTCGGTCTCGCTGGAATGGGCGTCCTCCGCATCCCGTGGGAAACCGACGCTCCCCGGATTCAACAGGAATCTGCCTCTCCTGAGCGATATGATTTTCCCACTCTCTCCGTACTGTATCCCTATCTTGGACTTGGACTTGCTCCCCGGGAAGATTCCCGGCTTTGGCGCGGGATGCGAGTCAGGCGCCGTAAAGGCAGATGGGATATGGGTATGGCCAAAAAAACAGATTGAGTCCTTGTAGGAGGAAAACGCTTCTACCGCATCCTCCAAGGATAAGATGTACCCCCACACGGGATCGGCGGGGGAACCATGGGAAATCAGTAGGTGTTCATAAACGGTGGTGGAAGGCAGTTTTTCCAGAACGTCCCTGGAGGCTGTCGAAAGGTGATCCCTTGTCCAATCCATCGCACGACGGGCATGGCTTGAGAAATCGGATAAATTCATGCGACCCGAGGCTGCCAGGTCATGATTTCCCGCCACAAGGACATCGCAAGTATCCACGGCCAGCGCCACGCACCCGTCCGGATCGGGACCGTAACCTACCAGATCTCCCAGGCAGATCACACGGTCCCGTTCAGCCAGTGGGTCCCCAAGCACTGCCTTGAAGGCGGCGAGGTTGGCGTGAATATCCGATACGATCAAGGCTCGCATTATGGCATGAATGTATCCTATACTTGCCGCAGGAGTTAAGCCGTAACCACATGCTTCGTCCAAAAACCGCAGGGATCTCCGGTGCCTTTGCTGAACGCTTTTCCGATATCTGGAAATTGCTGTCTGAAACCACCAATTTCCTGAGCAAAACGAAAGAGTTCGCCCAATACGAGGATCAGCTGCGTCAATGGCGCTCCCGCCTGCAGCTTTCTCCCAATGACAGCGACCTGATCCATACGATCCGCACGGAGCTCGTCTCCTTGCGTAAGGGATTACGACTTCAAGGCTATGATCTCTCCCTGGCGACCCATACGCTGCGCTTTGACGGTTTCAGGAATGATGCCTGCATACGCGAGGGATTTTCCAGGTTGGTCCTGTTTTTTGGCGAAGAGGGCGCGTATTGGCTCTCCGGGGAGGATAATCATATCGCCCTGGCCGGTTTCCTGGAAACGAGGCTGGATACATCCGGCATCGGTGGCATCCGCGAGCGGCATTATCTATGGTACCGCAGGCATGGAAAAGAGCTCATCCTGTCTGGTTCTGATACGGAATCCAAAGAGGACTTCCTTCGCCTGGAACGCATAGGCGATGCCAATCCGCTCCTGTTCTTGTCCTCCCTCAAGGGGTTGCGCTGAACACGGCACTTTTTAGGGAGATGAATCCATACAATAAAGTAGGGTGCAAATGATGAAGGGAAAATCCAATGTTGATGATTTGTTGCTTTTCTTTACCTTAATAGCCCTTTCCGCCCTTGCATTTTCCTGCGCGGGAATCGGGACCCGCAAAATTGTCGGGGGGCAGGAACCGTCCGTTACCCAAGAGTTGCCCTCCGATATCGGCCCATCGGGTGTGGAGGAGGGGCTGCAACCGGGACCCGAAACCAAAACCTTGCCTGCAGTGGAACCGGTTGCAGGACTCGAGCCTGAAGTCAAAATCGCTCCGAAAACCTATCACTTCATCCCCCGGGATCCCTCCGCGGCTCCTGCTGTGCCAACCCCGGTTCATCCGGGAGTGGGCAACATATCCACTGATGCATCCGATCCGGTTTTCAATCTGTCAAAAGCCCAGAAAAGCCAGTTGACCCTTCAATTCAGGCATGCATTCAAAGCCGCTGTTCAAAGGGGTGTGCCGCTTGTCGGAGCCTTGGGTGGTGACAGGATCCATTATTGGTCGCCCGGAAAAGGTGCACGTTCGGCGGGAGCATTTTCCCAGAACCTGCGAAATCCGGAAGGACGCCCCAACGCCTGGGGTTTGAAGGAACTGGCTCTTGCCGTACGTCCTTTTGCAGGACGGAGGGTTTTCATTGTGGACGGTCCCCTGCTGGATGCATACGGGAGGGGTGAGGGTTTGGGTGGAGCGAATGGCATTACCGGATATGGTGCGCCAGTTGGTGAGCAATACCGTACATTTTCCGCTGTCTCGCAGCGGTTTGAGTATGGTTTGCTGAGCGTTGGCGATGACGGAAAGCGCTCCTTCATGGTCGAGGATGCCCCAGGGGCGCTTGCCGAGCTGGCTGGTCTGAGCGTCATGGTAGGGAGGTCTGAAGCTAGCGGCTCCACCGGATTGCCCGCAGAGGCAGGTGCGGAATTCCTGGCATCCTGGCTCGCGGCGGTGAATTCCGGTTTGCCTGCCGCCGCGCCGGACGCTCCTGTTTTTTTGGTGGAACCGAAAGAGGGGGTTGTGGTTTCTGCATGGGTACAAGTGTATGGACAGGGCTCTTGGGCATTGGTATATCCTTTGGACGGGATTTTGCCGTTTTCGAGGGCTCTCCTGCTGGCACCACCGTTTGTTGAAGCCTTCCTTGGTGCCTCGTCCTGGAATGACGCCATCGCGGAATATGGAATACCCTTGGGAGATCCTTATTTTCGCGGGAACGTGCTGGTTCAACAATGTACCGGCGGAAATTTTGAAAGTCTGGATACCGAAGGCTGAGCCCGAGGGCTTTCCCATAACGAGCGGTACTTATGGGACAAGATCATAAGGGTTGAATTGGGCTTTGGCGCATCGATGGGGATGACTTTCTGGCAAGCATGAAAAAAGCCGCCTTGACGGCGGCCATTTGTACTGAACCCGATATATCGGGGTATCGTGAACCTGAAGGTCCAGATACCTTTATTCTCTTGGTCCCGCTTCGGATCTATTCGCTTTTGCTCCGGCTGGGTCCCTTGCGGGACTTCTTGAGCAACTTGCGCTGTAGGGCCTTATTTTTCCGGTTGTTGATGGTGGAAGGCTTCTCGAAGAACTCCCGCTTCTTGTATTCCCGGATAATGCCTTCTTTTTCGACCATTCGCTTGAAACGTTTGATGGCCTTCTCGAGCATTTCGCTGTCGTCTACTACTATGCGAGCGATGAAAATCACCTCCCTTCCGTCTTTGGTAAGTATTAACCACCCATACTACTTAATAATGCATCCTTGTCAAGGAGGTCGTGCCTGAGCAAGGGTGATTGGATGAAGGCATCGGGGTCAGCCGCCTCACCTGCAACCCGCAATTCCCAGTGAAGGTGGGGACCGGTCGATAGTCCTGTGGAGCCTGAAACGCCGATTTTGGTGCCCACACCTACGATATCCCCTTCGCGTATATCCAATCGGTCCAGGTGGTAATACAGGGAGAATACGCCGGGCAGGTGTTCGATCACGATCGAGTAGCCTGTGACGATACGGAAACGGGCAAGCCTTACCCGACCGCGGGCACTGGCTTGTACAATGGACCCGGTGGGAACCCCGAAATCTATTCCGGCGTGAATGCTGTTATCGGTGGATCCGTCCGCATAGGTGTAAACCCGACGGTCACCGAAAAAACTCGTCCTTCGTTGGGACTCCACAGGCACCATGAAGGCTGCGTCGCTCCAGATTGCGGTCGGATCGAAACTGTACAGTATTTTCATCAATTCTTCCGACTCTGCTGTCTTGAGCGGGTCGATAATCGTACGAAGCCTGGTGTTTCCGGCATCGAGCTGGATAAGATCTTTGAGGAATTCGCGTTTCTCGACCACGAGGGGAGTTGTCGCGACCAGGGCACCGGCCCGGTCTTCGGACCGGATAGAAAAATTTCCTGCCGGGCATGTGGTGGGTATCGCAAGCAAGGCTACCCTGATGGTGCCGGCTTTGATAACGGCGGTGCTTTTTGGAGTATCACCATCCGCAAGAGGCTTCGTTTCGGAAGTTGATGACGCGTCCTGGTATTTAAAAAAAAAGGCCTGGGCCAGCTTCCTGCCGCTTTCACTGATGAGTACAGCACGGTACGCATCCGCATTCACGGTGATGCGCAGGGGATCTCCCGGCCGCGCATTCGTGGGTGAGACAACCAGCACTGGTGGAATTCTGGGTGACCCGATCGCCCAGCTGGCCGATGCACCGGATAGAAGCGGGGTCAATAACAGTGAAAGAAATAGTATACGTGCCTGCATTGCCGCTTGATGGCCTTTCAACGGGATTCTCATGAACGTTTCAGGTCGCTCACAACCAGTTGTGGTGTCTCGGTCCCATTGAACCAGTTCCTGCTCACCTGGAACACGATATCCACCTTGTCGTTCAGGTCGAAATCCTTTTTCACCTTGTCCGCCGCCTGCCAATAGACCGCAGGCCATTTATGTTTGCCGCAATCCAGGGTGAGCTTGACGTGCTTCTGTTCGGATTTTCCCATCAGGGAAAGATCCTTTATCTGAAGTCCCTTGGACATGAATACCAAAGGTGCATTTTCCTCTCCGTAGGGCTCGAACCTGTCTACCAGCTTGAGTATGTCCGGGGTCAGGTAGGTGGAGGGCAGCTCGGCGTCGATATAGACGGTTTCCTCGGAATCCGCCACGCCCAGCTCGATGGTCGCGGAGGCCGTTTGTACGCGCGCGACGAATTCGGTCCAACGGGATCGCTTGAGGCTGAAGCCGGCAGCGAAATCATGGCCTCCCCAGTCTTCGAAAAGATCGGCGCACTGTTCCAGCAGTCCGCGGACATCGTAGCCCCTGGTGGACCGCAAGGAGCCGGTGGCGGAATTCTCTCCGGTGAACGCGACAACCATGGACGGAAGCTTATAGCGTCCCACCAGCTTGCTGGCGATGACGCCCGTGATCCCCCTATGTATTTCCTGACCGAAAACGAAGACCAGCTTGCCGAAATGGGCGTCGATGCTGCCCTGGGCCAGGGGTTCGACGACGGTCCAGACATCGGCGCCCATTTTCCGGCGCTCCGTGTTCATGCGTATGACCTCGTCGGCCAGACGGTCCCGTTCATTCTTGTCGCCGTGAAGCAGCAGTCTGACTGCCGTATCGGGACTGCCGAGCCGGCCGGTGGCGTTTATGGCGGGGCATACCTGCCAGGATAGCTCGGTGCCACCAATATGGCGGCCGGCGAGCCCCAGCTTGAAGAGCAGGTCCGAGAGGCCAGGCCTGGGTTTCGCGGACATGGCAGCCAATCCGGCACGCACGATGATGCGGTTTTCGTCGCGCAGGGGCATCAGGTCGGCAAGGGTACCAAGAGCGGCCAACTGGAGCGCGTCCGTATCCTGTTCGCCGGAAAGCGATTCTTTTTTATATACGAAAGAGGTGAACAGGTTAATGAAGACGTCCAGCTCTCCCGGTGCTTTTTCCGCATATTTCGCGATCCGCGATAATTCCTTGATGCGCAGGAGGCTCTTTCCGGCGACCGAGGGTATTTCCTTGGCAATTTCCGTCGCCACGTCGAGCATGTGGATCTCGACTCCGGCCCCGAAAATCTTGGCCAAAGTACGTTTCTGCAGGGGGGCATCCCAAACCATGATGTGCTGGCCCTGCAAGAAAGACAGGAGGCGGGTCTGCCCTATGTCCACCATGCCGGGGACTACGGTCTCGGAAATCCGGTCCATGGGAACGAGGTTGCGGAGTTTGACAGCGTCGATGACGAAGGCCTCGTTGGTGGGCCGGGCGTCGAGCAGGCAGATGTCCTGTTTGAACAACTCGCTTTTGGCCATGCGGAGCGCGGTAACCAGCTTGTAGACCACACCGCAACCGGAGAGGTCCCGGAAGGGATAGGAGGAATCCGCCAGTTTGGGATTTACGATGGCGCTTGCCCTGGGCAATTCCTCGGGCGGGTTGTGATGATCCACGACCAGCACGTCGATGCCGAGCTCGGCTGCCCGATCGATCTCTTCCCCATTCGAGATGCCGCAATCCACGGTGATAATGAGGGTGCCGTAGTTGGCTCCGAATTCCTCCACTGCGGTGATTGATAGGCCGTAGGGTTCATCGCCCATGGGGACGCGCCAACTGGTGTCGATATCCATGGCCAATAAAGTTTCTGTAAGGAGGGCCGTCGCGGTTATGCCGTCCACATCCCGGTCGCCAAAGACCAAGACCTTTTCTCCCTCTTCCTTGGCGGCAAGGATGCGGTCCACCGCGTCTTCCATGCCGGGAAGCAGGAAGGGATTGCGCAGGTGCCGTGTATCCTCCTCGAGGAAGAAGCGTACCGCCTCTCCCGCGGTGACCCCCCGTCTCGCCAGGATGGACGCGGTAAGGAGTTCACAGCCGTATTTGGCAGCCAGGTCGCGGACCAATTCCGCCGGGACATCTTTTTTTACCCATTTCTTTTCCAATGACATTAGGATCGTATTTCCTTTCGTACCAATATACGGGGTTTGCTCATGGAGTCTGAATAGCTTACGGCTGCTGCAAGGCGGGGTAGGGTGCTTTGGAGGCTTGCCTCGTCTTTCGCCCAGACCTCCATGACAGTGTCGCCTGAACGGACAGGGTCGCCGCTTTTCAGGTGAAAACAAATACCCACATCGGGGCTCACCGTATCTTCCGTGCGGTTCCTTCCTACGCCCAATTCCACCCCGGCGGAGCCAATTTTCAGGGCATCGATGCGGGAGATAAACCCTGAGCGGTTTGCCGTGACGACTGCTGAGAAAGGCGAACGGTAGGAACCGCGCATGGAGTCAAGCTTGGCGGGGTCGCCTCCCTGACTTTTAACGTTGGTCATGAACAGTTCGCGCGCCTTGCCCGAGGCAATGACGGCCTCGCAAAGCTTGCGTGCCCTCACCGGATCGGAAGCCAATCCGGCTAGTATGACCATGCGGGCTGCCAGTTCCAGCGTCACTTCCATCAGGTCGGAGGGGCCCTTGCCCTCAAGGCAGTCCAGGCTTTCCTCTATCTCAAGGAAATTGCCCACCATCTTGCCCAAGGGTTCATCCATATCCGTCAGGAGGGCGATGACCTTCTTTCCCATGGCGGAACCCGTGTCCACCAGGGACCGGGCAAGGAGTTCGGCGTCTGCAAAGTCCTTCATGAAAGCGCCGGACCCGAATTTTACGTCGAATACGAGGCCATCTGCGCCTTCGGCCACTTTCTTGGAGAGTATGCTCGCGGTGATGAGGGGGATGGACTCGACTGTGGCCGTTACATCCCGCAGGGAATAGAGCAACCTGTCGGCGGGGACGATTTCCTTGGTCTGCCCTGTCATGGCAAAGCCGTCCCTGCTCAGGATGGTGCGGAATTCTTCCATGGACAGGCCGGTACGGTAACCGGGAATGGATTCAAGCTTGTCCAGGGTGCCTCCGGTATGGCCCAGGGCACGGCCGGACATCATGGGGTCCTTTATGCCGAGGGCCGCGACCATGGGAGCTATGACCAGGCTGGTCTTGTCGCCCACGCCTCCTGTGGAATGCTTGTCGATGAAGGGACCGGGAATGCCGGAAAGGTCGATGACAGAGCCGGAACGCAGCATCACGTCGGTGAGTCTGCCCGTCTCCGCAGGAGACATTCCCTTAAAAAAGACTGCCATGGTCCAGGCGGAAATCTGGTAGTCCGGAATGGTACCTGCGACATAGCCACCGATGAGGAATTCCAGCTCTTCCCGGGAAAGTTCGGCGCCGGAACGCTTTTTCATGATTATATCGACAGCGCGCATACGTACCTCCATGCAGCGAAGGATAAGTCAATTCAGGACGCGGATAGGCCCCAGCCTTGCAGCCTGGTTCCGGTGGCTTCCTCGAGTACGATCGAACACAGCCGACGGGCTTGCGCTTCCGATTCGGTTGCCAAGCCAATGCGCAAGGCGGACCGGGCGTCCATCCTGTCAACTGCCCACAGCCATTTACGGGCGCCGGGGTTCAGGGGCGCCAAAATCCTGCGGTCGGATCCGTCATTCCCGCCGGAATCAGTTCCCGCGCAGGCGCGGCAAAGCATAAAGCTTTCGACCCGTGAATACCATACCGTCTCGTCGTCTTTCAAGGGGCCCCCACAGGAACCACAGTAATCCGTATCCGGCCTGGCTCCCAGAAAATCGGCCCATTTCCAAAGGAAGCGGGTAAGGCCGCGACGGCAGGCGTCGTCGTCTGCGGTTTCCAGCGCGTCGAGCTGGTCGTTAGCCAGTTCCAGCGCCCTATCCCACGCCCCACCACCGCCGTGGCTTACGAGTATGGTTTCTGCCAGGGTGGAGGCTGACAGGCTGCGGTCCAGGGATTCGCGCAGGCCAGGCCGCCAGGAACGGACGTCAAAATCGCTTACCTTGCGGCTGTCCCGGACCGGATCGTGGTACAACCAGAGGGTTCCGCAGTGGAATGGTGCGATATGGGCGCGCAGGCTGCTCTTTGGGCCGCCGAATACGGTGGCACGCACGATTCCCGCTTCGGCGGTAAGGAAGGTGGCGTCCCGGTTGGATTCACCGGAGGCTCGCACGAGAAGAACCAGTGCTTCGTGCACGAAGGTCCGGGACATGGCTGGCGCTTCAGCGTGATTCCGGTCCGCCGTCCGACGGGGCATCCCCGGGGCGACCGCCGCGATGATGCCGCCGCGTGCGCGAATCAGGTGAATTGGATGGCCGTCCGTCCCGGGAAGCCTGATTTCTTGGATCGCGGCCCAGCCCTTGAGGCTGCGCGTCATCGTTGTTACCACCGGAACTGCCATGGCTTAGTCTGGCGGCACCTGAGAACAATTCCGCTATGCTCGGCTCCTGCTGGCGAGCCGGGGAAGGCTCGGGGCGACGGAAGCCGCCGGACCTTCTGAAGTCGTTCCTGCCGGTAAGGTCGTTTATGCTCATTCTGGCGGAGGATTGCATTGGATCCGGTTCGCGGCTCTGGGTGGGAGGCCGGGGGCGGGAATAAGCGCCGGATTCTCCGGACGGCCTGTTGTTGGGCCTGGTATGCATTGGTGGCCGTGAAGGAGGCGAGGTCCTGGGTGAACCCGGGCGGGGATTGCCCTGGTTGCCCTGGTGCTGGCCATGGCTTGTGGGTGTATGGGAGGATCGCTGGCCGAAATCGCTCATTGCCGGGCCTGTACGGTGGGGACGCGAATCTGGCGCCTGGGGACTCCGGGCTCCGGGTCCCTGGCGTTGGCCGCGCGGGTTGGGAACCTTGCTCCTTGCGCTTTGGGCAGTCCGTTGGGGACGGCCCGCATTGGGCCGTTCATCGCGCAGGGGTTCAATCTCCAGCCTGAACGGGTGATCCAGCTCCACGGGGATGCGGAAGCCCACCAGTCGTTCGATATCCCGCAGTAGCGTGCGTTCTTCCGCATCGCAGAAGGAGACCGCAATGCCTTCGGCTCCAGCCCTGGCGGTTCGGCCGATACGGTGTATGTAGGTTTCGGGTTCGTTGGGCAGGTCGAAATTGACCACCAGCTCGATGTCGTCCACGTCTATGCCCCGGGCTGCCAGATCGGTGGCCACGAGGACCATGACTTTTCCGGTACGGAAGGCGTCCATGGTGCGTGTCCGCTGGTTCTGGCTCTTGTTGGCGTGGATGGCGTCGGCTTCGAGGCCTTCCGCGGCCAATTGCTTGACGAGGCGGTTCGCACCGTGCTTGGTCTTTGTGAAGATGAGGACCCGTTCGAAGCCGTCTTCCTTGAGGATGGCCGCCAGGAGCCTGCGCTTGTCGTCCTTGGCCACGAAAAGCACCTTCTGGTCCACCCGGTCGGCTGTGGGTTGGGCGGAGGGAACAGCAGCGCGGACAGGATTGGTGAGTATGGGATCGGCGAAGGCCTCGATTTCCGGTGGCATGGTGGCGGAGAACAGGACAGTCTGCCGCTTTACCGGCAGGAGGGCGACGATGCGCTTGACGTCCCGGATGAAGCCCATGTCAAACATGCGGTCAGCCTCGTCCAGGACGACAGTCTCGACCATGGAGAGGACCAGGTGTCCCCGCTCTATCAGGTCCAAAAGGCGCCCGGGTGTGGCGGTGAGCACGTCCACACCACGGATCAGGGCCCGTTCCTGGGGGATCGATCCGACGCCGCCGAACACGCAGGCCCGGGTAAGGTTGGCACCTTTTCCGTATACGGCGAAGCTCTGGTCGATCTGGGCCGCCAGTTCGCGGGTGGGAGCGACAACCAGTATGCGGCAGGTGCGGGGGCTGTGTTTTCGGGGATCCGCGAGCATGCGCTGGATAAGGGGAAGGGCGAAGGCTGCGGTCTTGCCCGTGCCTGTCTGGGCGATTCCCAACAGGTCCCGTCCGCCGAGGACGGCGGGTATGGCTTCAACCTGAATGGGAGTGGGGATGGTATAGCCTTCATCCTTGACTGCTGAAAGCACAGGTTCGACAAGACCGAGGGATGCGAAATCGCTTGGGTTCAAAAGGATTCCTTATTGCCAAAATGGGGGAACGAATCGGCGCGCGTTGCGCGTACGTTTTACGTATAAAGAATATACCCCTTTTGAGGGGCGCTTTCAAGCGTCCGAATGACTCCTGGGTTTCAGGTGCGTCGGGATGCTGTGCCTGCGGAAAGATCCAGCGCGAAGGCCCTGCTCCTGCGCTTGGGGTCGATGGCGCGACGTTTGCGGTCAGGGAGCGTTTCCAGGCCCGTCTCCTGGAAGCCCAGGGCCTCGAACCAGTCGTGGGTCCTTGTGGTGAGTACGAAAGCCCTTTTGAAACCGCGTTTGGTTGCCCGTTCTATCAGGTACTTGACGATGCGCCTGCCGAGACCCAGGTCGCCGTAGGCCGGATCGGTGGCGAGGGCTGCTATTTCTGCTTGGCTCTCGCCCCAATCGTGGAGAGCCCCGCAGGCGTGTACCGAGCCGTCCACCTCGTAGACGACATAATCGTCCTTTTTTTCAAGCAGGTCTTCTGCGTTCCGCCGTATGAGGATTCCGCTTTCCATCAGGGGCTCCATGAGCCTGAGGATACCCGTAGCATCGTCCGCGTTCATGGAGCGTATGGATTCGTACTCGTCGGCGTACACCATGGTACCGACACCGAGATTCGAGAACAGTTCCCGTAAAAGGGCGCCCTCTTCACGGCCATCCACCAAGTGGACCCGTTCTATCCCTGCCGTGCAGGCACGCAGGGCGAGTTCCAGCTCCTGCAAGGCCCGGTCCTGTTCCGTCTGCCGTATGGCGGTCGGATCCGACCGGTTGAGGGCGACCAATTCCCGGGCTTCCGCAGGGGTTAGTCTGGCGACACGGCCGTCCTCGACCGCCTGGATGGAGTCCGGAACCCGGTGCCTGTCGGCGCGGATGCCCGCGTCGGTGGAGACTATGAAAAATTTGACGGCTCCCAGGGCTTCGCAGGCGGCCAGGGCGATTTCGTCGCTGGGCAGGTTATAGGGCTTGCCGGCGGCGCTCCAGCCTATGCAGGGAAGGATGGGAATCATGCCCTGGGCGAGTATGCGCTGCAGGGGTTCGGTGATTATGCGGTCGACCCTTCCGGAATTGCGGAAATCCGTGCCGTCCACAACTCCGAGGCCCCGGGCACGCACGAAATTGCCTATGACCGCGTTTGCCCGTCTGGCGGAAAGCTCGGTCATGAAACGGGTGGCTACGTCGAAGGCTGCCATCTTGACGAAGGGTATGGCATCCTCAGTCGTTATCCGCACGCTGCCAGCCCAGGCCGAGACGATATCGTACTCGAGGAGGACCGCGTCTATCCATTCCTTGGCCCCAGGTACGATGACGACCCGGATGCCCGTTTCCGCGAGCAGGGCGAGATCCTTCATCAGCAAGGCGAAGTGGGGAGTCTCCGTTACCGGAAAATCGATCTTGAACACCATAATCTTGCCGTCGAAACGGCTCTGGTAATAAAAGGCTTCACGGATCAGGTCGACCTGTGCCCTGCTGATATCATCCATGCGGATAGTGTAGCGCAGGATCGCCCGGGAAGGAAGTGGGACGCCACTTTTCGTACTTCGTGCTATACTCCCTTTCCAATGAGCACCTTGCGTAACACTTCCAACAGACACGTATCCTTCATCCCCTGGCTTACCAGAAGCGGGGGCATGAAACGGACAATTCTGATTCCCTTCACCTTCCTGCTGGTGCTTGCTTTTGGTTCGTTCTGGTGGATCCTTACGGGGAGTGTCAAGGACGCGCTCCTGACCGTTGCGGACGATTTGGCCCTGGGAGCGGTCGAGCGGGTCTCCTCGGGTTTGAGCGCGTACCTTTCTGTTCCATCCAGTATGGTAGAGACCAATTCCATCTACCTTTCCCGTGGCGCAGGGCTTGTAGGTTCCCGAAATCTGCCCCCTCCGGGCCTCTCGTCCTTATTCGCCATGCAGTTGCGGGCTTTTCCCTCGGTGGCCATCCTTTCCTTTGGGGGAGCGGACGGGGAATATGTGGAAGCCCAGCGTATCGGCGACCTCTCGCTCCGCTACGGCATGGCTGGAAAGGAAACCGGTGGGGCCCTCTCGCTGTACCGTGAATTACCGGGTGGCGGCCACCTTGAAGAACTTCGCCGCGAAAATTACGACCCCCGTTCAAGACCCTGGTACAAGGTGGCACTTACCAGTGACGGGGCGGTGTGGAGCGAACCCTACGCCCTCGTATCGGACCAGGATATCGAGATGGCTGCTGTCAAAACCGTTAAGAATGCGGACGGTATCGTTTTGGGTGTCGTATCCTCCACCGTATCGCTCCAGGCAGTCTCGTCCTTATTGGGCTCCATCGAAGAGATGGGCGACGGAGTCGTCGCGGTGCTCGATTCAAGGGATCGCTTGATGGCGTTATCCTCGCCGGATGGACTTGACCCCAAGACCTTCCAGCTTGCTCCCGCAGAAAGCCTGCCGGGAGACACCGGACTCCTGCTTAAGGGCTCACTCGGGGCTCCGAAGAATGTGGTATCCCACCTGGCAATCAACGGCTCGGAGTGGAGGACCCTCGCAACTGATTTTAACCGGGAGATGCTGGGCTGGAAAATAATCGCCGCCCTGCCGGAGTCCCGCTTCCTGGCTCCCATCGGCCTTATCCAGAAACGTATGGGCTTCATCTTCATCCTGGTTTTTCTGGGTACCCTGGGCGTAGCGTACCTGATCGCCCACGGTATAGCCGCGCCTCTCAAGTCACTCGGCCAGGCTGCGTCGGAACTGGGGAATCGGATCGAGGTGGCGGAGGATTTTCAGGGTACTGAGGCCAGCAGGAAGATCATCCGCTCCCTTTCATCCCGGCATGATGAACTCGGGCGGCTTGCAAAAAACCTTGCAAATCTTGCGGACGGGCTGGCCTCCGGGTTTGTCATGCTTCGTAGATCTTTGCAGGAAAAAGATATGCTCTTGCAGGAAGTGCACCATCGCGTTAAGAATAACCTGCAAATAGTATCCAGCATGATGAGTTTGCAGGAAAACGAGTCCAGCGATCCCCTGTTCATTTCCGCCATGGAAATATTGAGGGACCGAATCGGCGCCATGGCGGCGGTCCACGAAACCCTCTATTCATCGGGTGATTTTTCCCGGGTACCCATGGATGATTATCTGGAACGGGTGGTCGAATCCCTGGCGGTCTACGGCAGCATTGAAAAGCGCGTTACCCTAAGTGTGCAACAGGGGGGCCTCTCCCTGTCCCTCGACCAAGCCATTCCCTGCGGGCTGATCGCGGTGGAACTGGTAACCAACTCCATAAAGCATGCGTTCGCAAGCCGGGACTCCGGTACGATCTCGCTTTGCATGGAAAGATCGGGGAGCGACATCCTGCTGTGGGTCAAGGACAACGGCGTATGGCAGGAAAGCAAGGCTGGAGAAAAACGGAAACAGGGGACCGGTTCCCTCATCGTGGCAGCCCTGGCTTCGCAGTTGGACGGTGTTTTCAGTATCGATCTGGATACCGACGGCACCCGTACCCGGGTGGTATTTCCCGACAAGCGTCCGAACCCTGCAGTCCGCTGAACCGCCCGCTGAACCGCATAGCCGTACTTCTTGCCTTTTTGCCCGTATTTTACGATCTTTTAAGCTGACTTTACACCGATTCAAACCACGAAAGGACGATAGCTATGCCCGATCAAAGCATTATACCGATAGACCAGATACTTCCCAACAAACTGCATCTGGTAGCGCTCATGGGACGCCCCATCTTCCCCGGAATCTTTACGCCCATCATGATCGGCAACCCGGCGGATGTGAAAGTTGTGGACGAGGCCGTATCGGGGGACGGCCTTATCGGGCTGGTCATGCTGCTGAACGATACGGAGACCCCCACCATAGACGACCTGTACAAGGTGGGAACCGCTGCCAAGATAGTAAAGAAGATCAATTTGCCGGATGGCGGGGTGAACATTTTCATCTCCACCCTCAAGCGCTTCCACATACGGAAAACCCTGAATCCGCAGAACCCCATCGTAGCGGCGGTGGAATACCTGGACGACGAGGAAGACAACACCAGCGAAGTAAAGGCCCTTACCCGGGCACTTATCAGTGAAATGAAGCAGATATCGGAAAACAACCCCCTGTTTTCCGAAGAAATGCGCCTGAACATGATCAACATTGACCACCCGGGAAAGATCGCGGATTTCATTTCCAGCATCCTCAACATAGACAAGGCAGAACAGCAGCGGGTCCTGGAGATTACCAACGTGCGCAAGCGCATGGAACAGGTCCTGGTGTTCATCAAGAAGGAACAGGAACTCCTCAAAATCCAGAAGAAGATCCAGAAAGAGATCAACGACAAGATAGAGAAAAGCCAGCGCGAGTACTTCCTCAAGGAAGAGCTCAAGGCCATCAAGGGCGAGCTGGGACTGACGACCGACGCCAAGAGCAGCGAATACCAACGCTTCAAGGAAAAGATCGAGGAGCTGAAATTCGAGGGCGAGATCAAGGAGGCGGTGGACCAGGAGCTGGAGAAGTTCAGCCTGATGGACCCCAATTCCAGCGAGTTCATCGTCACCCGCAATTACCTTGACGTCATCGTCAACCTGCCCTGGCTTGAAACGGTGGCCGAGCATTTCGACCTGAAACGGGCCAGGGAAATACTGGAAGAGGACCATTACGGGCTGGACGACGTGAAGGACCGCATCGTGGAATATCTGGCGGTGCGCAAGCTCCGCAAGGACACCAAGGGGTCAATCGTCTGCCTGGTGGGACCGCCCGGTGTCGGCAAGACCTCGGTGGGGCGTTCCATCGCGCGGGCCCTGGGCAAGCAGTTTTTCCGTTTCTCAGTGGGCGGCATGCGGGACGAGGCGGAAATAAAGGGACACAGGCGCACCTACGTGGGGGCCATGCCCGGCAAGATTATACAGGGACTGAAGATAGTAAAGACGAAGGCTCCTGTCTTCATGATAGACGAGATTGACAAGATGGGTGCCAGCTACCAGGGCGACCCATCCAGCGCCCTGCTGGAAGTGCTGGATCCGGAACAGAACTATTCCTTCCGGGACCACTATCTGGACCTGCCCTTCGATGTGTCGCACATTTTCTTCATCGTCACGGCGAATACCCTGGACAGCATCCCTCCGCCCCTGTTGGACCGGATGGAGATAATCCAGCTCCCCGGTTACATCGATTCCGAAAAGATCGAGATAGCCAAGCGCTACCTGATACCCAAGAGCCTGGAAAAGAACGGCCTGAAAAAGACCCAGGTAAAGTATACCCGGGATTCGCTCCTGCATATCGCCAACGGCTTTGCCCGGGAGGCCGGGGTTCGCAATTTCGAGAAGAACCTGGACAAGATCCACCGCAAGCTGGCCAAGCAGCTGGTGGAGACCGCCGAAAAGGAGATTGCCGACAACAAGCCCGCCCAGGATGCCGCCGATGCCGCAGCTGCCGCCGCTTCGGCAGCTGCGGTACTTGCAGCCTCCGTGGCAGCAAGCTCCTCACCCGGAAACGGTTCTGGCGCCAACGCTACCCCTGCCTCCTCAGCAAGTCCCGCCGCCAAGCCAGTTGCGGCAGTGGCACCCCGCATACCAAAAAGGAACGGACCGGTGGAGAAATTCGCCATAGACAAGGCCGGGGTGGAAAAATATCTGGGCAAGCCCGTTTTTGCCGAGGAGGAAGTAAAGACCGCCGACCGTCCCGGCATGTCCGTCGGCCTGGCCTGGACGAGCATGGGTGGCGATACGCTGGTGATCGAGGCCGTCTCCCTCCCCGGCAAGGAGGGCATTACCCTCACCGGCAAGATGGGAGAGGTCATGAAGGAATCGGCTTCCATCGCGTATACCTACGTGCGCAAGCTGGCGGGGGAGAAGTACGGGGTGAGTCTGGAATGGTTCGAGAAGAACCACATCCACCTGCACATCCCCGAAGGCGCCACCCCCAAGGACGGGCCTTCAGCGGGTATCACCATGGCCACCGCGCTCCTGTCGCTGGTTACCGGAAAAACCATCCGTGACCATCTGGTGATGACCGGAGAGCTCAGCCTGACGGGGCAGGTCCTGCCAATAGGCGGCCTCAAGGAAAAGACCATAGCCGCCCGACGCAACCTCGCCAAGGATATCCTCATCCCCAAACAAAATGTACGCGACCTTGACGACATTCCCGAACACGTGAAAAAGGGCATCACCTTTCACCCGGTTCAGCGTTTCGAGGACGTCGTGGGCCTCGTGCTGCCGGACCTGAACTGACGGGGAGCGTAACGCCGTGTATGTCCATGCAAAACAGCGTGAACTCGAAGAACGCCTGAAAAGCCTTTTCGACGAACTCGACTTTCTGTTGGAGGAGGAATACGGCGACGAATATCCCCTGCATCCCAACCGTCCGGCCCGGGGAGATGCGTACAACCCCGAGGCGGATGGCCTGTTCGAAGCCGCCGCCGATTTCACCCCCGGTTTTGGCAGCGAACTCGGCCGCGGCTATCTCGTCTCCATCCGGGTCGCAACCCTGTCCCGGGTGAGCCCCGAGACCAGGGAACGCATCATGACCTCCGCTGTGGCCCACCTGCGCCGATTGTTGCCCCAGCGCTTTCCCGAGCGGGCCTTAAGTGTGCGCCGCGAGGATGACCACTTCAAGATAGTGGGGGATTTCTCGCTGGGGACCGTGTAGGGGCTTATTCGTCTTATCATTATTCCCTTGATGGTTTATAAACGCAGTACTGGGAAAGAGGTGGTTCGATTGATCCGTCGATCCTGTACTGCGTTGTATCTGCTCATCGCGCTTGGAACTTTCGTAAACGGTGAAAGTTCCATTGAACGCCTACCATTCTCCACCCTGGCAACCGAAGACGGACTATCCAACGACTCGATTTATTGCCTCCTGCAGGATAGGCGGGGTTTCATTTGGATCGGCACTTTTGGCGGTCTGGACAGGTACGACGGAAAGGAGATGGTATCCTTCAAGCCAGGGGGTACCGAAAATAGGTCCCTGAGCGCATCTGTCATTTTTGCGTTGGCGGAGAGCGCCGATGGCAAGATCTGGATAGGTACCGATGGGGGAGGCCTGAACAGGCTGGATCCGGAAAGCGGGTTTGTGGAGGTTTTTCGAGGTTCCTCAGTATCTTCCGAATCCTCCTTCAGCGATCTGGTCTATTCGCTCGCCTCTGAAACGGATGGGGACCTCTGGATCGGTACAGGTGGATCCGGTCTGGTGTGGATGGACGGGAGAACCGGTGCTTTCCATCGATTTAAGGACAGCCCGGGGGCGATTGGTTCCGATATAATACGCGCACTTCTCCTTGACCGCCAGAACCGTCTCTGGGTAGGCATGGCGAGGGGGGGCCTTGCAATGGGTGTCGTACCGAAGGAAGGCAACCCCCACTTTGAAGGGATCGGCCTGCACGGTACCGCACCGGATTCAACGATCCGCGCGCTGTATGAGGATTCAGGCGGAAAGGTCTGGATCGGTACCGAAGGCGATGGCCTTTATCTTGCATCACAGGAAGGCCAGTCCCCGCGCCATATCTTCCTTCCGGATAGCATCGGCGGAGCCCATGCGACGATCCGTTCCATTTCGTCGGATGAAACCGGACGCGTCTGGGTGGGCACCGAAGGATCGGGGCTGGTCGTCCTGGAAGCGGATGGCGGAAATCCGCTGGTCCTCCAACGGGACGAGACAAGAAAGGACGGACTTTCCGGAAACCAGGTACGGGCGATCATCCGGGACCATAGCGGACTCATGTGGGTGGGACTGAAGGATCGTGGACTGTCCATCGGCAATCCGGCTGCGCTTTCCTTTGGCCTTCATCCCGCAGATGGTAGTATGGGCTTGCCGAGGGGAACCATACGGGCCTTTTCCCAAGATACCCTTGGCGGTGTATGGCTCGCCTCCGATGGTGGGGGGCTTGTCCGCTGGGACCCGGTGACAGGCGGATACAGGATGTTCGGCACAGCGGGGACTTTGTCCAGCGACCGACTTTGTTCGGTGCTGGTGGCGCGTGACGGGTCGGTGTATGCGGGTAGTGACGGTTCCGGCCTGTTCCGGTTGGCCGATCCCGAAGGACCGCTCCTTCAGGTTCCCCTGCGGCTGGATCCGGGTACGGAAACGGGGGATGATGCCGGCGTTGTGGTCTGGGCCATCTTCGAGGATTCCCGCTCAAGGCTATGGATCGGTCTGGAGGGATCGGGACTCATCCGTTTTGATCCGGACGGAACGAAAGCGCGCTATCGCTACGATCCCCGTACACCTGGAGGATTGACGGGTAGGTCTGTCCGGTGCCTTCTGGAGGACTCGGACGGATCGATCCTGGTAGGCACCTGGGATGGCGGACTGCACCGCATCGACCCTTCAGGCTCCAGGATCGAACATTTTCCTGCAAATGGCGGCGACGCAGGTTCGACGAGCGACGTGTCCATCTATTGCCTGTTGCGGGATTCGAAAGGACGCGTCTGGATAGGTACCGGTTCCGGGCTCGATCGCTGGGAGCGGGGAAACGGAGCAGTCTCGATCAGTCCGGTCGAACTTGGTCCCCTTCCCCGCAAGCCGGGGATCTTCGGTATAGCTGAAGATTCGACGGGGGCCCTCTGGCTGTCCACAGAGTCAGGCTTGTTGCGATACGAACCGGAAACGGGGGTCGTGCGGTCCTGGACAAAAGGTGACGGACTCCAGGGCGATCATTTTGCTCCGGGTGCCTATATCCGTCTGGCTGACGGAAGGCTGGCTTTCGGCGGAGCTGAAGGTTTCAATATTTTCAACCCGGCGGAGATGATCGTTCCCGTTGATCCACCCCCTGTACGATTTGTTTCATTGGTCCCGCTGGAGGGTGAGAAGCCCGCCGAGCGCAGTTCTTTCCTTCCTTCCGATACAGGGTTCATACGCGTGCCTTGGGCAACTTCGGGCTTCGCACTGACACTGGCGGTTCTTGACTTTACCGATCCCGACAAGAATCTGCATGCCCTGCGCATAGAAGGCCGCAGGAATCAAAGATACTATCTGGGGACGAACAACACTGCCGTGATTCCCCGCCTTTCGCCCGGCCGCTACCGCTTTATTGCGGTGGGTGCCGGGAATCGTGGCTTGTGGAACGAGTCCGGCGCAGCGGTCACCGTTGAGGTTGTACCGCCTTTCTGGATGAGTTTTTATTTTATCTCCGGTCTTGTAGCCCTTGCGGCATTCTCCCTATTTTTCGCTGTCCGCCTGCGCGTCAGGAATCTGGAACGCAAGACGAGGGAGTTGCGCGATCTTTCAGCCCATGTGCACGATGCGAGGGAAGAGGAACGATCGGAGATAGCCCGGGAGGTCCACGACCAGTTGGGGCAGACCCTGACGGCTGTCAAGATCGGCCTGTTCTGGGCGAAGCAGAATTCCCGGATCTCTGCGGAAACAATGGAAGAACGGCTGGCGGAACTTCTGGAATACACCGATCTTGCGCTGGAATCGGTCAAATCCATTTCCACACGGCTTCGTCCGACCGTGTTGGATACGCTTTCCCTGCATGAGGCCCTTGAATGGCTGGTTAGGGATTTCAGCCGGTGGAGCGGCATAAAATGCGTGACCGATTTTAATCCCGCCCCCTTCGATTTGGAGCGACGGACCAAGACAACCGTTTTTCGTGTGCTGCAGGAAAATCTGACCAATGTCGCCCGTCATTCGGGGGCTGCCGAAGTTAATATCCGTCTTGTCTCCGACAACGGCTCCCTCGAATTGACCGTCCGTGACAACGGTCGGGGAATCGACCTGTCGCAACCGGGCACCGATAGATCTTTCGGGATCGCGGGCATGCGCGAGCGTTGTTCATATCTGGGTGGTTCATTCGATATCTTTCCCGCCCAGACGGGAGGTACGGTTATGATAGCCCGTTTGCCCATCCTGGTTTCGGGGGAGGCCGATGATGCTTAAGGTCCTTATAGCCGACGATCATCCGCTCATCAGAAAGGGCCTGGGGCAGATCCTGTCCGGTTCCGTCTATGTCGATATCGTGGATGAGGCAAACGATGGTTTTGCCGCCCTCGATCTGGCGCGTTCGCGGCGTTACGACGTGATTATCCTTGATATTTCCCTTCCCGGAAAGGATGGGATGGAGGTCCTGCCTGAACTGAAGGCAATCGCACCGGATACACCGGTCCTCATGCTTTCAATCCAGCCGGAGGAACAATACGCGGTACGGGCTTTCCGATTGGGAGCCTCGGGCTGTCTGAACAAATCCAGCGCGCCGGAGGAACTTGTCGAAGCGATACGCAACATCGCCGGTGGCGGTACCTACCTGAGTCCCAAGGTGAAGGATCTGGTCATGGAAAGCCTTCGCGGTGATCCCCATTCCAAGCCACATGAACTACTTTCAGAAAGGGAGACCCAGGTAATGCTTGGCATCGCCGGGGGCAAGACTGTCGGGGAACTCGCGGACAGGCTTTTTCTGAGCGTAAAGACCGTAAGTACCTACCGCACTCGGCTGTTGGAGAAGCTGGGACTGCAAAACAACGCCCAGGTCATGGAATACGTATTCAGGCACAAGCTGCTGGGTTGATATCCCTGTAGGTGTCCGTCCTACAAGAAAAACGGAAGCTGTCCGACTTCCTCCTGAAGTAAACGGATTTACCATGCTTCCGTGGACGCATACCGCACCGAAATTGAAATCCTGTCCTCACGCGATACGGGGGACCGAAAAAGAGCCGCCGATTTCCTGCTCGCCCGGTCGTTGGAACTCGAGGACGACGTTGAACTGACAGTGCTGGTCCGGTACGATTCCATTCCGGCCGCATCGGCCTCATTGGCGGGCAACATCATCAAGGGTGTTGCCGTCGATCCGGCGCTGGAAGGCGAGGGGCTTGCCGCCCTGGCCGTATCGCGGGTGCTCGCCGAAGCGGCCAATCGTGGCAGGAACCTCCTGCGCGTTTTTACTTCC
>CAXNJE010000032.1:0-25884 GCA_964202565.1 Breznakiellaceae bacterium | reverse complement strand
ATATTGTCGCGTATGGTTCCGTTGAACAGCCAGGTATCCTGGAGGACCATGCCGAACAGGCTGCGAAGTTCCGCCTTGGCCATGGAGCGGATGTCCCGTCCGTCGAAGCTGATGCGACCCCCCTGTATTTCATAGAACCGCAGCATCAGGTTGACCAGGGTCGTCTTGCCCGCGCCGGTGGGTCCGACGATGGCGACGAGCTGGCCTGGTTTGACATCGAAGTTCATATCCTCGATCAGGGGCGTCCCGGGTTTGTATGAAAAGGCAACGTTCTCGAAACGGACCGCGCCCCTGGGTGGCGGCAACCTTTCACCGATCTCGTCCGGGGCTTCTTCCTTTTCGTCCAGCAGTTCGAAAACCCGTTCCGCCGCGGCCATTGCCGACTGTATGATGTTGGCCAGGTTTGCCGTCTGGACTATGGGTTGGGTGAACTGGCGCAGGTACTGGATGAAGGCCTGGATGTCGCCTATCTCCATCGTCCGTCGGGCCGCGAAAATTCCGCCGATCACACAGACGAGGGTGTATCCCAGATTATTCACCAGGTGCATGAGCGGCATGATGAGGCCCGAGATGAATTGGGCCTTGATGGAAGACTCGTACAGCCGGCGGTTCGTCTCGTTGAAGTCCTGCACCGTTTCCTGCTCGCGTCCAAAGGCCTTGACGACAATGTGGCCGGAAAATGCCTCCTCTACCTTGCCGTTCAGCTCACCCAGCGTGTTCTGCTGGTCCTTGAAATGCCGCCTTGATCTTTTCGCCACCTGCATGGTTATGAGGATGGAGAAGGGCAGGGTGCCCAGCGCTACCAAGGTGAGGGCAGGGCTGATGACCAGCATCATGGTGAAGGCCCCGGCGATGGAGATGACGGCGGTAACGATCTGGGTAAGGCTTTGCTGGAGGGTTCCGCTAAGGGTATCGACATCGTTCGTCGCCCTGCTCAGGATCTCGCCATGGGTCCTGCTGTCGAAATACTTAAGGGGCAGGCGGTCCAGTTTTGCCCGAATTTCGCGGCGCAGGTCCCGCACCGTTTTCTGGGCCACGGCGGCCATGACGTATAGTTGCAGGTAATTGAGCCCCGCCACGGCAGCGTATATCAGCAGTAGCCTGCCAAGTATGCCCCGGACGGCTACAAAATCCACCGCCCGGGGATTCCCCAGGATTCCCTCTGCCACGATGGTGGTGGCCTTGCCCAGCAAGCGCGGAATGAATACGGAAAGGAGTGCTGCGGCCACCGCCGCGGCAAATACCAGAATGATGGCAGGGCGGGAAGGCGCCAGATACCTGGCCAGCCGGGACAGGGTCCCCGAAAAATTCTTTGGCTTCTCGACGGGCATGCCGAATCCCATGGGTCCGCCCCCGCCACGCGGACCCGGTGGAAGGAAGGACCGCATCTGGCTTCTGCCCAAACCTACGCTGCGATCAGACATGCGGGGTGTGGTGGAGCCGCTCATACGCCTGGCTCCTTAGCCGTTTTCGTCCCCGCTCTCGCTTCCGTTTTCGTCCCCGTTTTCGTCCCCGCTTTCGCTTCCGGCACCCCTTCCGCCGAAAGCTGGGATCGGAAGATTTCCTGGTATACCCGGCAACGATCCAGCAATTCAGTGTGGGTCCCCATGTCCGCCATTCGTCCCTCGTCCAGGACAACTATGCGGTCCGCGTGCATGACGGTGCCTACCCGTTGGGCAACCAGGATTATGGTGGCGTCCCGGGTTTGTCCTGCGAGGGAGGCCCGCAGTTGCGCGTCGGTTTTGAAATCCAGCGCCGAGAAACTGTCGTCAAAAATATAAAAGGCGGGTTCCCTCACCAACGCCCGCGCGATGGCGATGCGCTGTTTTTGTCCTCCTGAAAGGTTGATGCCACCCTGGGCGAGGAGGGCCCCGTACGCACCCTCCAGCTGGTCTATGAACTCCGCCGCCTGCGCGGTTTCGGCAGCCCGACGGACTTCCCCGTCCGTTGCATCCGGTTTCCCGTAACGTATGTTCCCGGCTACTGTCCCGGAGAACAGCAGGGTTTTCTGGGGCACGAAACCCAGCCGGGAGCGCAGGTCTCCGGGATCCATTTCCCTGAGGTCCAGCCCGTCCAGCAGCACCGCACCTTTACGGGGATCGTAGAAACGGGGGATCAGGTTGACCAGGGTTGATTTGCCTGCCCCGGTGCCGCCGATGATGGCAGTGGTTTCTCCTGCCTGGCAGGAAAAACTGATGTCGGCCAGGGCATCCGCTTCCGCACCGGGGTAGCGGAAGGAGACGTCGCGGAACTCGATCCGGCCTTTTATTCCGGAAGGCCTGCGGGGTTGCGTTGGATTGACCATGCTGCCTGTCTTGTCGAGCAACTCCGAGATGCGTCCTGCGGAAACGGAAGCCCGGGGAAAGAGCACAAACATCATGGAAAGCATCATGAAGGAAAACAGGATATGCATGGTGTATTCCAGGACCGCCATGAGCGCGCCCATACCGATGTCGCCATTTTGTGCCCGCATGGTTCCGAACCAGAAGACTGCCACCGTACTGAGGTTCATGATTATCATCATGGAGGGCATCAGCACCGTCATGATTCGTTGGGCATCCAGGGAAACGCGGGTAAGTTCCTCGTTGGCCGCGCCGAACCGCCGGCTTTCGGCTGCTTCCCGATTGAAGGCCCGCACGACGCGTATCCCCGTGAGGCTCTCGCGAAGGACAAGGTTGAGTTTGTCCAGCTTTTCCTGCATCCGGCTGAAAAGGGGTACACCCTTCGAGGCAGTCAGAAAAATGGCGAGTAGAAGGAGCGGCAGGGCGGCGAGCAGGACCAGCGACAGGTGGGCGTCGGTCGTAAGCGCAAGGACCAGCCCACCGGCGGCCATGAGCGGTGCCCGCGCCAGCATCCTCAGCGCCATCATGGAAAAATTCTGCACCTGCACCACATCGTTGGTCGTACGCGTGATCAGGGTGGCCGCGCCGAACCCGTCAAAGTCCCGCAGTGAATAGGACTCTATCCTGGCGAACAGGGTTTCCCGCAGGTCGCGCCCGAAAGCCAGGGAAACCTTGGCAGAAAACCAGGTGCCCCCGATGGCGCTGACGACGGAGCCCAGTGCCGCCGCGAGCATCACCAGTCCCACACGGATCACGTAGTCCACATCTCCCTTGGCCACACCCGAGTCGACTATGAGGGACATCAGCTTGGGCAACAGAAGGTCGAAGACGGACTGGACCAGGACCAGCACCAGCGAGAGGACGATGCCTGCCTTGTAGGGTTTGAGGAATACGATCATTTTTTTCAAACCGGAACCTGCCGGTAGGCCAGCGCCCTGAACCCATCGCGCCTGATTTCCCCTTCCCGGGCAAACCCGGCAGGCCGGCAACGATCGAACCTTTCCGCCTCCGTCGACTTCACCGACACGACCAGGATGCCCCCTGGTCCCAGCAAGGTCCGACCAGCGTTCCAAAGGCCACCGGTCCACTCCACCCGGGGTACTATTTCCGGGAAGGCGACGATCGCGTCCAGGGTTCCGAAGCATCCGAGCAGGCGCGGAGCTGCCAATTCAAGGTCCGCCACAGGGACGCAGGCTTCCACCCGGTCCCCAACGGCCGCTGCCCGTACATTGCGCGCCTGTATGTCCAGGGCCAGCACGTTCCTGCCGCTCAGAACGAAGCTCCACGGAATGGTTGCATTCCCGGAGACGAAAGGCCCCGGCCCCGAAACCTGAGCCCTTCTTGCCGCGACCAAGCGCACCGGAAAATGGCCGTGGGCACCCTCGTGCACCAAAATGCGGACAGGCTCTTGTGCCTGTTCCGGTACGGAACCGTTCTGGCTCGTATCCGCACCCAAGCGGAAAACCCCGCGTTCCAGCAAGCGGTCGAAGAGCAGGCTTGCCAGGACAGAGTCTGTCCCTGCCTGGTCAAAATCCGACACGCCGTGCAGGGATTCCAGCTCGTACCGGACCCCTGCAGTCTCGTACTTCGCCTTTCCCCGAAAATAGGCGTGGGCTGATGCGGACGACGATGCCGGGAATCCCGCTGCCGGTGTCTCCGGCAGGTCTGCCGGATATCCAAAGATAAAAACCGTATGGCCTTCACCTTTTTCGGCCGCCTGCAGCAGGAACCCGGTTTCGCCTATCCACCCCCGCACCTCCGCAGCGAGGGTATTCACGATGACGATGGCGACTTGCCCGCCCGATGCCAGCATTGCAGGGGATCGGAGGATGAAATCTTTCAGTACCGAAAGTCCGGCCTTTGCGGGAAGGTTGGAAAGGATCAGGTCGTAACGGGCGTCCGGCGGTCCGGCGAGCAGGGGTTCGGCGAAGGCCACCAGCGTCTGATCGTCCAGGCCGTTTTGATGGGCGTTGACCTGGGTGAAGGCCCGGGCGAGTTCGTCGCGGTCCTGGGCTCGAACCCGAACCCGGGCCCGGATGGCAACGGGAACTTCGGAAGCCTTTTCTGCCGCCCCGAAGGTATCCATCAAGGCCCGGGCCAAAGCGATGCCTATGACTCCGCAGCCACACCCGGCATCGAGAATGTGCGAGGGGAGGGGCTTGCCTTCCGCCGCCGTCGAGTCGAGCAGGAGGGAGACAGCCTTCAGCAATAATCGTGTCCCCGGGTCTATGTCGCGGGAACTGAAGATGCCGTGGCTCAGGGCGAGGCGCATCTTCTGTCCCCGCCAGGCGAAGTCCGTTTCCTTGAGCGTGTAGGCGCGGACCACCGCGTCATCTTCGGCTGCATTCATATGGACCTGCCCAAAAGGAAAGCCGCCTTCCGGCGGCCTTTAAATGGAATGTGGCGGGCATGCCCTGACGGCCTGCCGCTCCCTCCCGCCAGAATCTCAGTCGTTGACCCGTTCCACGTAGTCGTTGGTCTCGGTGTTGACGAGGATTTTCTCGCCCTGCTTGATGAACAGGGGTACCCGTACGGTCAAGCCGGTCTCGGTGACGATGGGCTTGGTGGCGCCGGAAACCGTATCGCCTTTTACGTAGTTTTCGCTTTCCGCTACGGTAAAGACGACCTTGAAGGGTATCTTGATGTCGATGGCCTCGCCTTCCCATACGAGAACGTCGTAGGAATCCCCTTCCTTCAGGTAGAATTTCTTGTCTTCCATACCATGGAAAGGAATTTCAAACTGCTCGTAGGATACGGAATCCATGAAATGGTAGGTCTCGGTATCCATGTACTGGAACTGGCAGACGTGGGTATCAACCTGGGCGTCCTCCACTTCCATTTGGGTCATGATGGTCTGGGTGAGTACCGAACCGTCCCGCAGGCTCTTCATTTTTACACGGGCGAAGGCTCCACCCTTTCCGGGGCTGACGAATTCACGGTCCACGACGATGAAAGGTTGGCCTTTCTGCAGCAGACAGGTTCCCTTGGCGATATCTCCGCCTCTGATCATATGTATCCTCTCTTGGTGACTTGAATCTGAAGTTCGATGAGTCTTTGGGAGTATACCGGAACGAGGGGCTCTGCGTCTAGGAAGCGCCCTGCTGGTCGGAATGTCGGTACTGGGATTTGTCGGGACTGAAGCGTACGAAGAACCGGGCACCCTGACGGTTTTCACATCTTAGTTCCCCGCCTATCTGCGCGGCCAGGCTGGACACCAGCTTGAGCCCCAGGTGGGAATCCGTCGACGGATCGAACTCGTCTGCCAGACCGGTCCCGTTGTCCGCAACGGACAATTCAAGCCCTGTCGCCGTCGTTGTAAGGGCTATGCGTATCTCCGGATTCCTGACCGAGGCGAAGGCGTATTTCATGCAATTGGTCAGCAATTCGTTGATGATGAGCCCGCAGGGTATGGCAAGGTCCATGGTCAGCGCCAGGTTGGTCTCCTCCACCGTAACCTGTATGGTCCGGTCCTCCATCCGGCAGGAATAGGAGGCCGCCATGGATTTTGCGTAGTCCATGAAGGGGATGCTGCTGAAATCTCCGGTACGGTATAATTCTTCGTGTACAAGGGCCATGGCACGGATACGACCCTGGGCATCGTTGATTGCATCGGAGAGGTGCGAGTCGGATTGTTCTGAATCCTGAAGGTTGAGCATGCTTGATATGATCTGCATATTGTTCTTGACCCGGTGGTGGACCTCCCTCAGGAGGGTTTCCTTTTCGGAAAGTGCCTGCCGCAGCCTGTTCTCGCTGTCCTGTCTTTCGGTGACGTCCCGGGCGGCTGCGTAGATCCGCTGATCCAGTGCCGTAGCCCGCCATTCAAGGGTGCGCCACGAGCCATCCTTGCCCCTATACCTGTTGATGAAACCCTCGACCGCCTCATGCCTGCCCAGCCGGGAGGTGGCTTGGTTGGTGGCTTCCTTGTCCTCGGGGTGGACAAAATCCACGTAGGGGAGCCCGTCGAGTTCATTCTTCCCGTACCCAAGGGTTCGTTCCCAAGCGGGATTTACCCGCAGGAAACGTCCGTTTACGTCCGTTATGCACAAGAGGTCCAGATCCAGATTGAAGAAATGCTCCAGTTCCGCCGTTGCAAGTTGCCATGCTTCATCAGCCTTGTCCGCCCTTCTCAGCAAGGATTCAATCGTGAACGCAAGCAGGGCAGAAAGTAGCATGGATACGGGTATTATGAAAAAACGTAAGCCCCTATTGCGTCTGGCCATGTAGGCAGGCGATGCATCAACTTTTATGAGTAATCCCACACCAGCGACCACGATGGCCTCGGAATGGCTCAGGGCTGGCTTTGCTTCCGGTTTATCCATCGGCATGCCCAGACTGGCATCCAGTCGCGGTGCGTGAAAATATACCAACAGGTCGGTACCACCCGGATTTAGTATGCTCGTCGGCAAGCCCCAGTAAGCGCCCGGACTCACCGCCTGCTCTATCCTGACCCCCAGATCATAGACCGCGATGACAAATCGGAGTCTGTCGTTCAGGGACCGCACGGGTTCGACCAAAATTATCCGTGCCGGTTCGATCCCGGATGCGGCCTGGATGTCTGCTGCCACCTTTCCATTTGCATGGCTCAGGGCGGCGATACGGATCACGTCCGCAGAAGCTTCGGGCGGAAAGAAGCCTGATTTGAGCCAGATTATGTTCGTGAGGTTCCGTTCCGTTTCGATGACCGCGAAATCGCTTGCTTCCGAGGGTGCTGTCCAGGGCGCTATGAAACCCGCAAATTCGGCTTCGTTCACTTCTTCGCTATTTTCAAGGAAGCGTCCCAAGACGCTTAGGTGTAAAACCGGGGACATGAGGGAATTGCGCACCAAGGCCGCCCTCTGGGTGGCAGCAAGCCTGAAATCCAATACGGTGCGCTCATATTCGTTCTTTTTGGTGAAATCGGCCACTACAAGGCCGATGATACCACCTATGAGTACACCAATGGCAAGGAAAATCCGTGCCCGGGGGCTGAATGCGCTCATATCGAAAATGTAGCGCAAAATGGGCTTCCGCGCAAATTGGCCGATCCCTTGATCGTGCTTGCCCGGCAGGTAATTCATGGTACCCCTATTGCCCAAAAAGGCTTGAACCGGTACGGTAATCCGCCATGACCGAACTCCTTAGTGAAATCCACAAGCGGCTTACTTTCGCCATAATTTCCCATCCCGACGCGGGAAAGACGACCATAACCGAGAAGCTCCTTCTGTTCGGAGGGGCCATCCACATCGCCGGTGCCGTAAAAAGCGGCAAGAATCCCCGGGCTGCCACCTCGGATTTCATGCACATGGAGCAGGAACGGGGCATTTCCATCAGTTCTTCCGTGATGGGCTTCGAGTATGGTGGTCGTAAGATCAACCTGCTGGATACCCCGGGACACGCGGACTTCTCCGAGGATACCTATCGCGTGCTGTCAGCGGTGGACTCGGCCCTCATGGTGATCGACTCCGTGAAGGGTGTCGAGGAAAGGACGCGCAAGCTCTGCGTCGTGTGCCGCATGCGGTCCACGCCCATCGCAACTTTCATCAACAAGATGGACCGCGAGGGCAAGGATCCCCTGGAGCTTCTGGACGAGGTTGAACGGGAACTGGCCATAGAGGTCCGGCCCCTAACCTGGCCCATAGGTCAGGGTCGGGCTTTCAAGGGTGTATACAATCTGGCGGACAAAACCCTGCACCTGTTCGACCCGGGGCAGGTTCAGAAACCCATGGCGGTCATTGCCATTCAAAGCCTGGAAGATCCCCGGCTGGAAGAAAAGGTGGGGGAGCGGCTGGCAGCGAAGCTCCGGCAGGATGTCGAACTGATCTCGGGCATCTATCCTCCCTTCGAAAAGGATGAATACCTGGACGGGCGCATCACGCCGGTTTTCTTCGGTTCGGCCTCCAACAATTTCGGCGTCAAGGAGTTGCTGGACGAACTGGTCGTCATAGCGCCTTATCCCACGCCCAAGGAAACGGATGAAAGGCTCGTCACGCCTGAGGAGTCCAAATTATCGGGCTTCGTCTTCAAGATCCACGCGAACCTGGATCCCAAGCATCGTGACCGGGTGGCCTTTTTCCGCATCTGTTCCGGCAAGTTCGAGCGCAACAAGTTCTACTACCACGTGCGTACCGGCAAGCCCTTCAGGGCGGCCAATCCCACGGCCTTCATGGCCCAGGATCGCGAGATTATCGACGAGGCCTGGCCGGGGGACATCATCGGCCTCCACGATACGGGTCTTTTCAAGATAGGCGATACCCTGACCGAGGGTGAGGGCATCGTTTTCAAGGGGATTCCCAGTTTCGCCCCCCAGATTTTCCATATAATCGCCAACACCAACCCGCTCAAGGAAAAGCAGTTCCACAAGGGGCTTAACCAATTGGCGGAGGAAGGGGTGGTTCAGATATTCTCAAAGCCCCACAGGCCGAACGTACGCGTCCTTGGTGTGGTCGGCCGACTCCAGCTGGACGTCCTCCAGTCACGTCTGGAATTCGAATACGGCGCCGGTTGCCGCTACGAACCCATAGATTTCACGGTGGCCCACTGGATCGGGGCGGACGACAAAAAGGACCTGGAAGCCTTCGCGGACGAGAATTCCGCCCGCATTCTGGTGGATATCCGGGGTACCTACATTTTCATGACGGAAAACGCCTGGAGCATGAATTACGTCAAGAAGAACAATCCGAAAATCCGCTTTTATTCGACCAGCGAAATGGTGGAAAAGGACTCGTAAAGGACACATAATACCTGCATGCATCTTGTTGGGGGAAGGTATCAGATGATTTTCAGGATTGGATGCACCGGCCTCGTTCGAACCCTTGGCTTGACAGGATGCCTGGGCGTATTTTCCCTTGGACTCCTGCTCGCATGTGCGACCAAACCCGTTGTTCCGGCACCTGTGCCCGATCCTCCTCAGGTTGTGGAAATCCCCGCGCCGGAACCCGTGATCATCCCGGAACCGCCGGCACCCGATCCCGACCCCCTCACCGCCCTTACCGGAGCCCGCGTAATTGCCCTCAGCCTGTACGACCTTCGGGCATCCTGTGTCGTGGAGGCCTACAATCCGGGGACCCGCGATCTGGTGCTCGAATCCTTGCTGCCCGTCTTCAGCGTGGAAGGCAGCGAAACGGTTTTGGATGCCCTGATCCCGGATTTGTCCGCCCAGGAACGGGTGCTTGCCCCCGGGGCAACCCTGAGCATACCCCTGGAACTGGATTTCAACCTGCAGGATCTGGAAGATGCGGGCCTGGTCATAGGCGAGCGTACCGATCTGGGGTGGATTTTTCGGGCAGACCTGGTTTTCCTGGCCGGGGATGGAAGCAAGCGCGAGGTATCAGTCCAGCTGGACGACCGTTTTCCCGTTATCCGGGAGCCCAGGGTCAGCATTAAAAGCATCAAGATACTCAGGTCGGTGCTGATAAACACGACCCTCAAACTTACCCTTAGCCTGGAGAATCCCAACGGCTTTCCCGTGGAATTCCGTTCCCTGGCGTACAAGCTTTACGGCGAGGGCCGCCCGTGGGCGGATGGAAAGGCAGAGGCAGCGGTGCTGGTGGGTGGCCAGACGGAGTTGGATACTGAAATTCTTATAACCATGAATTTTATCGATATGAAGCGGGAACTCCTGGACATGGTGAACCAACTCAAAACGGTGAGTTACCGCCTGAAGGGTGAGACGCTCATAGGCACCGGTATGGAATTCCTGCCCGAGTTCCGTATGGATTTTGACGAACGGGGTTCCACTGAAGTTCTTCGCTGAAAAACTTGTTGAATTTCTTTAAAAAGGATACTATATCACCAGAGTTCGATACTGAATCCCGGTAGCGGGAAAGGGTGGACTTATGAGTGATGCAGCTATGGGCCTTTCGGCAGTTTCCCCGTCTGTACCGGTACCTGAAATCCCCTCCGAACCCGCCTATTACGTGGCTATCGGTGCCTCCGCCGGCGGCTTGGAGGCCATCGACGAATTCTTTACCAACATGCCCCCGAATTCCGGGCTGGGTTTTGTCGTCATCCAGCACCTTTCACCGGACTATAAAAGCCTGATGGTCGAGTTGTTGTCGAAAAAGACGACCATGAGCGTCCACCGGGCGGAAGATGGCCTCTCCGTCATGCCGAACAATGTCTACCTGATACCGCCCAAGAAAAACCTGAGCATCTTTCACGGTAAATTGCTTCTTAGCGAGCAGGACCATTCCCGGGGCATAAACCTGCCCATCGACGTGTTCCTGCGGTCCCTGGCGGAGGACCAGGGCGAGAAGGCCATCGGCATCATCCTGTCCGGGACCGGTTCCGACGGCATGCGCGGCGTGCGTACCATCAAGGAAAACGGCGGCATGGTGATGGTGCAGGACGAGGAGAGCGCCAGGTTTGACGGCATGCCCCGTTCTGCCATCTCCACAGGCCTGTCCGACTTCATCCTGCCTGCCTCCAAGATGCCCGGCCAGCTCCTGTCCTTCATAAAGCGTCCCTACGCGGTCATAGCCACCCGCCCGGACTCGATGCTCTCCGAGGAGGACGGGCTGGTCCGCATATTTTCCCTGCTGAGGGAAAAGTGCAAGGTGGATTTCACCTTCTACAAGCCCAGTACGGTAAGCCGGCGCATAGAGCGGCGCATGACGGTCAACCAGGCCAACACCATTTCGGATTATGTCGCCTACCTGGGCAACTACCCGGGCGAGGTGACTTCCCTTTTCAGGGAATTGCTTATCGGCGTCACCAGTTTTTTCCGCGATCTGAGTGCCTTCGAACGGCTTGCAGGCTCCTTCCTGCCCGACCTCATCCGCAGGTCGGAAGGCAGGGACCTGCGCTTCTGGGTTTCCGCCTGCTCCACCGGCGAGGAGGCGTACAGCCTGGCAATCCTTGTGCGGGAGTGTATGGATGAGCTGAATGTACGCCGGGACGTGAAGATCTTTGCCACCGACATAGACCGGGATGCCATCCACTACGCCGCTGCGGGGGTGTACCCGGAAAGCGTGGCCGCGGACCTTTCCCCCCGGTATCTTGCCCGGTATTTTACGAAAAAGAACGATTCCTTCCAGATTTCCCGTACCATCCGGGAGATGGTGGTTTTTGCCCAGCATAACCTGATAAAGGATCCGCCCTTTACCAATATAGACCTTATCAGCTGCCGGAATGTGCTGATCTACCTGCAACCCAACCTGCAGCGGAAGGTGTTGGATTTCTTTAATTTCTCCCTGTTGCCCGGAGGCATCCTATTTCTGGGAACCAGCGAGACCACCGGTGAGTCGGCGGATTACTTCGAACTTCTGGACGCCAAATACAAACTGTACCGTTCCAAGGGCAATTCGAGGGTAATTCCCGATCCATCGCCTTCGGCGGGTGCCACCGATACCCGTGCCCGGGGGTTGAAGGACCACTATTCGACCCTGCGCCGCACGTATCGGGCCCACGACGAGGAGCGGGTCCTGGAACGCCTGATGGAGTCCCTTGCCACCGATATCCTGCCCCTTACCTTGGTGGTGAACGAGCAGATGGAACCCCTGCATATCCTGGGCGATACCGATGGCTACTTGAAGGTGCCGTCCGGGAAGCTGACCGCGGATATCACCAAGATGGCGGTAAAGGAAATTGCCGTACCCCTGGCCACGGGTATCCAGAAAGTGTTCCGGGAAGGCAAGGAACTGCGTTTCTCCAATATCCATATGAAGATAGGGGAAGCGGAAAAGAATGTGGATCTGCGCATCCGTCCCCTTCCCATAAAAAAAGGGCAGGAAGCCCTGGTGGCCGTGCTCATCCTGGAAAAGAGCCGCAGCGAAAGTACCGAGGTTGCGGGGGCGGTACTCACCTGGGACCTGTCGAAGGAATCCGAGCAGAGGCTCCGCGACCTGGAACAGGAATTGCAGTTCTCCAGTGAAAACCTGCAGGCCACCATCGAAGAGCTGGAAACCTCCAACGAGGAACTCCAGGCCACCAACGAGGAGCTTCTGGCGAGCAACGAGGAACTGCAGTCCACCAACGAGGAACTGCAATCCACCAACGAGGAACTGTTCACCGTCAACGCCGAGTACCATTCCAAGATCATAGAGCTGACGGAACTCCACAACGACGTGGATAACCTTCTCACCGCTACACATGTGGGAAAATTGCTGCTGGACGAGAATCTTGAGATACGACGGTTCTCCCCCCAGGTGGCCACCATCTTCAAATTGCTGGATTCCGACATCGGCCGTCCCATAACGCATATTTCCCACTACTTGGTGGGCATCGACCCGGTGGATTACATCCGTAAGTGCCAGAACACCCACCAGCCCGTCGTCATTGAGGTCCAGACTTCTGATCAGCGCTGGTTCCTGATGCGCGCGGTACCTTATACGGTGGGACCAAAGACTTTTTCCGGAACGGTGGTCACCTTTACCGAGACGACGGAGGTCAAGGCCACCGAAGCGGCCTTCCGCGAATCCCGCGAACGCTTCAAGGCGGTTTCGGACAACGCACCTTTCCTGGTCTGGATGTCGGGATTGGACAAGGGCTGCAACTGGTTCAACAAGACCTGGCTGGATTATACCGGCAGGACCATGGAGCAGGAAATGGGGAACGGCTGGGTTTCCGGCGTCCACCCGGAGGATCTGGACTTCTGTTTCAAAACCTATGTTGGCGCTTTCGATGCAAGAACCTCATTTCTAATGCGATACCGGTTGCGGCATGCTGACGGCGGATACCGCTGGCTGAGTGATGAGGGACATCCCCGCTACGACGAGAACAACGAATTTATCGGATATATAGGGTTTTGCCTGGATATAAGCGAGCAAGTCGGGCTGGAGAAGAAGCTTGTGGGGAGTAGGGATGAAGAATAAGAGCGACGACCAGTTCGCTTCATTGCGTCTTCGTGCCGAGGCGGTCCTTTCAGCCTCGCCCACGGACGTACCGAAGTTCGACCAGATAGGGATCAAGCGGCTCGTACAGGATCTGCGCATGCACCAGGCGGAGCTGGAGATACAGAATGAGGAACTGCGCCAATCCCGGGTCGAACTGGAACTGGCCCGCGATAGCTATGCCCGGCTCTACAACCAGTCCCCGGTGGGGTACCTGACCCTTGAAGCGGGCGGAACCATATTGAAGGCGAATCAGACCTTTCTTGACATGACCGGGTTTCCCGGTGAGCTCGCCGGAAACTCATTCGCAAATTGCATCGTTCCAGGCGACCGCTCCGTATTTCTGGGACGTTACAGTGCTTTCTACCGTCAGCCAGATGGAAAAAGCCTGGAGTTGTCGATTGAGGCCAAGGATGGCCCCCTTGCCGTGCGCTGTACCGGCCGCAGGATGAACGAAGGGGCGCATCTGCTTCTGGCCATCGTCGACATGAGTGGTGAGGTCCTGGCCCAGGAAGCCCGGCGGGAGGCAGAACAATTATGGGGCCAGACCTTCGAGGCCATGAGCGACGCTGTCTGGCTTCTGGATCTGGACGGCAAGATTCTGAAATTCAATTCCGCTTCCGAAAGGATTACCGGAATTCCAAAATCAGGGATGGACGGTTGCCTGTGCTATGAACTCATGCACGGTTGCAAATTGCGACCCGATGACTGTCCTTACCTCAGGATGAAGCGGTCCTTTTCCCATGAGAGCTGGATGTTCCAGTCCGGCGATCGCTGGTTCGAGGTGACGGTGGATCCGCTGAGGAACGGTGACGGCCGGATTGTGGGTTCCGTCCACATAACCAAGGATATAAGCGAACGTAAAAGATCCGAGGATCGTATCAGGGACCTGCTCAAGGACAAGGATTTGCTTCTGAAGGAAGTACACCACCGCATCAAGAACAATATGAGCGTAATTGCAGCGCTCCTTTCGCTTCAGGCTTCACGCATGGATGACAGCGCAGCGGGTACTGCGTTGGAAGAGGCGCGCAGCCGGGTAGTGAGCATGATGATCATCTACGACAAGCTATACCGGTCCAAGGATTTCAGGACCGTTTCGGCCGCGGACTACCTTTCCCAGCTGTTGGAGGAAATCATCTCCCAATTCCCTTCCCTTTCGAGGGTCCGCGTAGAACAGGAATTCGCCGATTTCCCCCTGGGTTCGGCGGTCATGTTCCCGCTGGGCATCATTGTGAACGAACTTCTCACAAACGCCTTCAAATACGCCTTCCCCGACGAACGATCGGGAATCATATCCGTTTCCCTGGTCCGGGAAAGCGACTCTACGGCCCTGATCTGTGTATCCGATAACGGTGTGGGCCTGCCGGAAGGTCTTGAACCCACGCGGTCCAGCGGTTTCGGTTTCCTGCTCGTCCGTTCCCTGGCGGAACAGATAGGCGGCAGTTTCGAGTACGGCAATTCCGCACCAGATGGCGGTGCCTCGTTCTCGGTCCGCTTCAAGGTAAGCTGAACGGGACCTTCCCTCACCAAAAATAATGCCGCCCCCGTATTTGCGGGGGCGGCACGGTTTTAATCTTGTCGTTTCCTTATCTGGTCTTATTCCTATTCGAGTATGCGGGTTTTCAGGGCAGGCATCGAGAAGCCATATTCGTCTTTCAGGTCCCGCAGACCCTTGTCCAAGGGAATGTTGGCGGGCAGACCCAGCTTCCCTATGACCTGGTCGGTGGTCCAACCGAGCTCGGCCGCGATTTCCTTTATGGTCATCATGCCTTCGAGGGCGAAATCGGCCGGTGCCTTGGGTGCCGCGTTTACCGCTGTGGTTGCAGCTTTGGCCGCAGGGGCGGGTTCAGTAGTACTGGATTTGGCAGCAGGGGTTGGTTCGGCCGTTGGCACCGGTTCGGTGGTACCCGCTTCAGCAGGCTTGGGTTCCGCGGTTCCGTGCTCGCCCGCGTAGGGTATGCCCAGTATCTCAGCCAATGCGAAACGCGCCGTATCCGCCTCGAAATCCTTGACTCCTATAAGCGTTCCCGTGTCCTTGATTCTGGTTTCAGGCGGCACCTTGGATCCATCTACTCCGGCTTCCCGATACAGGCGTTCGAGTTCCACGCCGAAGGAGTCGGCAATCTCACCCCAGGTCGATGAGCCTTTGATGTCCTCGATCATGAGGCCCCCTTCCGCCGCCCTTTGGCTGAGAGGTATGGGGTTGTATCTTACCAGACCGGTAATGCGACCGATGCCGAGCGTGCCGACATAGAGTCCCAGCCCGATCAGGACAATGATGCCCATTCTGACAGGTTTGCCGGCCAGGAAGGTTTTCAGGGTGCCTTTTTTCGTGGGACAGGCGCTGACGCATTCAAAGCAGGCGATACACTCGGCCGAGTTGACGGCATCGGGTTTCATGACGTCGATGTTCATGGGGCAGGCACGGTCGCACAGGCTGCAGGATATGCAGGTTGAGGCTTCGCGCTTGATCCTGAACAGCGGAATCCGCGAGAGGATGGCGTTGAAGGCGCCCAGCGGGCAGACGTACTTGCAGAAAGCCCGTTCGTAGAGCATGGAAAGGAGCATGGAGAGGACCAGGATGATGAAGCCGATGGCGAATTCTGCCCAGACCGCCCCAAGACCGGCGGATAAGTGACCGTATGCAGCCCAGGGGTCGTAGGGGCGGATTATGAGGGTACCGGTAATCCAGGAACCGGCGAGGACAGCCACAAGCACGACGTACTTGAACCAGCGGAGTACCGAGTCCAGCTTCTGGGGTACCATGAGACGCTTTTTGAATATCTTTCGGCCCAGGCTTCCAAAAATGCCCTGCAGGGCGCCGAAGGCGCAAATCCAGCCGCAAAAGAAACGCGACAGCACTATGCCCAGGATGACTATCAGGACGAGCATGACGATGTTCGAGGGCTCTATCTTTCGGATCAGTTCGCCGCCGGCCACGAGCTTATACAGGGTTTCAAGCCCGCCGAAAGGGCAAATCGCGTCGATGGACGGTATGTCCTTCAACAATTGGTGAAGCACCGTCATGACGGTGACTACAGCGAGGATTATCCCCAACGAGATCCGGCGGGCCAATTGTATTCCCGGCATTTTCCTTTTCATGCTCGACTCCTTTGGAAAAAACGTATTCGGTGTAAAGTACTCAGTAGAATTAGCAATAATCGTGCCATGATTCTAAGTCAGATGTAAATCATTTCTGATATAAAAATTGCTTGTTTCCATCAGTCACTCATACAGTATATATGAGAAAAAAATGCAGTGCCATAGGGAAAAATATTCCCAAGGTATCAGGACATGGGGAAAGGAAGGACCGAATCGATGGAGGCCTTGCCTTCGCACACCATGATGAGCCGGTCCAGTCCCATTGCGACCCCGGAACAGGCGGGGAAGCCGGTGCCCGTGAATATTCTCCAGTAATCCGGATCGGTCGCGTGGGGTACCAGGGCTGATGCGGCTTTTTCGGCGCCCTCGGTTTCGAAATAGGCCTTCACCTTTTCCGGCCGGGTTTCCTCGGTATAGCAATTGGCCAGCTCGAGGCCGCTCACGTACAGTTCCCATCGTTCCTTCGAGCGCGTGTTCCGGTCCCTCGCCAGGCAGGGGACGAAAGCGGGATAATCCATCAGGACCACCGGCCGGTCCCTGGGCAGCCTCGGTTCCACCGCGTGCACGAAGATGAGGTTGTACAGGTCGGCGAGCCCAAGTCCGGGCGGAGGTTCCAGGCCGAGCCGAAGGGCTTCCCGCTGGAGGTTTGCCGCACCGCGTTCAAAGTCGTAGGTTTTCGTGTCCCTGGTCTCCGCGTCGCCGTTTGGGAATACCGTCCCGTACAGCGGAAAACCCGCGTACAGTGAAAACGCCTCGTCCATTTCCATCCGCCGGAAGGGTGGCTTGATGGTTGAGGGAGCATCCGGCGGGAGTACCGCACGGAACAGTCCTTCGGTGATCCGTAGGGATTCCTCGTAGTCCACACCCACCGTGTAGTATTCCAGCATGGTGAATTCGGGGCTGTGCAGGCGTCCGGTGGATTCGCCGTTTCGGAAACATTTGCATATTTGATATATACTTGTCTTGTGCTGAGCCAAGAGCCGCTTCATCCACAGCTCGGGTGAGGGAACCAGCCAATAAGGCACTGAAGACGGTCGGCTCCGGGATCCTTCGGGGGCCAGATACTCGGTACGGAACACTTCCAGGCAGGTTTCCGGGATGAGCGAGGGTGCCAACACGGGCGTATCGGTTTCCAGGTAGCCCCGGGCATCAAAAAACGCGCGGATTTCCCTGAACATTCGGGACCGTTCCCGCAGGGCTTCCAGGTCCACCTTTCAGCCTTGGGCCGTGGCTTCGGTTATGGCTTTTTTCCACTTCGTGCCGCGGTCGAACTCGTTCAGGAACATGCCGAACGAGGTGCAGCCGGGTGAAAGGACCACGAGGTCGCCGGGTCGCGCGGCTGCGACGGCAGTGCGCACCGCTGTCTCAAGCCTGTCGAAGGGGCCTTGGTAGTCCACGCCCGTCGCATCCAGCAGGGTTGCCAGCTTCGCGCTTCCCGTTCCGGCAAGCAGGATGATGTTTTTTGCCCTTTTGGCCGCAAGGGCGAGGGGAGTGAAGTCCAGGGCCTTGTCGGTACCCCCGGTTACCAGGATGGGAGGCGTTTCGAAGGCGTCAATCGCGGCGGCGGCGGCTTCCGGTATGGTGGCGGCCGAATCGTTGTAGTACCTTACGCCTTTCGCCTCGTGGAAGAATTCCAGCCTGTGCTCGATGCCGGGATAGCTTTCCAAACCCGTCCGGATGGCCTGTGCATCCAGACCGAGCTCCAGGAGGGCCAGGGAGGCGGCGAGGAGGTTTTTTTTCTGATGCGAACCGGGGGTCAGCACCCGGGAGGGTACCAATTCGACAGGAATCCTGTCTGAGGAAGCAGTACCTTGGACGAGGGCCATTCCCCGGCAGGCATTGCCCGGTTCCAGCCAGCCACCGGCCATGCCGGGGGGAAGGGGCGAAGCGGAGTAGAAAAGCACCCGGCCCCTGGTTTCGGCGGCGAATGAACGGCCCCAGGGGTCGTTTTCGACTATGGTGGCGTCGGCTTGGTCCTGACCGGCATAGATAAGGCGTTTGTCCGCGACGTAGGCCTCCATCGAACCGTACCGGTCCTGGTGGTCGCTCATGATGGCCGTAATCACCGCTACCCGGGGTTTCAGCAGGGGGGTACCGTCAGAACGAAGGCGGCCCCGCAAGTCGCCCAATTGCCAGCTTGACAGCTCCAGGACGACCTCGTCACCCGGAAGCAGACCTTCCAGGAATGCCAGGGGCGAGACGGTGATGTTGCCTCCCAGGAAAGCCCGGCGGCCGGCGCGCCTTAAAACCCAGTAAATGGCCGATGAAGTGCCTGATTTCCCCTTTGAACCGGTAATAGCGCAAATTCTGGCAGGACAGGCATCCAGAAATATGGACAGGTCCGTCTCGATGCGCCGGGCGGCTGCGAGGAAAGGCGAGTCGGGCCTTACCGCAGGGTTTTTCACCACCATATCCGCGGAGGAGAAATCATCCATTTCATGACGGCCCAGAACGTAGCGCAGGGGCAAGCCTTCCAGTTTGGCGATGGATGGCGCCAGGGTTTTCTCGTCCCGAAGGTCGGTTACGGTAACTTCAGCCCCAGATATTGCCAGGTAGCGGGCCGCTTCGAGTCCGCCGCCGTGCAGGCCCAGCCCCATGACGACAACCCTGACGCCCGCGAAGGATGCCTGGGCGGGGGAGGACGGCGATCGCGGCGAGGGGGACCCGTTGTTTTCCGGATCAGAACTCAACTGCAAACTCCTTCTGATCATTCCCGTTAAGGTATGCGTCTATTTGTACCCCAGCCCAGGGTTTCAGGAGTTGTTCCGGTACTTTAGCCTTCAATTCCTGGAATTTCGGCAAATCCTCGTCGAAAGCCACCGACTTGAGTGCCTGCTGTATCGCTTCCATTTCAGGTACAAGCAAACCCAGAGCACGGTGCAGATAGGGCAACAGGTTCCTGCGCGACTCGGAGAGCGGGTCCAGGATGGTCATGCAGAGGGTCTTGTAACGGCAGGTGAAGGGGTAGAAGGGATAACTCCGCTTTCCGGAGGGTAAAAAGAGTTTTGAAAAGAATTTGCTCAGCTCCGCGTCCATCCAGATACCGCGGATCAGGTAACCCTTGCCGGTCTCGCCTATCCAGGTTTGGGATACTGTCTGCTTGACAACGAAGGAAATGACCTTGCCCAACTCGGAGAGCACCGAAGTGAGGGGTATGAAATCGCTTTCCATATACAGGCGGCGGGAACTGAAGGCTGCTGTCTGGTCGTTGGAACCCCGCTCGAGGACGTCAGCCTCCATGGGTCTGAAGGACAGGTCGACACGGAGCAGATACAGGTAATAATCGTCGCCGATTCGGTACAAGCGGTAAAAGCAGGGTTTCAGGACCTCGCCGGGGTCAAAGAAATACGTCAGGTCCGAAAAGAAATTCGGGGCAACCGCCAGACAGCTGCCTACCCAGTCGCGGATACCGTTCATGTAATCCGCCCGGGGCACACTTTGACGCACATCATGGTGTATCGGGAGTTTCGGGACCGTATAGGGTTTTGTCAATTCAAGAAAAAATTCCTCTCCCTGGGTAAAACGGCGGAGATATACGGTATCCAAGGTCGGACGGGGAGCGGCCAATAGTTCGTTTACGATCCTGTCGGCATAACCCACGCGGATCTCGTTTACCAATTGTTCCATGCGAATCAATAATACTCCGGCATTGGTATTCTTTCAAAGATATATTTATGACACAGCATCGAATCCTTTCATACTCCCCAATGAGAGAAATATGGTACGGACATTGCGGTCTTGCAAGTCAGGTAGTATAGTAGACCTCATGATCGGAACTTCGTTTCGCGTAACCCTTGTTGCAGGCGCGATCCTGTGTGCCCTCGCGGGTGCCGTTTATTCCCAAGCTCCCTCTTATGGTGAAATTGTCTTCGCCGAAGGCCGCGAATTCACCATTGTGCGCGACGGTGAGGCTCAAACCTTTCAGACCTACCAAAACGACGTTCTGGGCTATCGCCTGCAAAAGGGCGATCTGATACAGACCGGCTCGGCAACACTCGTTGAAATACAGATCTTACCCAAGGGGACCGTGCTCAAACTGGCCGAAAACAGCTCCTTCCTTATCCAGGGCATGGGAACTGGGGACGAAACTGTCATGCTGAGCCTGGTTTACGGCCGCCTTCGCGCCAAAGTGGCCAAGCTGTCGGGCAAGGAAAGCTTCTCGATCCGGTCCGGTGCGACCGTTGCCGGTGTACGGGGGACGGATTTTGGTTTCGACATGGTCATAAAACCCATGGACAGCGGAGCGGCAGCCTTGGGGCCCCGCGCCGAAATCTATTGTTTCTCCGGAGAAGTAGAAGTCGCACCGCTTTGGCCCGAAACCCTGGCAAACGCCGGAATCGCCCCTACATCGGGAACGGTCACCATCAAGGCCGACCAACTCGTCTCCATCGACCTTTCCCGATCCTTGCCCATCGTGGAGCGGCGCACCGTCGACGAAGCCGTCAAGGCCTTCTGGATAGAGAACGCTTTCAAGGGCTCGACGCAGGTTCCCGCCCCGGAGAGCTCTCCGCTGGCCCTTCCCCTGGCCGTTCCGGAAGAAGCCGCCGGACCAGCCTGGGCGCCGGAATCCGTTCCAATCCTTCCCCAACCCGACTTTAAGCCCTATAAGCGAGCCATTTCCCTGAAAAATATTGGTTTGGGGTCCTCCGCCCTAATCGCGCTCGCTGGTTTGGGTGCGCAGGGTTTCGGGCTTTATCAGGTATCCGGCGGCGAATCAGAGCTGGGCAACAATCTCATAATAAGCGGTGGATTAGGCATTAGCGTCTCGGTTGTGATATCGGTCGTGGCGCTGTTGATAGGATCGCCCTGACGCGGAATGTGGGGCAATCGGCACACCCCGATCTGATGCGGGGTGAAATCGGGTTTTGGAGGATCTATGTCCAGGAAGAGCATTCTATTTGTTCTCGTCGCCATGCTGTCGGCGACTTTCGCTTTCGCGGCAGACCCTGTCGAGGGTTTGTGGAAGAGCGTTGACGATGTGACGGGAGAAGCGACCGCTTTTTGGCGCATATACGATAAGGGCGGAGTTTTATACGGCGAGATCCTCAAGATAGTGGGCAAGGATGATTCCACCATCGCGACGGCTGCCAAGCCCTCGTACAAGAATTTTCCCGTCAAGGGCGAAGTCAACAAGATGCGCGTAGTCGGTACTCCCTGGATCTACGGACTCAAGATGGGCAAACCCGGCGAGTGGAGCGGCGGAAATATCGTGGACCCCAAAAAGGGAGATTTCTACCAGTGCAAGATCACTTTCCGGAAGGCCGACGGTAAGAAATACATGAAGGACAGCCTGGAAATGCGTGGAGAGATAGGGCTCGGTATTGGCAAGAGCCAAGTATGGCAAAAGGCGACCGAGGCGGAAATCAGGTAAACGTTTCGTGGTCCAACACGAAATAACCGAGGCGGGGCCTCTTCTTGATCCCCGCGGACGCTTGCGCGAGCCCGGTTGGGCCCGCAAGCCCTTGCTTGTGTACGACAGGTCAGTGGTGGGCGCTCCCCTGCGCAGGATCAAGGAATGGGACTACTATTGTGTCCTTTCCCAGGATTTTGGGGTTGCGTTCACCGTTGCTGATAACGGCTACATAGGCATCGTCTCTGTTACAGTGCTTGACTTCAATGAAGGCAACCATACCACCGAAACTTTCACGATCCCGTTTCCCCTGGGTTCCCTGTCCTTGCCGGGCTCGAGCGAGAAAGGGGACGTGAAGGTCCGGCACAAAAGCGGATCGATCTCCTTTTCCCTGATGGAGGGCGGTGCCCGGGTGCTCAAGCTGGATTTTCCCGGCTTCGGACACGGTAGCGGCCTGCGTGGAGTGCTCGTCCTCAACGAGAGACCCGGTGCCGATTCCATAGTCACCGCGACTCCCTGGAGAAAGAAACCGTCTGCCTTTTATTACAACAGGAAGGTGAACTGCCTTGCGGCCGAGGGTGTCATGCAGTTTGGGGATGCGGAACTGATCTTTCCCAAGGGCGAGGCCTTCGGGGTGTTCGATTGGGGTCGCGGGGTCTGGCCGTATGGCGATATCTGGTACTGGGCATCCGCTTCCTGGATGGTGGACGGGAAAATGTTCGGCATCAACGTGGGTTATGGCTTCGGCGATACAAGCGCGGCTACCGAGAACGCCCTGTTTGTGGATGGTCGCCTGCACAAGCTGGGAGCCGTCACCTTCCGCATCAACCCCCGGGATTGGCTGGCGCCCTGGCACTTCACCAGCGACGACGGACGGCTGGATATGACCCTGACTCCCAACTTGGACAGGTCCGCCAATATGAATATGCTCATCTATTCTTCGGTACAGCACCAGCTATTTGGCAAATTTTCGGGCCGAGTGGTTCTGGATGATGGCTTGGTGATGGAGTTCAAGGATATTCCCGGTTTTGCTGAAAAAGTGAAAAACCGCTGGTAGGAAAATAAAGGCAGAGCCTCTTACAAAACTTGTTTTGAAAGGGCAACCTGATCCGCAGTATTTTTACAAATCATTATATTATAAAAGATTGTGAGAATACTGCAAGATGAAATTCAAAAATTCCTGATTTTTGAATTTCATCAATAGTCGAAATTACCCTCGAAGGCGTATTCCGCGTTGCCGGTGACCAGGATGCGGTCCCTTTGCTTCCAATCCGCATAGAAACGGCCCCGGTCGATGAGTACCGCCGGTCCAGAGTCTATGGAGTCCGATGGCGTTGTTCCGGGAGCGCCGAAATCCGCGAAGGCAGCCGCAGGTCCGCGGCCGCGCCATTCGGCGGCGGCTTCCTCGTCGGTACGGCCCGAGAAAATGGCCGCGACCAGCGCCGCCGCGGAGGCTTCCACCCGGTCGGCGCTTTCCGGGGCTACGAAGCGGACCAGGTCCCTTCCCGCGGAACTGAGGACGACGACGCAGGCCTCGGGCACAGCCACGGAAAGCGCGGCGCGTAGGCGCCTGATTTTGGGCTCCGGCTCGGTCCTTATGACTACCGCGTAGGGGCGCCCGAAACCTACCAGCCAGGCTGTCGCGGGTATTCCATCCAACACCAGGTCCAACCGTGCATCCCTTGCGGATCCGTGGTCCAATTCCCTGTCCGTATCGACCAGGGAACGGGGCGGCACCATTTCGAGCGAAAAACTTCGGGAGTCGACGACCGCGATGAGGCGGTCTCCGGAAGGAGTGGAAACCCTGATTCTTGTGCCGGCGAGTTGCCCGGTATCAAAAGCCCAGCGCGCGATGCAGAGGTACTGATCGCCGCCCTTGTAGTCCTCCGAACCGTCGGGACGGAAAATACGCACCGGCAGGGTATCCCGGGGGCCAGGGGCCTTGCTGAGGGCGGGGCTGCCGGTAAAAATGATGGCAGAAGCACCCACGCCGCGCCGCCTGTCCAGGATGGACCTGGATAGGTCCCCCAGCAGTTCCGGCCGTGCCAGGAGTGTTTCGTGGGCGGGTTTCGTGCGGTCCACCAGGAGAAAATCGTCGCCGGATACGTGGAGTTTATAAAAGGCGACGGTCATGGCTTCTCCTGCTTGCTACATGGGTTTGCGGGAATAATCGCGCTTGGAACGCGCTTTCTGGCGTTCCTCGGCCAGTTCGATAAGGCGGTCGAGCAGGGGCGCGTACGCGAGTCCCGAGGCTTCGCACATCTTGGGGAACATGCTGATGGTGGTGAAACCGGGCATGGTATTCACTTCATTGAGCAGGATCTCGCCCGTATCCTTGCGCACGAAGAAGTCTACCCGGGCAAGACCCGTCAATTCGGCTGTCCGGTAGGCCTTCACGGCAATTTCCCGTACCGTGCGCAGGCCGTTCTCGTCCATCTCGGCCGGAATGAGCAGGGCTGCCCCGTTGGGGTCCACGTACTTGGCTTCGTAGTCGTAAAATTCGTGGGTGGGGGCTACCTCGCCCGGGGTGTACGCATCGGGCCTCTCGTTGCCCGTAACGGAACATTCGATCTCGCGGGCGGCCACAAAGGGTTCGATCAGCACCTTGTCGTCCCATTCGAAGGCGAGGGGGACCGCCAGTTCAAGCGCTTGCCTGTCCGGGGCCTTGGAGGCGCCCACCGAGGATCCCGCGCAGGAGGGTTTTACAAAGAGGGGGTAGCGGAAGTCCCGCTCGGCCTTTTCGATTATGGCCAGGCGTTTGTCCTTGGAGGCCCATTCGAGGGGGCGCACGCAGAGCCAGGGAACCACCGGCAGGCCCGCGTGTACCCAAAGGGCTTTGGCCTTGTCCTTGTCCATGCCCACAGCGCTGCCCAGGACGCCGGCGCCCACGTAGGCCAATCCGGCCATCTCCAGTAGACCCTGGACGGTACCGTCCTCGCCGAAGGTGCCGTGGAGTACGGGGAACACCGCGTCGGTGCGGAGGTAGACCGGACCGGTGGAGGCTTTATTGACGGCCGCGCCACGGACGAAACCGGCGTTTACGGTCGCCGCGTTCAGGGTCAGGGCAAGACCGGTCTCGCTTCCGCCACCGGGAAACACGGCCACCCGGCGCTCGGCCTTGGCGGCAAGGTTCAGGGAGGGCGCTCCGGCACGGCATCTTTCCATTTCACCATCGTCCTGAAGGTACCAGGCCCCGTCCTTGGTTATACCGATGAGGCGTACCTCGTATTTCGCCGGGTCCAGGTTCCGGGCGACGGAAGCGGCCGAGACGAGGGATACCTCGTGCTCTCCCGACCTTCCTCCGTAGAGGACTACTATGGTCTTTTTCATTTCGCGTCTCCGTAGCCCGCTTCTGCAAGGGCTTTTTCCGCTTCGGCTATCTCGTCGTAAGGACGGGTCTCGTTCTTGTAGATGATGGAGTTTTCGTGGCCCTTGCCCAAAAGCAGCACAAGGTCGCCATCTTTCGCCAGGGAAAAGGCCTTCCGGATGGCAAGGGGACGGTTGGGGATGAGGAAGAGTTCGCTGTCCCTCATTTTCTCAGGACAACCGGCGGCGATCTCCTCAAGCAGTTCCATGGGGTCCTCACCGCGAGGGTCCTCGTCGGCGAGTACGACGATGTCGGACCAGTCGGCGGCGATGCGTCCCTGCCGGGGGCGTTTTTCGCGGTCCCGCTCGCCGCCGGACCCGAAAAGGCTGATCAGCCGGCCTCCGCGCGCGTGGACGCGCTTTTCCAGCGGTGGCAGTACGGTCTCGAAGGACGAGGGGGTATGGGCGTAATCCACGAGGACCTCGAACTTTTGGCCCCTATCTACCACGCTCATGCGGCCGCGGACCGGTCTGAGTTGGCCAACAAGGGGCGCGAGTTCCTCGACCGGTTTTTCCAGCAAGCCGGAAACCACCAGCAGCGCGGCCATCACGTTCAGGGCATTGAAGGCTCCGGGCAGCCTATCCTGCAGTGTGAGGGTTCGCCCAGTCGCGCGGACGTGGATGTCGTAGCTATTGCCCACAGCGGTGGGGATGATCGATCGCAGGGAAAGGTCCGCGTTTGCGCCCTTGCCGCTGAAGGTGTACACCGGCCGCTTCGTGGCGGCGGCGAAATAGCTGGCGCTCTCGTCGTCGGCGTTGGCCACCCCGAAGGCGGGTACGCTTACAAGCCCGGCTCCCGCGCCTGCGTGCCGGTCCAGGGCCTTTTCGTGGGGGAACAGGTCGAGGGCACGGAACAGGTTGGCCTTGTCATCCCGGTACTGTTCGCGGCTGCCGTGGAATTCCAGGTGCTCGTGGG
>CAXNJE010000031.1:0-26657 GCA_964202565.1 Breznakiellaceae bacterium | reverse complement strand
AGGCCAGGATTCATGTACTGAACATTGGCTGGCAAGCGCCATTTTTTCTCCCCATACATTCCTGATCCGCTTTGTGAAGGAAGAGCTGTCTTCTCCTGTTCCACTTGAACAATTCCGGCTGGAATCCATGCGCTACTATTCTTTTGAAGGCAACGCATTCTCGGATTTTATCGAAATAGAATACTTCAACAAACGGCTATTCATCTCGTCGCAATATCATGGTGAGGAAACCCTTACAGGGAACCGCCTGAAAGACGACACCCGGGAGCCGACCCTTTCCTGTCTGGCTATCCTGAATTTGGCAGCTGGGATCGAGCGCATACACGAACGCCAGATGATATTTGGTAGCCTGACCCCGGAGAACATCGAAATTGTCGCAGGGGGCAAACACGAGTACAATTTCAGGTTACGAACACCAGGATACCACCTGCTTTATCAGCTTTTACCGGAAAGCCGTACAGAGGATGCCGCCTCCAAAGCCTTTCTCGCGCCTGAAACCAAGTCTGGTATCAAAACAGGGAAAAGCGCCGATATATACTCCCTCGGCATTACTCTCCTATGGTTATTGACTGGCCCACAACCTGTCCATGACCGATCCTTCCCCGCCAACCTTCCTGATGAACTGGAAAAAAAGCACATTCCGGACGCGTTATCACGAATAATCAACAAATCGATACAACAAACACCAGCAAACAGATATCAGAATTGCGCGGATTTCATGGAGGAAGTGAATGCATTCCTAAAAGCCGCCCGAAAAAAAACCGAGGATGTGGAAAAATCCCTTGCGTCGTCCCTGGTTTCGGCTGAATCTGCAACCAAGCCTGCTGCCCATGCGGTTTTACCGGAAGCAGCCCCAAGGCCTGAGGTACTAAAATATTTCCAGGAAATATCCGCAGATTATTTCAGCGCTGCAGGCAAGTATCCGACTACGAAGGACCTAAAAACAACACCGGAGGCAAAACCGGTTTCCAGAAACCCTGCGCCTGCGATACCAGCCGTGTCGAATCCGAATTCCGATTATTTTAAAGAAAGCTCCACCGGAATCGAGAAAACACCAGGGACCAGTGAACCGTCTCTGGAAGCCCTGACCGATGATACTGTCACCAACCTAAAAAAAATCGCTCCAGAAGCTCCTGAGAGCGCTCCGGAGCCCTCCCCGCTCTCAATCGCTGTCTCTATACAAAAATCATTACCTGAACAACCCGTCCCTAAGGGCAAATCGGAAAATATTCGCCGAATGAACACAGGCGGCAGACAGATAAAAGCAACTCCTCCACACAAACTGCTTCCAACCACGCCATCATGGAAATATAGACGAGTCGCTTTAATCGACATCTCGTCGAGATTATTGGGTTCTGTCCGACGGGCCCGAGGCAGCCGGGGAGCAGTCCATTATCTGGGGGAGTCGGATTTCAGGGAAACCAACAAGTTGGTGGAAAGCCTCTTCGCCGACTTGCATAAAGAATCGGTCTATCTGGATTTGGGCTCTTTTCTCAGATTCGGAAAAGCCGGTGTCCAGGAATTCCTGCAGGCCCTCAGGGTGGCGCTGGCCGGTTCAGTATCCACCGAGAAGCCTTATTCGTTGTCCCGTTTTGCCCGTCTGGTAGATCAAAATGGCGCAAAGAACTTTTTTGGAGCCGAACCGCTAGGACGACTCCTTTACGGTAAGGATGAGGCTGAAGGTGTGGTGGCCGATTCGGATTGGGATGGCATCATCAGGGCGATGACGGTTTTCGGCAGGAAAAAGAAACCCTTGGTACTTGTGATACGGGGCGGAGAAAGTTTCAAGCCGGAATTAATGGCCTTCTTCAACAACGCCGTACCCATACTTAAAGACAAGCCGGTTTGCCTGTTCCTTTTCAGGAAAGATTTCCCGGCCATTCTGCGTATCCTGGGAGTCATGGATCCACAAACATGACGAGAGCTTCCTCAGTCTTTTTTCAGTGCAATGGCATCCACAAAATAATGCCCCCGCCCCAGTTGCTTGGCTTTTTGCAAGGCCTTCTTCGACCGCTCGAAAACAGCCAGACCTTCCAGCGGATTTCCCGTTGCGGCTCCGACCGATCCTCCAATCCAGACGACGCCATCGGGTAATTCCACGGGTCTTTGTATCATCTCGGTGAGTTTCCCGGCCATCTCGGCGGCCAATTCGTGGGAATGGTTTGGTACTACCGTGGCTATCGCCGCGAATTCATCGCCCTCGATCCTGGCTGCGATTCCGTCTTCCCCGGCGAAGGGAAGTACGCGCCTGGCAACCTCTTTGATGACAGCATTGGCTTTTTCCTCGCCCCTGGCCTTGATGAGCTGATCGAAATCCGCCAGGTCGGCAGCTAGTACAATGATTGCCTTATTATCCTGTGCAAGCCGCGCGGCCTTTTCCGAGAACCAGGCATTCAGGCCATTCATATTCGCCAAACCGGTAAGGGGATCCAACCTATCGGGAGAAATTTCTTTCGGTTCGTCTGTCCCGACCGGCATTTCCGGTTCAGGCTTCTTCCTGGCATCCAAAATCGTCTGGATTTTCTGCCATGCGAGGCCCGCTCCGGACACCACTATCAAGGAGATAATCGTTCCCGGCCAACCAGCCAACAGGCTTGCAACCCCACCGACGAGCGCGGCTGCGGCAAGGGACCCGATAAAAGCTACCAAAGGAATTCTAACAAGCATTGATAAAATAGCATTCATGCACTGAGTATCGGCGAAAATCTGTGCCGGTGCAAGCGAGAATGACAAGCCCCCTGTGCAAGACAAAACAGCGCCGTTCTGCTATGCTCCGCGCCTTTGGGAGCAGTGTATTGATCAAACTGACAGGCATCCGTGTCGCCTACGGGGAACGCATAATTCTGGACAACGTCGAATTCCTCATACGCCCCGGTGACAGGATCGGGCTGGTAGGGCCGAACGGAGCCGGAAAAACCACGCTTTTCAGGGTAATAGCCGGAGAGGAAAAGCCCGACGCGGGCGCGCTTTCCATCGACCCGGGGACGGTCATAGGCTATTTCTCGCAGAACGTGGCGGAAATGTCTGGCCGCAGCGCCCTTGCGGAAACGCTGGCGGGTGCCGGCGCGGTGTACGAGATCGGCAAGCAACTGGAAGAACTGGAACACCGCATGTCCGATCCCGCCGCCAAACCCCTGAGCGACGCCGAGATGGACAGGTACGGCGCGCTCCAGTCGGAATACCTCCACCGCGACGGGTACAACCTGGAAGCCAGGGCGGAGGCCGTGCTGACGGGCCTGGGTATAGGTCCCGACCGCTTTGGAGAGCCGGCGGAACATTTTTCCGGCGGCTGGAAGATGCGCATCGCCCTGGCGAAGATTCTGGTCCTGAACCCTGATGTCCTCTTGATGGACGAACCGACCAACCATCTGGACGTGGAATCCATCGTGTGGCTGGAGGACTGGCTCAAGGATTTCAAGGGTGACCTGGTCATGACCAGCCACGACCGGGAGTTCATGACACGCCTCTGCTTCCGCACTGCGGAGGTCGCCTCGGGCACGGTCACCTCGTATACAGGGGACTATGACTTTTATCTGCGGGAACGGGAAATAAGGCGCGAACAGTTGGTGGCCACCTTCAACCGCCAGCAGGCCATGTTCGCCAAGGACGAGGAATTCATCGCCAAGTTCTCTGCCCGGGCTTCCCACGCCTCGCTGGTGCAGTCCCGCATAAAGGCGCTGGATAAGATCGAGCGCGTGGTGGTGCCGCCGGACCCCAAGACGATGAGGGTCCAGTTCGCTTCCTGCCCCCGTTCAGGCGACCAGGTGGTGGTCCTGAAAGGTCTGGCGAAAACCTGGCCAAGAGCCTCCGGTGGCACGCATCAGGTTTTTTCAGGCCTGTCGGGAGTGGTGGATCGGGGCAACCGCATCGCCCTGACCGGCATAAACGGCGCGGGGAAATCCACCCTGCTCAAGGTCATCACCGGCCAGACACCGCCATCCGAAGGCAGCGCAATCCTGGGTGGCAGCGTCCGGCTGGGTTATTTCAGCCAGTATTCCTCGGACCTGCTGGACCCCAGGCGTACCATCTTCGAGGAAGTCGCCGACCGCATCCCGCTGGCATCGGTGGGGGCAGTCAAGGGCATACTGGGGGCCTTCCAGTTTTCCGGCGACGATTCGGACAAGAAAGTCTCCATTTTATCGGGGGGCGAGAAAAGCCGCGTCATGCTGGCCTGCATGCTCGCCGTTCCGGTCAACTTCCTGGTGCTCGACGAGCCCACGAACCACCTGGATATCCAAAGCCGGGAAATACTCCTGGAAGCCCTACAGTCCTTCGACGGCACCATCATGATCGTAAGCCACGACCGCTACTTCCTGCGCCATCTGGCCAATCGGGTCTTCGAGATAGACCACGGCGCCCTCAGGATCTTCGAGGGCGACTATCACTACTATCTGGAAAAAACCGGCCGGGAAAAAGCCTGATCCTGCCGGATGGTCGAATGCGGCGCCACGGGATATACTTCCGGACATGCCAAGGACTTCGACGGATAACGGAAAATTCGATCTCTTCTACCGTAGGGGCTGGGCGTTTCTTGCGGTCTACCCGCCGGTGGGAACGGGCATGCCGGTCTATCCCGAGGAAATCGAGAACCGGATGAAGTTGCTGGGCATCCCGCGGGTAAGCGCCAAGACCATACGGGATCTGATAGAAGCGGCAGGCGGTACGGCTATTCCCCTGGTCGAGTGGCCAGGGGGACGGAATCTGGCATCCGCGGTTTCCGTCGATATTGCCAGCGACGGGATGTCGGCTTCGATCACGATCCAGGCGCCCAAAAAGGGAGCCTCCCCACCCCTGTTGTCGGATATCCTGGAGGAACTGGACCACGCCGGGGTCGTCTACGGCATCGACAAGGACTGCATCCAGGGCATTCTTGACCGACAAGCCTACGGAAAACCCGTTCCGGTAGCCGCCGGAACCAATCCGGTCTCAGGGCGGTCCCACCGCATCGTCCATCATTTCAACACCACCAGGGGCAAACCCTGGCTCGAAATGGACTTTGGCCGCATCAACCTGAAGGAACTCAATTTCATAGAAAATTGCCACAAGGGCGACCTTCTGGCGGAACTGGAACCACCGGTCGCGGCGGTGGACGGCAGAAAAGTCACTGGCGATGCCATAACTGCCAGTACGGATAGCGAAGTTGTGCAACTTGCGGCGGGACCCAACACGGTACTCTCCCCGGAACGGGACAAACTCCATGCCGACTGCGACGGCAACGTCAGGATCGCGGACGGAAAGATACTCGTGGAATCGGTAATCACCATCAAAAATGTGAACTACGAAACCGGAAACATCCGCTTCGATGGGTCGGTTGTGGTTGAAGGCAGTGTGGCCGATGGCTTCATCGTCGAGGCCGGTGGCGACCTGCAGGTGGCCAGCAGCGTCGGGAAGGCAACGCTCAAGGCAGCGGGCAGCATACTCCTCAAGACCGGCATAAACGGCAACGGAGAAGGCAGGATCGATTGCGGCGGTGATCTTCTCGCCAAATACATCGAAAGCTGCACGGTGAACTGCCGGGGCAATGTGCTGGTGGAAGAGGCGATCATGCATTCCCGGGTCACTGCCTTCAGACATTGCGTCCTGAACGGCCGGCGGTCGGAAGTCATCGCCAGCGAGCTGGTGGTGGGCGATAGTTTCTGGTGCAAGAAGCTGGGCAATTTCAACGAAGCGGTGACGAGGCTTGCGGTGGGTGTGGAGCCGCGGCTCCTTTTCGATTACCGGGCTACCGCGGCGGCCATCCGGGAAAAACAGGAAGAATGGGACAGGATAGAACTGCAGTTGGAACAGCTGGGCAAACTCATCAAGGATGGCCGTACAGCGGAACATGGAGACACACGCGTTCAGCTGGCCTGGACCCAACAGCAGGCGGCGCTCGACAGGCTGGGCATGGAAATCGCGGGTCTGCGCAACCAATTCCCCAACCTGCGCGACCGGCTGCTGCCCTCGCGCAGCAGCATCGCCGTAATCGAGGAAACCATGTTCAAGGGTGCGTCGGTCATGTTCGGAACCCTGGAATACCGCGCCCCCGATGCCGGAATAAGGCGGACCATCCTGAGGGCCGGTGAAAACCAGATACTCGAATCGGGCTTCAACTACAACGAACGGCCAGTACTCGTTTTCGACGCCCCTGCACCTCCATTGGACGCGGCGGCCCGGGTCGATTAGAATAGCGTCATGGAAACACGATCGAATCTGGTATTCGTCAGCGCGACCCCGGGTCCATTGGTTTTCTTCTCGCTTTGTTCCTTGATGCTTATCTTCGCTGGCTGCGCGACGCTGGCCCCGAAGGGCAACGGGACAGTGGTTGCGGACGTGAAAAAGCCCGGAACCTCCATCACCCCGGAGCGCTCCCCGAAGGACGATGCTTTCGTGGAGGGCACGCGGGAATCCGTGGTGGAATCTGCCCGGACACTTCTGGGACGGAAGCCGGACGAGCGGGTCACCGTCAGGGGCAGGGAGTTCATGCTGGACTGCATAGGCACCGTGAGCGCCACCTACTGGGGTGCCGGTTACGACCTTCAGCGGGATTTTTCCAAGTACCAGGGCAATGGTGTCCTGCGCCTGCACTCCAGCCTGGCCGCCTGGGGCGCGCTCCACGAGATCAGGATACCAAAACCCGGTGACATCGTGTTCTGGGCCAATACCTGGGACCGGAACGAAGACGGCAAGTTATACAACGACGGCATTACCCACGCCGGAATCGTCATCCAGGTGGACGGGGACGGCACGACCCATTACCTGCACGCCAGTGTAACCAGGGGCGTCGTCATCGCCTTCTTCAACCTCCTGCACCCGGATGTGCCCAAATCCCCGGAAGGTAAAATCTGGAATTCCCCCATGTACCTGGGCTCGAATTACGGACGCGCGACAAACCCTCCACACTGGCTTTCAGGAGATTTGTGGAACGCCTTCGGGGACGCGGGAAAAACTGCGGAAGAACTCCGGGGAACGGGAAAAAAATCCTGAGGTGTCAAGGCGCAGGATTTCGGGAAAGGTAGGCTGAAGGAGTCCTGCATGAAAGCTCGGACACGGTTTGGTTCGATCTGGATTCTGGTAACCATGATCCTTATTTTTGTCTGAACACTAAGCTTCGTAACACCCCTATTTGACTATAAGCGTTCCGGGTTCGATACTCAAATAGCCACTAGGAAGCCAGTGGTCTTTATTAAACCTGGTCTTCCTTTAGCTTGGTCTTTCTCAAACCTGTAAGGAGGGTGTCTTCGTGAAAAAATCCATACTGACCGTGACCATCTTCGTATCCATTTGCCTGGCCGCAAGCGCACAGACAGAATTTGGATTTGTCCGAACCATAAACACCCCCTACCCCGCGCACAACGGTGTTGCCGGCGGCTCCCTGGCCGTGGGAGACGTGAACGGCGACGGCCTGAAAGACCTGGTCGTTTCAGGGCAATCCAACATCACGCCCTCCACCTTCATCTATCTGCAGAAAAAAGAAGGTGGCTTCGAGGCCGCAAAGAAAACAGCCGACCATGGGCTTCCCTCGATGGACCGGGGCGTCTGCCTCCGGCTGGGTGACATGGACGGCGACGGCAAAAACGACGTGGTCCTGTTCGGCCGCACCGGAGTGGCGGCGGATACCGCACTCTTCAAGGTATTCCGCAACGACGGGGGAAAATTCTCCGTCTTGGCAGACCTTGGACCCGAGCTTCCCCTTGAAGATTTTGCCGATGTGGCAGGCGCCTGGGGCGCCACGGTTCAGGGTGACAACAAGACCGATGCGAAAACGCTGGGACTCTTCAATTCGCAGGGTTGGTCCAAGGGCATCCTGGAACTCGTGGACCTGGACGGGGACGGAGACTCGGATATAGCCTTCGCGGGCTCCAAGGGCATCGAGTCCGGTACGGACCCGGCGGGACAGATGATCCAGCGGGACTGGGAAACCTCCGGCGTATTCATCAACCAGGGAGGGGGAAAATTCCGCTACCTCCAGAAACCGGGCTTCCCCCAGGCCGGCGTACCGGCGGACACGGAAAAGGACCCCGAGAGGAGCGCCTCGGGCCTGCCCAAGGTGCAGCGCGGAGCCAGCGTTTCCGGAGACTTCAACCGGGACGGCAAGATGGATCTGGTGGTCTGGGGCCAGGCCAATACCGGTTCCAAGGCCAACTCGGGCATCCCCGAAACCCAGCGCAACGGGCAACCCCTGGTGGAAGTCTGCCTGGGCAACGGCGACGGTACCTTCCGCACCCTGCAGGATCACGGGCTCAGGGCACTCATCGATTGTTCGGCCACCACGGTGGACCTGAACAACGACGGCAACACGGACATCGCCGTGCTGGGCAGCACCGGTGCCCCGAAAGACCCTGCCGGCGGACGCTTTGTCCGCATCTATCTGGGCAAGGGCGACGGCACCTTCGCGGAAGATGCGCGGCAGGTCTACGACCGGGTGCCCAATTCGGCGGACTGCATCGTCCCGGCCTTCAACGGCGACCTGGCCTTTGGCGACTTCGATGGCGACGGCGCGCTGGACCTGGTGCTCGGCGGCAACACCAACGACAAATCCCTCTTTTTCTATAAGAACGTCGCCGGTAAATTCCGCATTGTCGACCTGGACAAGGCCAAGAACGGCATCGGCACCAACAACATCCAGGGCATGGCGGAATCCGACGCGGTCATCGATGCCCGCCTGGTCGTCACCGATCTTGAGGGCGACGGCGACGCGGACATCGTCCTGAACGGTATAGGCGGCTCCATGCAGTTGTTGGTGTTCTCCAACAAGCTGAGGTAGAAGAACCATTTGGCAAGGCATCGGGAGGTTTGGAACTCCCGATCCATCACCTGCCCCCGTACGACCAGGCTTCCTCGTAGAGCGCGATGATGTTCCCGAGGGGCGTGTTTGGCTGCAGGTTGTGGCAGGGGCCGATGATGAAACCCGTTCCGTTCGAGGCAAGGGTGTCGATCAGGTGGCGGACTTCCGCGCGCACCGTGTCGGGCGTGCCGAGGGGGAGGGTTTCCTGGTTGTCCACGCCGCTGTGGAAACAGATTTTTTGGCCGTAGTCCTTTTTTAGTTGGACCAGGTCCCAGTTGCCGCAGCGGTACTGGATGGGGTTGAGCACTTCGATTCCCATCTCGGCGAGGTCGGGCAGGAAGGCGCGGCAATCCCCGTCGTCGTGGTGGAACACCTTGATGCCGTAGCCATGGGCAAGGTCGATGGCGCGCTTGGTGTGGTCCCGGTAGAAGGTCCGGAAAACGTCGGGGGACACGATCGGGCCGGACTGGCTGCCCCAATCGTCGGTCACCTGGGTCGTATCGATGAGCTTCCCTGCAGCCTCGAAACAGCGACGGTGGTATTCGGTGAAGAAATCCGAAAGCCGGCTTAGCAGTTCGCGGGTAAGATCCTCCGACAGGTAGGTATCCATCAGGGAGGTTTCCAGGCCTCGCAGGTAATTATGGAAGGTGAATTGGGCGCTGTACCCGATGGTCACCGCCCTGCCGCCGCAACGCCCGATCAGCCCCGGCAGGGCTCCATAATCGTACCAATCCGGATCGGGCCACGCATACGCGGCGATGTCCTGTACGGTCTGCGCGTCCGCCAATGGAAAAACAACCTGCTCGCTGTAGGTGCCGTACGCGTAGGGTTTTTTCCGGTAGCCGAAGCCCCATTCGTTGAACTCGATATCGCCTTCCACCCGCTTCTTCGGTCCCTTGTACGGAGCCTGCACATGGAACATGCCGTCGATGTGGAGGATTTCGAAGAGCCTCAGGATGCCCTCGATTCCGCGCGAAAGAGCCCCACCGTTCAGGCCTATCCAGGGTGATGAGCCGCCCTTCCCCTCCTCGATCCCGAAATGGGCGAACAGGGCTTCCTGCACTTCCGTGGTCGCCCAGAAATCCGTGGGAATCCTGTCCAATTTCCTGTGTTCAATCGCAGCCCGTACACGTTCCCGTGAATCCATGCAGATGCCCCTTGCAAAACCCGAATTGCCCAGCGAAGCGGAGGCTGGACTGCCGGTGCAGTCTGACCATCCAGGCGGAATTACTCAAGGGTTCGGGGGTAGATCCTAAGGATTTACAGACGGGTTCCAATCGCGTTGAGTGTCAATCACCCTGAGCCAACCCGTCTCAGCCCTTCACTGAACCGGCGGTGACGCCCGACATCACCCAGCGGTTGAAGATGAAAAACAGCACGATGGGAGGCAGGGCGATCAGCGTCATGCAGGCAAATTGGGCCGCGTATTGGGACGAATACTGTCCTTCGAAGTTGATGATGGAAAAAGGTAGTGTCCGCAGTTTCTCGCTGGCGATGAAGGTATTGGCCATGATGAACTCGTTCCAACAGTTGAGGAAGCTGATGACTCCGACTGTCACCCAGGCGCCGGAGCACATGGGCGCGACGATGGACGAAAGTATGCGGAGCAGGCCTGCGCCATCCATGAAGGCCGATTCCTCCACCGAGCGCGGCAGGTTTTCCATGAAGCCCGAGAACACCAGGGTGTTGAAGGAAATCGTAAAGGCTACATAGGGAATGATGACGCCAATGCGCGTATTTATCAGACCGAAGAAATTGAACCAGATGAAATTGGGCAGCAAGGTTGTGTGGATGGGAATCGTCATGCCGAGGAGGATCAGCGAATAGACGAGGCCACGGGCCTTCCAGCGCATGCGCGTACAGGCGTAGGCGGCGGCGAAGGAGACAAGACCGGATACGACCACCGAGGCGGTCACCACCAATATGCTGTTGAACAAATACACGGGAATCCGTCCGGCGGTCCAAGCCTTCGCGTAATTGATCCATTGTGGCGGATTCGGCAGCCTGAGGAAGCCAGGACCGAAGAGGTCACCGTCCCGCATGAGCGAAAAGTCCGCCAGCCAGACAAGGGGAAAGAGCTGGACCGCGGCCAGTAGGATCAGGAAAAAATAAAGTGCCGCACGACGCAGGTTCACGGGTGTGGGTCTCATTGTTCAATCCCCGACGAACGGGCAAGCCGGTTGGTCACCAGGGTCATCCCCAGTGCTATGAGGACGAAAAGTACAGACACAGCGTTGGCGTAACCGAATTCGTTTGTCACAAAGGCCTTCCGGTACAGGTAATTTGCGATGAATTGGGTCAGGTCGCCGGGTCCGCCCTTGGTAGCGAGAAACACCGTCTCCATGGCCTTGAGCGAGGCTATGATGGCTATGATTATGATCGAATTGATGATGGGCATAAGGTAGGGGATGACGATGCGCGAGTAGACCTGGAACGAGCTTGCCCCATCAACCGTGGCGGCTTCCTCCAATTCCTTGGGCATAGTCATGATGGCGGAATAGTAGAAGAGTACGGCCCAACCGAAGCCCTGCCAGAGCATGATGAAGACCACCGCGCCAAGAGCCGTGTCCGGATCCGAAAGCCAGGCACGGGAAGCCAGCTCACCCTGCCCGATAAGGCGCAGGAATTTGGAAAGAAGGCCGTAGCGGGGATTGTAGATGTATACCCACAGTTTTGTGGTTACGACAACGGTGAGTATGGAAGGGATGAAAAGGATCGTACGCAGGCTGCGGGAAAGCGATGCCGAAATTCGGGACAGCCCGATGGAGACCACGAAGGCTGCGGGGTGCTGGATGAAAATGGTGGAGCCCATAAGGATGAGGGCGTTCAGGAGGGATCGCCAGAAAACCGGATCATCCAAAATAATGGTTCGGTAATTGTCCAGGCGGACGAAGTTCCAGGCGCCAAAACCCATCCAATCGGTCAGGCTGAAAAACAGGCTTACCAGTATGGGAGCGACTATGGCAAAACCCATGATGGCCAGGGCGGGTGCGACGAGAGCCGCGGCACGCCGGGAATCGTCGAATACGTTTCTCATCCTGATGGCTCCGATGGAAGGGTTGCGGGTGGATCGCGTCCGGCGGCTTTTATGCTACCGAACGCAATCCGGCCGATGAGAGGGTTTCCTACTTTTTCGCGGCGGCTTCGACCGCTTCCTGGAGCTTGGCGCAGAAGGCTTCGGGCGTCACGATACCGGCGGCCAGGGAGCGGCAAATTTCCTCGTGCACCTGGTCAAACGCCGGGGTCAGCGCGGCGTAGGCAAGAATACCCGAAGTGGCCTTGGCCGAACCGAGTATGTTCATGAGGTCCTTGGCCAAAGCTGTTTCCTTGCCGGTCAGGTTCACTTTCTGGGCGGGGAACGCGGCCTGGTTTGCCCAGATCAGCGTGGGATAGCGCTGGAAATAATGCTTCATGTAGGCCTTGGAAAGCGCCAGCTGGGAGGATGCCGCGTTGACGACGTAATTGCCGCCGAACCACGCGTAGAGGTCATCCGCTCCGCCCTTACCGGACTTGGAAACGGGGAATTTCGCCGCGCCGACGCTGGACCGGAAAGATTCGCTGAAGGCGGTGTCCGTGCTCAGTCCGAGTTCCCAGGAACCCATCAGGTACATGGCGGCCTGCTCCTGGCCAAAGAGGTTGCGGGCGGCACCGTAGTCGGTCGTCGCCAGGTCGCTCTGGAATACACCGGCCTTGACGAGGCCGTCGAAGGCGCGGGCGGAATCCAGGAAAATCTGGTCCGTGTACTTTACCTTGCCCTCTATCGCCTTTTGGTTGATCTTGGCGTCGCCGGAAAGGCGGACAGCGATGGTCTCGAAGGTGATGCTGAGTGGCCAGCTATCCTTGCCGTCGGTGACGACGGGAATGATGTTCTTGGCCTTGAAGGCTGGAACGGCGGCCACGATTTCTTCCCAAGTCTGAGGGACCGCGATGCCCGCTTCCTTGAGCAGGCGCTTGTTATAGTACATGACCCAGAAATCGGTGGTCACCGGGAGGCCATACAGCTTCCCATTCACCACGTTGGCCTCCAGCGAGCCGGGAATGAAATCAAGCGCTTCGTAATCCTTCATGTCGAGTTCCGCAAGGTAGCCCGCATCCACGAAAGGCCGATACAGGGCGGGAAGTCCCCACCACTTGATGACGTCCGGAAGCTGCTTCGCCGTGGCGTAGATGCGCATCTTCTCCTGGAAGGGTTGGTCGGGATAGCTCTCCGTCTCGATCTTCAGACCCGCGTTCGCGGCGGTGAATTCCGCATTGATGGTCTCGATGACCTGGCCCCAGGGGCTGTTGCGGTCAGAAATATTATCGCCCATTTTCAGGGTGACGGATTTGGCGGTTCCACTTTCGGGTTTTCCCGCCGCGAATGTGAGGGATGCAGCGAGGGTTACCATGAGTGCGACAACAGCGACTTTCTTCATCAAATTGCCTCCTTCCGGAAATCCGGGCCAGAACGGCGCCCGGTAGCGCAGAGTATCAGCCCGATTTCCTCCGCCGTGAATGACGCGGCATCCGATTCGTTGACGCCGTTTCCGAATAATCAGGGGGTGCGCCACGAACTGGGCTGTTTTCCCGTAATTTTAAGGAAGGAGCGGCAGAAGGTTTCCACGTTCGAGAAACCCGTGCGTTCGGCAACCTCGTAGATTTTCAGGTTCGTCTGTATCAGCAGGCGTTTTGCCGCATCCACCCGGGTCCGCGCGATGCAAGCCGAAATCGTTTCTCCCGTCTCCCGGGAAAATTCCCAGGACAGGTGGTTTTTCGAGACCTCCGCGTAGGCCGCGATATCGCCCAGGTCAAGGGACGCGTCGGCGTAACGTTCGCTGATGCGTCGGCGGGCGCGGACGACAATGCGGGACCGTATGGCAAAGGCACGCTCCGCCTCTTTCCAGGCAGCAGCCAATCCTCGCACGGTCGCCGTTTCCGGACCCACCGCCAGGGACGCTTCCACACCCAAGTATGCGTCGAAGGCACCACGCAATTCACCCTCCAAACCTGAGGCTTCCTCAGTACTCGCGGGGCCGAGTAGAATCGCGTAACGATCTTCCGCCAGAGCCAGGACCTCACCGGATGGCCGCCGATATAGGTTGCTGCGAACCAGTTCAGTCGCTGTGGAGGCGAAGATGGCCCGGTCGCCCCCAAAGCGCCCAAGGGCGCGTTCAAAGTCGCGAAGCCGCAGGAAACAAGGACGGAAGGGTGGCAGGGCCCGCAAGCTATGGAAAGCATTATCGGGGATGGCGGCCATGCTGGCTTCACCTGCGTACAACAGGGACATGAGCCGGTCGGTTTCCGCCTTCCGGTCGGTGTCGCCGCCTTTCAAGGTCGAGACCACTTCCGTTGACGTCCCATTCTTGAGCCTCCGTTCGACAATCGCCGATAGCAGTGTGATCAGGCGTCCATCGTCCATCTCGCTTTTAAGCACGTAATCGACAATACCAGCCTTGAAGGCGCGACGGGCAAAATCGAAATCGTCATACGCACTCAGCATCACCACGTCCAGGCCTGGGGTCTTACGATTGGCGAGTTCCTCAACCAAGGTCAGCCCGTCCATCTCGGGCATGTCGACGTCCACAATCGCGATGCCAATACCAGGGTGTTCAGCCAGCGCGTCCAGTGCCTCCCGTCCGTTCCCAGCCTCGGCGCACAGGTCTATGCCCATGGCGCCCCAATCAGCCATAGTGCGGACGGCCAGCCGGACCAAGGGTTCGTCGTCGACGATGAGAGCCAGGATCATGGCTGGATCCCATCCACAGCCCTCACCAGGGGCAACGTAAAACGGACTGCGGTACCGGACCCGGGAAAACTGCTTAGCTCCATGCCAAAGGGAGGACCATATGCGAGGGCCAGACGCCGCCGCACATTGAAAAGCCCGATCCGGTTCAGGCCCCGCCTTCGCGGCGGGGCGGCGGCAAGGGCTGCCTCCATCGCATCCGCATCCATGCCGCGTCCGTCGTCGCGCACCTCGATACACAACGCATCGGCCACGACTTTCGTGCTGACCAGGATTTCGCCCCTGGTCCGCATACCCCTCAGACCGTGGAGGATTGCATTTTCCACGATGGGCTGCAGGAGCATCGTCGGCACCGCAAACCCCAATAGGTCCTCCGGAACCTCGACCCGGTATTCAAAACAATCACCATAACGGACTTTCATGATTCGGACGTAGCTTTCCAGGTTGGCCAGCTCACGCTTCAACGAAGAAAGCTCATCGTCCCGGGACAGGCTATCCTGCATGATGCGGATGAAATCGCCTGCCATGCGCTTGATCGGCTCCACACGGGCAATCGAGGCCTGCAAGCGTATGGCGTTCAGTGTATTGCAGATAAAATGGGGGTTCAGCTGGAAGCGCAGGGCTTCCACCTCTATCCTCGTCCGTTCCTTCCGCTCGGCGTCCTTCTCCTCGGTCAGGCGGGAGATTTCCGCGACCATGGAATTGAAAGCCTCCCCCAGTTCGGCCAGTTCCCTCGGCCCGCCAACCTCAACCCGTGTCCGGTAGTTACCGGCACCCACTTTTTTCATTTCCCGGGCTACTGCCCGGATGGGGTTGATGATGCTCAGGAAAAAGGTCTCGGCAAAGGCGACAAAAAGGAGGGCGAAGACTGCCAGCGCTATCCATGAGTACAACGCGAACGATCGTACCCGGCCTGTCAGCGAAGCATGGGGGATGGCTTCCGATACCGTCCAGCCGAGGGTCTGGATGGGTATCCGCACCACCAAGTGGTGTTCACCGAAGGGCTTGAGGGCCTCTTCGGTACTCAGGCCGGTATAGCCGGGACGGGACGCCAAAATCACCGTTCCGCTCCGGTTGGAAATCAGCGTTGTCCCGCTACCCTCCGGGGATCCCTGGGCTATCTTATCGAAAAACGTGACGCGAAAGGAAAACAGGATGGCCGCAAGCCCGGACGGGCTGTCCTTGGGGCGGATGGCTACGGAGAGGACCGGCTTGGATTCGCCCGAACCTGCCAGCGCATCGAGCTTGTCCGGAAACGAGACGAAGCCAGGGTTCGCCTCGGCCTCCGCGAATACGCTTCGGTCAATCTCCACACTCTCACCGCGTATAGGGAAGTTTCGGTAATACAGATCCGCTCCGGAGTGCCAGAAAAGCCGGATGGCGCCAATGCGGTTCGTAAGCATGAAAAAGCGGCCAAGCTTATCCTCTATACCCCTGGCCGCCAGAAAGCGGCGTTCGGAAAAAGCCGGGCCCTTGTCCCCTGCCTCCGAGTAGGTCCTGACGTCCGCCATGAAAGCCTTGTCGTGCACCAGCGATGCGGCCAGAATCGCCACATTCCTGGCTTCCTGATCCACGCCCTCCACACCCCGCTCGATGGACTCAACTGTTTTTTCCCTTGCAACCTCCACGACCAGGTCGGAACTGATCCTGAGCAGGACGATGTTGAACGTCACGACTGGAAGTGCCAAAAGCACGAGGAAAGCGATTGCGTGCCTGCGGGTCAGTGTGCTGTTGAAAGGCATGGCGGGATTATACCACGTGGATCATTCATGGGAATGGGGTCGCCCGGGGAGGGACCAAAACCCGGAACCCTCCATAATTTTCTTGCTATACGACTGATTCTGACCGATATTTGCCTGATCCACGGGCTCATTCGGGGAAGGGGAGTACTGCATGCGTATTGGACATATCTCAGGTAAGCTGTACCTGGCGCTGGCCGCAGTGATAACGGGTTTCCTGCTTTTCAGCCTGTATCTGTACGGCACCCTTAATTTACTGAAAGTCAACGGGCCAATCTACAAACAGATCGTAACCGGAAAGGATCTCATTGCGGATATCCTGCCTCCGCCGGATTATATCATCGAATCCTACCTGCTGGCTTTCGAACTGCGCGAGAACATGGGGCAGGATGCGCAGGTGGATATGCTTGCGGACCGGATCCTGAACAAACTCAAGACAGAATACGATACCAGGCACGCCTACTGGGTTGGGGACGAATTGTTTTTGCCGCAACTCGGGGATACCCAAAAGGTGATGCTCGAAGCCAGCTATGCGCCTGTCGTGAAATTCTATGACCTCATGGAAAAGGAGTACCTGCCGGCGATCCGGAGCAAGAACAAGGAGAGCGCCGACTCGATCCTCAACACCAAGCTCAAACCCCTCTACGAGGAGCACAGAAAGCAGATCGACCTTGTGGTGGCGGCCTCCAATGAGAAGAATGGGGAGATAGAAAAATACGCGGTAAGGAAAGAAAGCCAGAATATACTTGCATCCATCCTGATCTTCCTTTTGTGCGCGGGTGTGAGCATCGTATTGATGGTAGCGCTTGCCCGCAGCATCGTCCGGCCGATACGTGTTACCGTGGACATGCTCAGGGACATCTCCGAAGGAGAGGGAGACCTGACCAAACGTCTTGAGATCAAGGGCAAGAGCGAGATAGGGGAGATGGCGGCTTACTTCAACCTGACCCTGGAAAAGGTACGGCACCTGGTCATGGCCATTCGGAGCCAATCGGAGACGCTTTCGGATATCGGAATGGACCTTTCATCCAACATGAACGAGACGGCAGCCTCGGTCCACGAGATAAGCTCGAATATACAAAGCATCAAGAACCAGACCCTGAACCAGTCAGCCAGCGTCACCGAGACCAATTCGACGATGACCCAGATCACGCAGAATATAGAGCGGCTCAATACCCACATCGACCAGCAGGCAGCCAGCGTCACCCAATCGTCATCGGCCATCGAGGAAATGATGGCCAATATCGCTGCGATCACCCAGAATCTTGCCAAGAATACCACCAACGCCAAGGAATTGACCGAAGCGTCCGAACAGGGGCGCTCGGATATGGGCGCGGTATCCGAAAAGCTCCGCGAAGTGGCACGGGATTCGGAAGGACTCATAGAAATAAGTGGTGTCATCGGCGATATCGCGGGCCAGACAAATCTACTTTCCATGAACGCCGCCATAGAAGCCGCCCATGCCGGTGACTCGGGAAGGGGCTTCGCTGTCGTCGCCGATGAGATCCGCAAGCTCGCCGAGTCGTCGGCAGCCCAATCAAAGACAATCGCGACGGTACTGAACAAGATCAAAAGCTCGGTGGATACCATCTCCTCCGCCGCAGATGCCGTCCTGGGTCAGTTCGAGGATATCGACGGCAAACTGAAGACCCTTTCCGAACGGCAGACACAGATACGGAACGCCATGGACGAACAGAGCGCCGGCAGCAAGGAAATCCTGCAGGCCGTGAGCCAGCTCAACGAAATAACCACCCAGGTAAAGATGGGGTCCGATGAGATGCTCACCGGAAGCAGGGAAGTCATCCGGGAGAGCAGGAACCTGGAAAATATCAGCTCCGAAGTCTCCGGCAGCATGAACGAGATGGCTTCCGGAGTCCAGCACATCACCACAGCCATCAACAGGGTGAACGATATGAGCAAGCAGAACAAGGACAGCATCGAGACTTTGATGACCGAGGTAGGCCGCTTCAAGGTTGACTGAGAGCGGGGACGGGTACTATGGCGAACCAGTCCAAAGCCCGCCGTATCATGGTGTCCCAATACTCCCATTTGTGGGCACCCTTCCCCTCTTCGTACGTAAAACCGGGATAATCCAGGGCGCGGGCACGATCGCGGAAATGGATATTGTGCCCGTACAGATAATCCTCCGTGCCGCAGCACTGGTACAGGCGGGGCTTGGGACCGGCACCCCGTGCGACCCCCTCGAGCCAGGGATACAAATCGTTTTCACTGCCGGAGAATCGCCCGCGGTCGCCGAAGGTGCGGCGCATCTCCGCGCTTCGCGCCTCATCGTCCCAAGCGCGGGAATTGACGACGTTCAGTGCGCCGGAAAGGCTGGCCGCAGCGGCGAAACGTTCGGGTTGCCGGAGCGCAAGCTTGAACGCCCCGTAGCCACCCATGGAAAGACCCGCGACATAGGTATCCTCCCGCCTGGCGCTTACCCGGAAAAAGGCCTGTACGATTTTGGGCAATTCCTCGCTCACGAAGGTCCAATAAGCGCTGCCTTCCGCCATATCCGTGTAGTAGCCGCGCTGTACCGCCGGCATGACGACAGCGAGCCCGAGCGACGCGACGTACCGTTCGATGGAGGTGCGCCTGATCCAGGTCGTGTGGTCGTCGGACAAGCCATGCAAGAGATACAGCACGGGAGGAAGTCCATTGCCCGGAGCCTCCTGCATGCCTATCAAACCCTTTCCTTTGGCCTGGGGAAGGATGATGTTCATCGAGGTGCCGAACCCGAGGGTTTCAGAAAAGAAATCACATTGGATCAAGGCCATGACGCATTCTATCCTACCCGCCTTGCCGGCGCAACACGGATGGGACCATGATAGTCAGGAAGGCGGCATGTCCACCGGATCGCCAGAAAGGCGGGAAACTTACCGGACACTCGCAAGATCATAGCGGCACTCGTAGGCAGGCCTGCCGAAAATGTCTGATTCCTTCTGTTCGGTCAGCCGGAATCCGTGCCGCGTGTAGAGCGAGGCTGCTGCCATAAGCTCCCGCTCGGTCCACAGGAACGCCGATGTATAGCCCAGTTCGCGCAGGGCTGTCATGAAACGGTCCATCAGGTGCTTTCCCAGGCCGATTCCACGGTATTCCGGCCTTATCAGGAAAAACCTGAGCTGGGCGGCGTTCTCCTCGCGGTGCATCAGGAAAAGCGAGCCCACCAGCTTCCCGTCGTGTTCGCACAACCAGATTCTGTCCAGCGCGGGGTCGAATCGCTGGTAAAATTCATGGACAGTCTGGGCGACGTAGGACTCGAAGCAGGTCTGATACCCGTATTCCGTCGCGTAGAGCAAACCGTGCAAATGGATGACGGTACCCAGGTCACCCGGCGCCAATTCATTCCGGATACTGATGTCCCCGATTGAGATGCTGTCCCTTCTGATACCCATGATGCACCATGATATACCAAATCGCATGAACTGGAAAAGTACATTTGGCAGTCGGCAACCGCAAGCGGAACGTCACGGCATGCCCCCGGTTCCCTTATTGTGAAAACGATTTTCTTGACAAGTCCCAAAAACTATGTCTATAATTCGGAATATGGATTCAAATGATCCAAGGAGGATTCTGAACATGAAGAAAATCTTTTCCCTGATTGTAGTAGCGTCATTGCTGGTTTCCACGGGTGTCTTTGCTGCTGGCCAAAAAGATGCCAAGAAAAGTGGTGAAATCGTTATCGGCATGACCGTTCCCGGGCTGCAATTCCCCTTCTTCGTCATCATGAAAAGCGAAGCAGAGGCGGCAGCCGCCAAGCTGGGCGTAAAGCTTGTTTTCCACGATTCGGAAAACCAGTCCTCGATCCAGATGACGGGTGTGGAAAATTTCATCGCCCAGAAGGTTGACGGCATCCTCATCTCCCCCATGACCACCGACTCCCTCATTCCGGCCATCGAAGCCGCTGCCAAGGCGGGAATCCCCGTCGCGACGGTGGACCGCAAGGCCAATACCGATATCGTGCTGGTACATATCGGCGCCGACAACGTGGAAGGCGGACGGGCTGCCGCGCGGTACATCATCGAGAAACTCGGAAACAAGGGCACGGTCATCGAGCTTGAAGGCACCCCCGGCTCTTCCGCCGCCGTGGACCGCAAGGCTGGTTTCGACGAAGTCATGAACGCTTCCGGCGTCAAGATCATCGTCAGCCAGACCGCCGAATTCTCCCGGTCAAAGGCCCAGAGCGTCATGGAAAACCTGATGCAGGCCTATCCCAAGTTTGACGCGGTCTTCGGAGCCAACGACGAGATGATCATCGGTGCCATCGAAGCCATGTCCGGCGCCGGAATCGATCCCAAGAGCGTAGTGACCATCGGTTTCGATGCGACCCCCGACGCCTTCGCCTACATGAAGGAAGGCAAACTGGGCGCCACCATCGACCAATTCCCCGGCCAGCAAGCCCAGGCGGCCCTCCAGGCCCTGGTCGACAAGATCAAGGCCAAGAAAGACCCCGCCAAGAAAGTCGATTTCATCAACCCCAAACCGGTGACGAAGTAAGCGCAAGCGCACTTTGCACTAAATGGAGGATAGTGGTGCCCGGCACCGCTATCCTTTCCTGTAGCGCCTCGAACGGCTCGCCCGAGTCTTTCGGGGCGCTTTCTCGATACGGTATAGTGGGGAACCAACATGACGACAGTGCTAAGCATGAGCTCCATCAGCAAATCGTTCCCGGGCGTCAAGGCCCTCCAGAGTGTCGACTTCGACCTGCGCAAGGGGGAAGTCCACGCGCTTGTGGGTGAGAACGGTGCCGGCAAATCGACCCTGATGAAAATCCTGGCAGGCATCTACACGGCGGACGAAGGCGAGATACGCCTGAAAGACAAGGTAATAGTGCCAAGCGGCGCGAAGTCGATGATAGATGCGGGGGTCAGCGTCATTTACCAGGAATTGAACCTGGTTCCCCAGCTTTCGATCTCCGAGAACATCTTCCTTGGCCGCGAGCCCATGAAGAAGAACGGCCTGATCGATTGGAATACCCTCCATCGGGACGTCGCGGAACTGCTCAAACCCTTCCGCGTCCAGATGGATCCCCGTGCGAAAGTCTATACCATCGGCCCCGCCTACCAGCAACTGGTGGAGATAGCTAAGGCCCTCTCCCTCAGGTCGGATATACTCGTGATGGACGAGCCCACCGCCCCACTGACGGGAAACGAGGTGGAGCAGCTGTTCGTCCTGATCAACGACCTCAAGGCCAAGGGCGTCTCCATCATCTACATTTCCCATCGCCTGGAAGAAATCCAGCGCATCGCCGACCGGGTTACCGTCCTGCGGGACGGCCAGCACATCATCACCGCCGATCTTGCCGAACTACCCATCAATGAGATCGTCAAGCAGATGGTTGGACGCCAGCTGGAGGAGCACTACCCCAAGCACGTTTCAAAAATAGGGGAAGAGGCGTTCCGGGTCGAGGGACTCTCGAAGAAGGGCGTCTGCAGCGATGTTTCCTTCAGCGTCCGCAAGGGAGAGATCCTCGGCTTCGCAGGCCTCGTAGGCGCCGGTCGGACCGAGATAATGCAATTGCTGTACGGCTACAAAAAACGGGATTCAGGGCGCATCTTCGTGAACGGCAAGGAAACTTCCATCAGGAACACCCGGGACGCCGTGAACCGGGGCATAGGACTGATTCCCGAAGAACGCAAGAAACAGGGGCTCGTACTCGGCCTGACGGTGCTGGACAACTCGGCCCTCACCATACTCGACCTGCATTCGGTCCTGGGCTTCATCAAGAGCAAGGACATTTTGGGACTGGTGAGCAAAATGTCGGAGCATATCGGCGTCAAGACACCGTCCCTGAAGCAGACGGTACGCAACCTTTCCGGGGGCAACCAACAGAAGGTGGTGCTTTCCAAATGGTTCGTGCGGGATTGCGCGATCTATATTTTCGATGAGCCGACCCGCGGCATAGATGTGGGCGCGAAGGTGGAGATCTATAAGCTCATGCAAGCCCTGGCCGACAACGGCGCCGCGGTAATCATGATCTCGTCGGACCTGCCGGAAATCATGAACCTGAGCGACCGGATACTCGCCATCTACGACGGCCGGATCGTGAAGGAATTCATTGGCGGAAAGACGACGGACGAGGAAGTCATGTCCTACGCACTCGGATTACACGAAAAACCCTCGACCAGCGCTATCAGGGAAGGAGCCAAGGTATGAAAATCGACGTCAAGCATCTGCTCAAGCACTACAGCATCATCTTCGCCTTCGTGATCATCTGCATCGCGCTGTCCTTCCTGTCCCCCGCCTTTCTACGGGTAACCAACATCCTGAACGTGATACGCCAGACCTCCATCTACGGCATCATGGCGGTGGGCATCACCTTCGTCATACTCACCGGTGGCATCGACCTCTCGGTGGGATCCATGCTGGCCCTGTCCGGCATTGTGCTGGCCGGATCGATCAAGGCCGGCATGCCCCTGTTTCCCGTCATCCTGCTCACCCTGGCGGTGGGAACCGCTGCGGGCCTGGTAAACGGCTTGGTGATAACCCTGGGCAAAATCACGCCCTTCGTCGCCACCCTGGGCATGATGAGCATCGCCCGGGGTCTGACCCTCATCTACAGCAAGGGCTACCCCATCTCCGGCTTCTCCCCCGACTTCCGCTTCATAGGCGGCGGAAGCATCCTGGGCCTGCCCTTCCCCATCATCCTCTTCCTGATAACGATCCTCATAGCCTGGCTGGTCCTGAACCACACCAAGTTCGGACGCTACACCTACGCGATAGGCGGCAACGAGGAGACGGTCAAACTTTCAGGCATAAACGTAAACTTCTACAAGACCCTGGTGTACATGACTTCCGGCCTGACGGCGGGCCTGAGCGCCCTCATCCTGACCGCGCGGCTCAATTCGGCGGAACCCATAGCGGGCACCGGCTACGAACTGGACGTCATCGCCGCGGTCGTCATCGGCGGCACCAGCCTGAACGGCGGGCGCGGAACCGTGTGGGGCACCCTGATCGGCGCCCTGCTCATCGGTGTCATCAACAACGGCATGAACCTGCTGGGCATCTCCCCCTACTTCCAGCTGATTGTTAGGGGACTCATAATCATCTTCGCGGTACTGCTGGACAGGCTCCGGGACGAGGGCTAACCCGGATTTCTCACACCTTGTCGCACATGAATGTGACACTTAAAAAGAACTAAAAAGGAAGGCCGCAGGCTTGTGTTTCCACAAGCCCGCGGCCTTTTTCCATTAGGGGAGTTTAACTGCTTACAGCTTCAGGTCCGGGTTGTCGGCACCAAAGTGCTTGAGTATGACGATGGGATCGCAGCTTGACGGGTTGTGGAATTCCACACCCCGGCGGGCGGCTTCTTCCGAGACGAAGAACTCGTCGTTGGTCAGCTGGCCGAAACGGATGAGCGACGGCGTCTCCAGTTCCTGCCCACCTATTGTTCCATGACCTTGCAGCGCTATCAGGCCGTAGGCGGCGGAATCCTTTATGGTTACCCTGGTGCCCGGCAGGATGGTGAGTTCCTTGGCGCTGATCATGCGGGACTTGTAGATGATCCAGTTCTCGACAAAGCCCTTCGCCGTCATTTCCGCCACCGGATAGGCAGGCTTGGGTTTCATGAAACGCTTTTCCGCAAAGTCGCGGTCCACGTTGGCCTCCCAGTCGATCACTTCCAGCAGATAGTCGAAATCGCCAACTTTCTCCGGCGGCATGTTCTTCCACAACAGAGGTTCCTCGACTATCTGGTTGTTTACCAGGCTCTGGTACATGGCGAACACGTCAGAGGCGAACTGGGGTTCGTAGGTGCAGAGGCTGCCCGGCGCGTGCAGGATGCCGGGGGGGACGTCCCAGCCGGTACCCGTTTCCAGACGGTAGGCCTGGGAGAGGTTGGTGATCTTGTTGTCGCCGGAGGTAAAGCTCTTGAGGGCCGCCTTCACCTGGTCCTTGGTCACGTGGGCCTGGAGCCCGAAGAAGGTATACGGAAAATCGCCGCCGTGGTTGTTCACCTGGGGCGGGAAATAGTAGGTTTCAGGCTTGCCGGCCATGCCCACCTTCTTGGCGTGGACCTCGCGGTGGTGGATATGGTGAGGCAGTGGGCCCTGGTTGTCGAAAAACTTGGAGAACATGGGCCAGCGGCCGTATTCTTTCCACAGGCGGTCACCTATGAGCTTGCCCTTCAGCTCGTCCACCGCGTCGCGCAGCAGGAAGCGCTGTTCTTTTGCACCGTCCTTGAATACGACAAAGCTCAGCCCCTCGTCCTTGCCCGTCTTGGGACCGTTGTCCGCAGGGGTCGTGGAGGAAAACCAGCGCTCGTCGATGCCGCCCCGGTCGCCACCCAGGCAGTAGTAATCGTCCGGGTGCAGTTTGATGCGCCTGCCGGGAACGCAAAAACTTCGCGGTACCCAGTTTGGTACCAGCCTGAGGATGCCGGCTCCGCTGTCGAACGCATTCTGAATCGTTGAGTTAGTTCCCATGTTCACACCTCCAATAAAATCGATTTCATGGCAGTAGACAAGGATTATAACGCCCTTATAAGTGGATGTAAATCTTTTTGATCAAAAAATGTAGCAAAAATGCATTCAAACCGAAAGCTTATAAAAATGTCAAAACTTGATAACGTTATCATTCTATAGTATGATAAAAAACAAGGCGCGGCTTGACAGAGCCTCCTTCTCTGGATACCAATGAATCGAGGCGGGTGATAAACGTATGGCGTCCATGAAAGATGTGGCTACCTTTGCCGGAGTCTCCATATCCACGGTCTCAAGGGTACTCAACAAACATTACCGTGTCGACGAGGGAACCCGTAAAAAGGTTGAGGAAGCCATCAGCGCCATCAACTATCGCCCCAACCTGATGGCCCAGGGCCTGCGTTCCAAAGTCAGCAATATCATAGGCCTCGTCGTTCCCCACCTCATGAACGAGAGCTTCATGTACCTGGTCAACTATGTCGAGAAATATGCCCGGGAAAAGGGCTACATCATCGTAATCGGCAACACGGAAGGCGAGCCCGAAACGGAAGAACGCTTCGTCGACAGCCTCCTCCGCCGCCACGTGGACGGCATCATCTTTTCACGGGTCTCCGACAAAAGCCGCATCCTTCGCCTCATAGAGAACGCAAAGATTCCGGCCGTCAGCATAGACCGCATTTTTGACCAGGCAGACCTGGCCGCCGTCACCCTGAACAACCGGAACGCCGGCAGGATCGCCGCAGAATACCTCATCAAGCTGGGACATACCGAAATAGCCACCGTAACAGGCCCCCTCAACATCGGCCTGTCCCGGGACCGCTACCTTGGCTTCTGCGAAGGCCTGGCCGCCAACGGCGTCCGTTTCGACGCCAACCGCCTCTTCGAGGGCAGCTTCTACTTCGAGTCCGGGATCGAGTCGGTCAAGACCCTATGGGCGGCGGCACCCTATCCCACCGCCATCTTCGCGCAAAACGACATGATGGCCATGGGTGCCATGAAGGAACTCGTCCGCCGCGGTTTCCGCATACCCCAGGACGTATCGGTACTCGGTTTCGACAACATCCCGGCCTCGGCCATGATCATCCCCTCCCTCTCCACCATCTCCCAACCCTACGAGGAAATGGCGCGCTGGGCGGTGGATCTCCTCATTCAGGACGAAGCCGAAGTCCAGCAGAAGCATATCGTCCTGGATGCCACCCTCGTTCCCCGTGAGACCACCGCCCCCCCGCCAACCGTTGGTACTTGAAATACAGGATCGGGCGCGCCGCCGGACCGCCTGAGAGCACCAATCGATCAGGCTGCCGGGGTACTGGCGGTCCGACGTCGGGCTCTCCGCTCCAACTCCTCACCGCCCCGGTGCGGGCGGTTCCGGGGTTTCCGCTGCGATCCCTCGCGCGGGGCTAAAATTGGCTTGGCCAAGTGAAAATGTTGAACAGCAAGACCAGAATTGGTATACCTTGACCAAGGAGAACCTGAAATGGTCGTCAATGTTTCAGAAGCCAAAGCCCAGCTTTCCCGGCTTATTGACTTGGTCTATCATGGGGAATCGGTAACCATCGCCAAGAACAATCTTCCGTTGGTGGATCTGGTACTGCATTCCCCAACCAGGCGACGACAACTGGGTTTGCTGGCAGGCAAGATAACCATAGCGGATGATTTCGATGCTCCCGACCCCGCCTTCGCGCTGTATCCGGTACATGTGCAGAAGCCCTGACTCGCTCCGGACATTTCTTACATCACCAAGTCAAAAGCCTCGCGCGTGGTGGCCCCTGCACTCAATCCCAGAATGCCAGGGAACAGTTATCGCGGATGGTGCGGTCCCTGGTCAGAAGCCGCTGTCCTTCGACCAGGGCCTGGGCGGTGATGAGCCTATCGAAGGGATCCCTGGTCCATGAGAGCCCCAGCGCTTTCGAGCAGACGTCCAGCCAGCGCCGTTCCAGGACACGAAGACCAAGATCGCTCCTGAGTTCTGCAAGTATCGTCTCTCCATCGAAAGCGATCCGGCCAAT
>CAXNJE010000030.1:0-26756 GCA_964202565.1 Breznakiellaceae bacterium | reverse complement strand
GCGCCGCCCAGATAGATGATCACCAGCCCCACCAGGATCATGAAGAGTTCCTGCCAGCCGAAGATATGGATCTTCTCTCCGGCGGGGGTCACCTTTTCGGACGAGTTGGTGATGAAGGCGTAGATACCCGTGGTCTTGGCAATATTAAGGGCGAAAGTCCCCAAAGAGATGTTCGGGGTTTCCTCGCTGCCCTTGATGATCCCTTCCATATTGGAAAAGGATGCATATTCCTGTTCGGTTCCCGCAGAGTCGGCTACCTGGGCGAATACGCGGGGCATAAAGGAAAACACGAAGGCTGCGACCACCATCACCAAGACTATCTTGGTGACGGCTTTTCTGTCTTTTTTCAAGTTGAGCATTCTCATTCCCTCGTTAGCGGAGCTCTGCCACGGGCTGTTGCGCGGCGACCTGGGTACCGGTGGGCACCAGGAAATGGATGGAACCGGCGGCGGTTGCCTTGATCTCCAGCTCCATCTTCATGGATTCGATGATCAGGATGGTCTGACCCACGGTAACCTTGGATCCTTCACCGGCCGAATAGCGCACGATGGTGCCGGTGACCGGGGCGACAACTACGCTGCCGCTGCCTGAAGGAGCTGCTGCAGGTGCCGGAGCAGCCACCGGGGCTGCGTGGGCAACCGGGGCGGCCGAGGCCGGAGCAGGAGCGCCGAGTATTTCGGCCACAGGCTGCTGTGCCGCTACCTGGGTTCCGGTGGGAGCCAGGAAATGGACATTGCCGGCGGTGGTGGACTTGAGTTCGAGTTCCATTTTCATCGATTCGATGATCAGGATGGTCTGGCCCAAGGCGACTTTCTCGCCTTCCTTCGCCATGTAGCGGACGATGGTTCCCGACACGGGAGACCCGATCACGACTCCGCCACCAACCGCGGCGGGCGCGGAAGAAGCAGGAGCAGCGGATGCGGCGGGAGCTATGGCCATGGTGCCTTCGGGGCGGACAACAACGCTGTAATCGGCGCCGTTTACGTTCACCACGTATCTGGATGCTACATTTGCGCCTGCAGGAGCGGCGGCTACGGGTGCTGCGGCCTTGGGGGCTTCGGCTTCGGCGGTGAATTTGACCGGACCGTCGGCGCGTTTCTTGAAGAAGTCCGGCGCGACCTTGGGGAACATCGCGAGGGTCAGGACGTCTTCAACGGCCACCGTCGGGGTGCCCAGAAGCTTCTTGGCTTCTTCTTCGAGCTTGGCGAACTCGTTGGGGATGTCGTCGGCGGGGCGGTGGGTGATTTCCGCTTCCATCTTGAGGGCTTCGAGGGCTTTCTTGACGGCGTCCTTGTTCTTGGGCGCCGGGCAGGTTCCGTACTTGCCCACGAGCAGGTCCATGGACTCGCCGGTAAGCTTCGTGTAGCGGCCGAACAGGACGTTGAACACGGCCTGGGTGCCAACGATCTGGCTGGTGGGGGTAACGAGGGGCGGATAGCCGAAGTCTTTCTGCACGACGGCAATTTCCTTGAGCACCGCGTCCATCTTATCCGCAGCGCCCTGTTCCTTCAGCTGGCTTTCCAGATTGGAAAGCATGCCGCCGGGAACCTGGGAAACCAGGATGCGGGTATCGGCGCCAAGGAAGCTGGACTCGAACTTCTTGTAATTCTTGCGGACCTCGCGGAAGTATTCGGCGATTTCCAGAAGGAGGATGGTGTCAAGGCCGGTGTCATGGGAGGATCCCTTGAGGATTTCGACCATGGTCTCAGTCGGGCTGTGGCTGGTGCCCATGGCCATGGTGGAGATGACGGTATCCAGGATTTCGGCGCCGGCTTCGGCGGCCTTGGTAAGGGTTGCCACGGACATGCCTGTGGTTGCATGGGAGTGGACTTCGATGGGAAGGTCCACGGCCTTTTTCAGGGCCTTGACCAGTTCATACGCGTCAAAGGGCTTCAGGAGTCCGGCCATGTCCTTGATGCAGAGGGAATCCGCACCCTCGGCGGCGAGTTCCTTGGCCAGCTCGACATACTTGGGAATGGTGTGGAAGGGCGTGGTCGCGTAGGAGATGGTGGCCTGTACGTGCTTGCCGGTTTTCTTGGCTGCGTCGGTGGCGGCCTTGAAGTTGCGGGGATCGTTGACCGCGTCGAAGATACGGAATACGTCGACACCGTTGTTGCTGGCGGCCTCGACAAACTTGGCTACCACATCGTCGGCATAATGCCGGTAACCCAGCAGATTCTGCCCGCGGAGAAGCATCATGATCTTGGTGTTGGGAAGGGCCTTCTTGAGCTGGCGCAAGCGAAGCCAGGGATCCTCGTTCAGGAAGCGGATACAGGAATCGAAGGTCGCGCCGCCCCAGGCTTCAAGGGCGTAGTAACCGACCTTGTCGAGCTTGGAACAGATCGGAAGCATGTCGGCGGTGGTCATACGGGTCGCCAGCAGGGATTGGTGGGCGTCGCGCAGGACCAGATCGGTCAATTGAACTTTAGCCATCTATATACTCCTGGAATTGGTTGCTTATGCGTTGGTTTTCCGGTGCTCGCTGACTGCGGCGGTAATCGCTGCGGTAACGGCACCCGAATTGGAGGAAGCCACTGGGCTGGGTACGTAGGCGGCCTTGGGGGCGGTAATATCGCCATCCCATTTCATGGCCTTGACGAGTTTGGCAACAAGGGTCACGCTGATTATGAGAATAATGAGAAATGAAAAAACTATTCCCATTCCGAGCAGCGAAAGGATCGCGCTTTGCCCGAACATCTCGACTATCGTCATAGAGCCTCCTGAGCTTGTTCATGTGGTTCGATGCCAGACAATAGCAAGAAACCGTACTTTTATGCAACCCGCGCCGGGATTTGGTAGACTTGCCCTAAAAATCGGTGTGGTGCATCAGACTGAAGGAGAAACGGGCGAACGCAATTTCCTAAGGACCAGCGCGTACAACACCCCAAGGGCTACATAGCGGAAAGCTCCGGATGCAGCGAAAGAGAGCTTGAAGCCCCAGGCTTCCACGATTTCCGCACCAACCAAGGGCCCCAGCACCATCGAGAGCAAGACCAGCGACTGGTACAGCGCCGCGCCCTCCTGACGGTCCGATTCGGGTATCATTTTCAGCAGCAGATTGAAGTTGGCCAAGTTAAAGCCAGCCCAGACGAAACCGCCGAAGGCGTTTACAATGAGGGGTTCCCAGGAACGGGTGGTAAATATCCAGGCGATGGGCAACAGCGGAATGATAAAACCGCAAATGGTGAGCACCCTGAGATTACCCCTACGGTCGATCATCTTGCCCCAGTAAGGCAGGGCGAAAATCTGCACCACCGTGCCGATGGTGGACACCATCCCTATCATGCCTGCGCTGGTTTTAAGGTCCCGGACCATGTAAACGTTGAAGAATGGGCCGGAGATAAATAAGGCGAAATTCCACAGGAAGGAAAAAGCCAGAAACCCGACGAATTCGGGATACCCCATCAAACCACGAAACAAGTCTCCCAAGGGCCGACCTTTTTTCCTGATGGCCCCCCCGATGTCGGGGACTTGGGAAAAGAACCAGGTGGCTATCACGCCGAAGAAAAAAGTGGCGGCAAAAAGGATGGTAAAGCCAAAAAAGGGCTTCCCGGGCATGCGGTTGCCCCAGGTTACTATCCAACCTGCACTGAAGGCTGCGATTGAACCCAGTATCGCGACTATGGCCCCCCGGGAAGCAAAGTAGGAACCACGTATCGATTCCGGGATCAGATCGGCGGTCATGGCGGTCCACGCGGGATTGCTGAAATTACCCATGAAGATGCGAATGCCGTTGAAGGCGATGACAGCGGGAATGGCGACCGCGGGCGAAGGAAACAGGAAGGGCACAAAGGCCAACATCACATACATCAGACGGCCTATCCCGCCACCAAAAATCACCACCACGGGTTTGCGCCTTCCGAACAGGCGCACTGCGGCGACTCCCGGCGCCAGCGACAGGAAGCCCAACAAATTGCCGATGGAAGCCATGGCGCCCACTTCCCGGTTTCCTCCTCCCAGGGAGATGAGGAAAATCTCGAAGAAGTTGATCGCCAGGTTGTCGCTCAGGGAGGAAAAGGCACCGTCCATCCAGTAAGCCCGCAAGCCCTGGGAAATACGTGGAGGCAAGGTGTCGGAAGAAGGGGGACCCACCTTTTTCCTGAATTCACTTATCAGGACGGCCGGACGCAGGCCAGAAAGTATCATGTCTATACGAACGCCAAGCACGATGCCCTCCGTTTGCAACTCTACCCTAGCAGTCGATTCAACTCAAGCGGCAGGGATACAAATAAGGCAGCACCAGTCAAATTCGTCGCGCGTCATGGACACTTTTGGATTATAGTTGAATCATGGCCACCCACATCCGACTATTTTTTTTGCGACACTCCGAAGCGGTCGAGAAGGAACAGTGGAAGGGAGCGGAGAGACAAAGACCCCTTTCGGAAGCTGGTGAGCGGAACACCATAAAAGCGGCGGAACGCTTCGCCAGCATCGGACTGCATCTGGATCTGATCCTTTCCAGCCCCTTAACACGTGCACTACATACAGCGGAACTCATGGGAGGCGCTTTCGGAAAACCACTGGTTCCCATTGTCGATGAACGTCTGGCACCGGGTTTCGATGAAGACGCTTTGGATGATATCCTGGATGAGTACGGTGGCAAGGAATCGATACTGTTGGTAGGCCACGAACCGGATCTGGGGCTCATCGCCGGCTCCCTTTCCGCCTGCGCCCGCATCGAACTCAAAAAGGGCGCCCTTGCGCTGGTGGACCTGGATGCGGATACCGGCGAAGGCAGGCTCCTCTGGCTCATCCCGCAGAATTTGATGATTTAGTGTTTCCGGGCAGGTTGTTCCCACTCCGTTACCGCTGGTCGTATAAACAAAGAAACCGGAGAACGCATAAAACACCTTTTTACCACGTTTTCATACAAAACTGGTAACACGAGGTATCTTTCGCCGTCCTGCCGGTATTCCAGGAAAAAGGTTCGATTGCAAATCTTTATCTTACAATCATTTAAAAATGGGCGATACAAGAGTCGAACTTGTGACCCCTAGCGTGTCGTGCTAGTGCTCTAACCAACTGAGCTAATCGCCCGGAATGGCGTATTTATATACGAACGCCCTTCGCGTGTCAATAAGACCGGAAAGCTATTTGGTCAGCACCTGGTGGATGCGTTCCAGAACCTTCATCCTGTCCAAGGGTTTGACTATATAATTGCGGGCACCCAACATGAGCGATTTCTTTACCAGATCCTGCTTGCCCAAGGCACTGATCATGATTACCTTTGCTTCCTTATCAAATCCCATGATCTGTTCGAGCGCCGTTATGCCGTCCATCTTGGGCATGGTTATATCCATGGTGACCAAATCGACGTTGGGATACAATTCCTTGTACTTTTCGACTCCCTGCTCGCCATCCGCCGCCGTGGCTATCACTTCATAGCCTTCGGAAGTAAGGATTTGCCCAATCTGCTTGGCCACGAAAATGGAATCGTCCACCACGAGGACGCGAAACTTCTGGCCATCGTCCCGCCGGCCTTCAGGCTCGCGCTCGTTGATGGAGGGGAAATCCTGCCTGGTCTTCATGGATGCCTCGTTATGCCCTTTCCCGGATAGCCACGTTGATCTCTATCTTTCCCTGTGGAACTTCCATGGGAACGATCAGGGCTTCCACTTCGTGATCGGATACTTCCATATTGTCCCCCGTAAAGAGGGCGGGAGGCGTCAGATCGAATTTGAAACCCAAATCATGCAATTTGGTAACCGCCTGGGCGGTTATCATGTTCGCCAGCTCGGTGATGGTGGCCTTTCCCAGTTCGTCCAGACTGGGAAGCTGTTCACCATTCATCTTGGATGCAACTGCAAGCGCCGTAGCCTTGGACATGTCGAAGAGCACACGGCCCTCGACATCACCGGCAAGGCCGACGAGGGCGGCAACGCCGAGCACAGGCATGGTGGTGGACTTAAGGTACAGTTCCCCGCGCTTCACGTCTTCGTTCAGGACTTCCTTGAGGACGTTGAAGGCGGCCTCGACGAAGGGATTGATGTATTCGACTCTCATTCTGCACTCCTTTCGGATTTTCGTTTCGACATGAATCAATCAGGCCGGGACCATGCGGATATGTCCGGACTACCTATCGGAGTCCAATCATCGATGGGTACCGGCCGCTCATTCTTTCCGAGTATAAGTATGCCCCGGCCCTTGAGTTTGTCGGAGAAATCGTTGAACACCCTGACCTGGTCAGCGGGCGACAGGAAGGACAATAAATCCCGGGCAAGCACTATATCCAATTCAGGGAAGGGGTTTGCGTTCAGCACATCATGGTATTCAAACATGATCGAATCTTTCAGATCCTGGGAGAAGGAATACCCATTCTTCCCTTTCGTGGTGAATTCGCGGCAATAATCCGGCAATTCTTCCATATCGAACACCAGGTTGGGCGCTGACGATATGGAAAGGAGATCGCTGTCGTTGGCCCAGATCTTGACCCGGGCGTTCTGATAACGCCGTCTGAGTACACACGCGAACGAATAGGTTTCCAGCCCTTTCCCGCAACCGGGATTCCATACGTTTATGGTGCGGGAAGTCATATCAGGCAACATGGTCATCATGGCATCAGCGTAGGCCTCGTCCCAGAACAGTCCGGACCAAGGCGAGAAAAAGCCTTCAAGATACGCTTCGGCATCGGCCTGGTCACGCAACTGGACGTCGGCTGGCTTGCGGATGCCCTTCCATTCCTTGAAACGGGCGGCTACCCAGACCTCATTCATCCCACTTGTCGCAAAACGCTTGTTTGCGTACAGGGTTTCCTTGATGAAATCCAGATCCGAAGTGGAGACGACGGTATTTTCATTCAGCGGAACGGGTGCGACGGGAAGCGGCTCGGCGAAGCTTGCCGTTACGGCCGCGACCGGCGTAAGGACCTTTTCTTCCTGCTTGGGAGAAAAAATGCGTACTATATCCAGAATTATGTACAGCCTGTCCTGATTCTCCACAACCCCCCGGATATATTTGATGTTGATGTCGCCAAAAATGGGGTGCGGTGCCTGTATGAGGGTGGAAGAAATGCCGACGACCTTATCAATATTGTCCACTATGACGCCAAATACATGGTCGCCGATGCGCAGGATGAGCATGCTCTCCAACGCGTCCTCATGTTTTTTCTCGGCGGGAAGGTGGAAGAAAATCCGTAAGTCGATGACGGGGATTATATCGCCGCGCAGGTTGTAGACTCCGCGAAGGTAATTGTCGGCATTCGGCACAAAGGTAAATTTCCCCGCTTTCGCGATTTCCTTCACGTTCATGATGTCGATGCCGTAATCCTTACCGGACAGGGTGAAGGTTACCATCTTGAAATCCACCGCATCCATCCGTTGTTTGCGCTGATCGACCGCCTCGGCGCGGGTCAGGGTCTCGCCGTTCGCTATCATACTTTCCTCGCTACCGGATGGTCGCTTCTCTGCGACGACGTTCCTCGAGTTCCTTTTTCAGGCCGAGGTCAAGGAGCTGGCTGACATCGATGATGAGCGACACGGATCCGTCGCCCAGGATCGAAGCACCGGCGATACCCGGTGAGTTGGTGAATTGGTCACGCAAGGGTTTGATGACCACGTCTTCCTCGCCGATGAGGCTATCGACCATCAGGCCAACCTTCTTGTCAGCGGTTCCTACGATGACGACAAAATGGTAATCCTTCTGTTCTGTCGTTTTTATCCCGAACAGACGATTCAGGCGCAACAAGGAGATGACGTCGTTACGGATGTTGAAAACCTCGTAATTGTCGATCATCTTTATTTCGGTGGGTTTGATCCTGTGGCTTTCCAGCACCGAGGTGATGGGAATGGAATAGATTTCCCTACCGACGCGCACGAGCAGTCCCTGGATGATTGCCAGGGTGAGGGGCAGCTTGATGGTGAATTTGGTGCCCTTGCCCCGCCCGGAGGAGACGGTCACCGTGCCGTTCAGCTTTTCGATCTGACGGCGGACCACATCCAGGCCCACTCCGCGCCCGGATATGCTGGTGACCTGCTTGGCCGTGGAAAAGCCCGCCTCGAAGATGAGGTTGAACGCCTCGATATCGGTGAGCACCTTGTTGGGATGGACGAGACCCTTTTCGACAGCCTTCGCCTTGACCGCATCTACATCGATCCCCTTGCCGTCATCGGAAATCTCGATGACGATCATGTTTCCCTCGTTGCTGGCCTTGAGCAGGACCCGGCCTTCCTCGTTCTTGCCGGCCGCAACCCGGTCTTCCGGGTTTTCTATGCCGTGGTCGATGGAGTTGCGCACCGAGTGCATGATGGGGTCCAAGAGGTCTTCGATCACCGACTTGTCCAGTTCGGTGTCCTCGCCCTCTATGACCAGGTTGATCTTCTTGTTCAGGCTCTTGGAAAGGTCCCGCACCAGACGCGGGAAACGGGAGAAGATCTGGCTGATGGGAACCATGCGGATACGCATGACCCCTTCCTGCAATTCGCCGGTTATGCGGCCCAGATTCTGGGCGGTGGACCTGAACTTGGCGACGTTTGTCTTGAGGGTGGCCTCGAAGGGGTCGAAAAGGACGAACAGGTCGCCGTACTTCTCGCCTATTTCCTTGCGGATCTCCTTGACAGTGCGTCCCTGGCGTATGCTTTCGAGATAATCGGGCAGCGAATCGAACAGGTTCTTGACCTTTTCACGGTAGGTCGTTTCTGTAAGCTGCAATTGGGCGATAAGTTCGGCGAATTGGGTGGAGACCTGGTTGAAGGTAGCCTTGGTGATGACCGTTTCGGACACCAGATTGAGCAGATTGTCGATGCGTTTGGAATCGACCCTCAGGATGGCACCGGCTTCCTTGCCCGCCTTCTTGGCGTCGGTTTCACGTTGGGTGCGCTCGGCCTCTTCCTGAGCGGAAGCGACGGGACTTTCATCCGGTTTTGCGGACTCGACAGGCGCGGCCATCAACGCAGGGGCGGCTTTTATAGCTGGAGCGGAAGAAACCTGACGTGACGAGGCAGCTTCGACAGGGGTGGCGAGCGGTGTGTTGCGGGCGGCGGGCGCCGTAGCCGGCTTTGCACTGGCGGGAACTGGTGCCTGGGAGGCAGCCGAACCGGAGGCCACGGAAACATCCGACCCCAAGGTGACGTCGGGGATCGAGACGAGCCGGGCAAGGTCTTGGGGGTTTCTTGTACTGGCGATGTAGTATTCAACCACGGGGTAGAAGTTGTCCTCGTACAGCTTTTCGAACTCCGGTATGGTTTTTAGTACCGCGCCTGCTTCCTTGAGGGCGGCAAAAACCTGGATTCCACCCACGGAGTTCATGATATTGTCTTCGTTGAAGGTAACAGTAACCCGGTAGACCGTGGTTCCCGGCTCCGCAGCCTGGACAAGCTCAAGGAGGTCGTATTCGGATAGCTTCCCGCCATCGGAGGCGGAAGTCTTGGCGGGGGCTTCTGTACTGGCAGCAGGTGTTGCAGGAGCCAGTGGTACAACCTTTTTGGACGCGGACTTTTTACGGGAATTTCCAGCTGGAAGCAGGGCGCTCAGGCGGTCTTCAAGGGGGGAGACATCATCCTTATACACCTTGCCTTCCATCCGTTCACCGAGCATGGCCTTTATGACGTCTATGGAGGCGAGCAGAACGTCTACCGTATTCTCCTCCACTGTCACCGCGTCGGAACGGATCGCGTCCAGCACATCCTCCACCAGATGGGTAAAACCGGCAAGTTCCGTCATCTCGACCGTAGCAGCTCCACCCTTGAGGGTATGCGCCGCCCGGAATATTTCATCCACGGCGTCGCGGTTCCCGCTCTCGTTCTCGAGCACCAGGATATTCTGCTCGAGGGTGTCGACCTGGGATTGAGCCTCACTAAAAAAATCCTTGAGGAGTTCTTCGTTATTGGGGTCTAAATAGTCGCTCATTTCGATGCTAATGTTTATACACAAAACGTCTCTCGTCAAGGGATGGATGGGGAATTCGGATGGAGATATTGGATATAAGATGCATTTAAGCTATAAGCGGCCTCAAACATTTCCTTGGAACGCCGATATAAAGCGAAGAGCCCATTTTGTTTTCGGGGCTGTCTTATGATAGAATGAAACGGGGGAACAAAGGATGCTACGAAACGGACGCAAAAGCGCTGGAGCCCTTGCCCTCTTCCTGATGGCGATGAGCGCTGGAGCGGCGGAAATAAATGTACCGCTTCTCGAATTGGCCACCACGGGCAAGATGGTTGACGACGCGTTCACTTTGGGCACCCATGCCAATGCAGAAATCTCCATACTTGGCGGTTACAAGTTCGGCGGTACCCTGCGTTTCGGTTTTGACGCCAGCGATGTGGAGAAAGCCCTGGCCTACGCGGCAGCGCCCCCCACCGTTATCAGCGTCGCAACAGTGAGCCCGAACGACTACAACGCGCTGGTGGACCGCATGCGCAATTCCGCAACGCTGAATTTCCGGCTGGCGGAGGTCTTGGTCCGCGAACCCTTCGGAGCGCCCCTCGAGTTCGCCTATTTTATCGGTACTTCGGACACCTTCGCGTCGGGCGACGAATTCACCACCCGGTTCGGGTCCAATCCCATTGGCAGCGGTTTTCGGGGGTACTCGTACTTCCCCAACGGTATAGGCGATGATCCCAACAAGCAATACGATGGCATACACGGCGTGTCCGGTACGGGTTTCTCCTTCGCACTCACCGCTTTCGATCGCTTTGTACCCATCCTGTACGCCTACCAGGATACGGCCTTTGGATCATCGGAGGTTTTGGGTGGTGGCTATGAACCAGTCAGGGGTAAATATTCCTCCGATATACGGGTATTGCTTAACGGTGACAAGGTCAAACTGGAGGCTTTTGCGGGACTCACCCTACCCCATGGGAGTACCGGTCTGTACCGGGGTGGAGCGCTGCTCTATTTCTCCACCGGGACAGGTGCGGATTTTATGGGACAGATAGGAATACCTTACTGGGACCCCAGCGAAACCTTCGGAATCGACAACGTATATCTGCTCTTCGAGCCCCGGGTAGACTTCGGTTTCACGTCCATAATCATGACCCTCTTCTACCATCCCGCCTGGTACCGCCAGATGGATACGGGCGAGCACGGCGTAACGGATGTAAACTTCAAGTTCCTTATAGGCGACCTCCGGGAAACGACGATGGAAGGCGGTTTCGAAACCACCATAGGCATGCTCGGGACCCAGACCGAGGGCGAGGCTTTCAGATTGGCCTTGGGACCCTTTTTCGCCTTGGTCACCGAGGGTGTTCGCTGGGACCTGAAATTCAGGGTCAATCCCCTGCGCTTCGCCAAACCCCTGGAAATGTTTGAATCCTTTATCGGCGTACGGACGGCATTCTGATGAAAACAAGAGCATTCGCAGCCTTGGCAGTCCTCATTTCGGCGGGTTCACTCTTCGCTCTGGAGATAAGCTCCGAAGCTTCGCTGGGCAACATGGCCTTCGACATGGCCCGATCCACCGCTCTGAGCACACCCCCCGACGGAGGAGCCTTCGCGGAAACCTGGGCGTACGGTGGCAGTATAAGCGCGACCGAAAATATCGGGGACGCCATCTATTTCTCGGCAGGCATAGACCGGGACCCGACCATACGAAACCTGGTTTTCACCCGGGTGGGCTTTGATGCGGGTTTTGCGAAACTATCGGTGGGTCCCTTTTTCGGGCCTTTCAACGCCGAGGGTTCGGTCCTGACCTCGGGGCTTTCCACGACTCTCAGGCTGGAATTCGCCGGCCTCGTATTCGGTTCCTTCAGATCCGATTCGACCATCGGAGCTGGCCTTGCGGCACCGGGGGACTACGTGCAGGAGCGCAGCGAGGTAACCGTAGGCCTCTGGGTACCCAACGTCGTCGTTTCGGTGCGGCTGGCCTCGGATTCGTTTACCTGGAAAAAAGCCTCTGATTTGACGATAGTCGACGAGCGTACCCGGTACGAGTTCGTAGCCGATGCGTACAAGAAGAACATTCCGTATACGGTGGGTCTCAACTTCGGTTACGAGAACCTGAAGCGCTCCTATATCGGGGCCAGCTCGGCGGATAGCCTGACTGACGAATTGGGTTCAGCCCTTATCGGCCTGAAGCTTGCTTTCCAGGTTACGGACACCTTCAAGATTTACGCGGGCGGAGAGGCCGCCCTGTACGCCTGGGGCATTGGCGACCTGAGAAGTCCTCCGGTCAATTCGGCCCTGTTCAATGCGAACCTCGGCGTTACCCTCACCTTCCCCTCCCGGAACGAGGGATTCGCGGAGGGCGGCGAGGAATAGTGGCCTGAACCAGCTTGCGGCAGGATTGCAGCAGGATTGCGGTGTATTCAGATCGACAGGATTGCCGCAGCTTGCTCAGGTTGGCGGGATTTCCTCGAAATAGCCTTTTTCGTAGTTCTTACGTACCTTGTTCCAGGCGAAGGACTTCCCGTTCATGACCACCCAGACCCCGTGGGGGAGGAGCGTAGAAGCCAGCACAGCGGCTCCCAGGTTGAAAAGGGCGTCGCTGCCGGAGACGGAGAAGGGCACCATTGCACCGGTCAGCACGATGGTCTTGGCCAAGGCCGCCGGCCCCAGCAGTTTCGCCGTCTCGACCATGCGGTCGGTACCGTGGGTGATGACGATACGGTCTTCCGGTGACCTGCGGCAGGCATCCAGCACGCTTTTACGGCTTTCGTCGCCCATTTCCAGGCTATCCACCAGCTGATTGATCTCCAACTCGACGGGTTCGGTAATGCGGACCTGTTTTACGATGTCCGGCAGGTGACTGTTCTTGAAGGCCAGCACGCCCTTGAGCTCGTCGTAGTGCTTGTCGAAGGTTCCGCCGGTGATGATGATCCTGAGAGCCACGGTCAGGCCTTCAACTTTTGCAGGCGGCGGCACGCCTCTTCCACATCGGCACGATGGCCGAAAGCAGAGAAACGGATAAAACTCTCGCCGGCGGGGCCAAACCCCGAACCGGGGGTGGTCACCACCCAGCATTTTTCCAGGATTTCCGCGAATGCGTCCCAACTCGCCTTGCCGGAAAAGCGCGCCCAGATATAGGGCGCATTGTCGCCACCCACACATTCGATGCCCAGGGCTTCCAGCGCCCTGCGTATGAGGGCTGCGTTACCCAGGTAGTAGTCGGTGAGTTGACGCCCCTCGCGAAGCCCCTCGGCATCCAGGGCAGCCAGACCGCCGTACTGGGCGATGTTGGAGGCACCGTTGAATATGGTGGTGCAGACCCGGTTCCAGTCGGCAATGACAGAGGTTCCATCGGCGTACTTGAGTTCCTTGGGGACTATGGTCCAACCCAACCGAACCCCGGTAAAGCCGATGGGTTTGGAAAAGGAACTCACCTCGACAGCGCATTCCCGGGCACCCTGGATCTCGAAAATGGACTTGGGCAGCTTGGGATCGCGGATGTACTCCGAATAGGCCGCGTCGAAGACGATGAGGCAACCCTTCTTGAAGGCCGCTTCCACCAGGGATTCCAGCTGGGAGCGGGTGGCGACGGCGCCGGTGGGGTTGTTGGGTGAACAGAAATAGAAGACGCCGTTTTGGGGCAGAAGTGATAGATCGGGAAAGTAGCCGTTGGACGAATCGCAGGGCAGGTACTGGATGCCCTCGTAGCCGGTCCCGTTCCACGCACCGGCAGCCCCGGCGATGACCGAACCGTCCACGTAGACCGGGTAGGATGGGTCCTGCACGGCAACCTTTACGTCCCTGCCGAACAAGGCCTGAAGGCGCCCGATATCGCACTTGGCGCCGTCGGACACGAAGACTTCCTCTGGAGCGACCTTGCCCCCGTACAGGACGGAAGCGATGCGTTCGCGCAGGCCGGTGAGCCCCTGCTCGTCGCCGTAGCCGGAATAGCCTTCGGCAGTGCCCAAGGCGCGGGCGGCCTTAACCAAGCCCTCATCGATATGCGGGGTAAGGGGCTCCGTGGTGTTGCCGATTCCCAGGCTTATCAGCCTGGCTTCAGGATGGGCTGCGGCAAACTCGCGGCGGCGCTTGGCGATCTCGGGAAAAAGGTAGCCGGCTTTGAGGTTGGAAAAGGCCGGATTTCTTCTCAGCATACGTGACTCCTGTTCAGCATTCGGTTTCGGTTCTAGGCCTTGAAGGACGCGAGCTTGCCAAAATCCAGGGTGGCAAAGTAATCGTCCACGGTTTCTTTCCTGCGGATCTGGAGCACTGTGCCGTCCGGGCGTAGCAACAGCTCGCCGCAACGCAGCTTGCCGTTGTAGTTGAAGCCCATGGCCCGCCCGTGGGCACCCGCATCGTGGATCAACACGAAATCGCCCATGCCTATGGGGGGCAGCTTCCGTTGGATGGCGAATTTGTCGTTGTTCTCGCAGAGGCTGCCCACGACGTCGTAGGTTTGGGTGGCCGCGGCGGTTTCCTTGCCGGAGATGGTGATGTGGTGGTAAGCGCCGTACATGCCCGGCCGCATCAGGTCGGCCATGCAGGCGTCCAGCCCTATGTATTCGCGGTAGATATGCTTTTCGTGGATGGCCCGGGTGACGAGCCAGCCGTAGGGGCCGGTGATGACCCTGGCCCATTCCATGCGAAGCCCCAGTGGATCGAGTCCTGCGGGTACGACGATGGCGTCGTAGGCTTTCTTCATGCCCTTGGCGATGTAATCGTAATCCAGCGCTTCCTGCTCTGGCCGGTACGGGATGCCCGCACCGCCGCCCACGTTGACGAACTCGATGCGGATGCCCAGCTTGGCCTTAAGCTCTGCGGCCAACTCGAACAGGATTTTTGCCGTCTCGATGTGGTAGTCCGCCGAGAGTTCGTTGGACGCGACCATGGCGTGCAGGCCGAAACGTTTGGCGCCCTTTTTCCGCAGGAGGGCGTAGCCCTCAAAGATCTGGTCCCGGGTGAAACCGTACTTGGCTTCCTCAGGCTTGCCGATGATGGCGTTGCCCTCCTTCAGGGGACCGGGGTTGTATCGGCAGGACACCAGTTCCGGTATTCCGCAGGTTTTTTCCAGAAAATCGATATGTGAAATATCGTCCAGGTTGACCACCGCCCCGGAAGCCAGGGCTTCCTGGTATTCGCTGGCCGGGGTTTCATTGGAGGTGAACATGAGGTCCTCGCCCTTCATGCCCGCCTTGACGGCCAGAATCACCTCGGGAGCGCTCGCGCAGTCGGCGCCGAAACCCTCGTCCGCAAGAATCTTGAGGATATAGGGGTTGGGCAGTGCCTTGACCGCAAAGTGTTCCTTGTATTTGGGGAACACGGAGAAAGCCTTGGTCAGCTTGCGCGCGTTGGCACGCATGGCAGCCTCGTCGTAGAGGTAGAAGGGTGTAGGGTATGTTGCGGCCAGTTCCTCAAGCCGCTCCTTCGTTAGTGGGAAAGTCTTGTTGCTCATGCCCCACAAGATACCGAAAAAGACCCGTGCGGTGAAAGGGGGCATCACGGATGCGAATGCACAATACGAGCGGAACCCGTTCACGAAGCGTTCACAATTGGATGCTATTGTCTTGAACGCACCAAGAAGGGAAAAGGGGCATCAAGTATGGGCAGCAGCGCAAGGACGACGGTTTTCGTGGATGGGATGACCTGCTCCGCCTGCGAGCGCAGGATTGCCTTGAGTCTGGAGAAACTCGATGGCGTGATCGCCGCCAAGGCGAGCATGCAGGGCGGGAAAGTGGATGTGGACTTCGAAAGCGGCCGGGTCACGATCGAGGATATGAAACGTGCCATCGAAAAGGCGGGGTATACCGTTCGGGATAAAAAGAACTCAGGAACTTTAGCCGCGCTGGGGATAGGAATCGTGCTGTCCGCCGTCTATCTAGCCGCGAATGGGCTTGGCCTGTTCAACGCCATCCCCATGGTGGACGCTTCCATCTCGTACGGCATGCTTTTCGTCGTCGGGCTCCTCACCTCGGTCCACTGCATTGCCATGTGCGGCGGAATAGCCCTTTCCCAAAGCGTTTCGGCGCTGGGCGGCGGGAAGGCGGGAAGGGATGAGGAAAAAATGGACAGGCTTGCCAGACTGAGGCCGGGACTCCTTTACAACGGCGGGAGGATAGTTTCCTACACCGTGATGGGCGCTTTGGTAGGTTCACTTGGATCGGTATTTGATTTTTCACCCGCCGTAAAAGGTTTCATTGCGGGAGTTGCCGGTCTGTTCATGCTGCTGCTCGGAGTGAAGATGCTTGGAATAAGGATACCCGGACTTTCATCCGGAATTCCGCCCTTATCGCGTTTCGTGCCGGTGAAAATGCGGACCATGTTTGGCCGCCTGTCCGGTTTCGCTGGCAGGAGGGGGCCATTCGCAGTAGGACTGCTCAACGTCTTCATCCCCTGTGGCCCCCTGCAAACCATGCAGCTCTATGCGCTGGGCACGGGCAGCTTTATGGCCGGCGCGCTCTCGATGTTCATTTTTTCTGTAGGTACCGTTCCGCTCATGCTTACATTCAGTATGGCGGCTATTTTTCTTCCCCGGAGGTTCATACCCATCATGGTAAAAGCAAGCGCCGTTATCGTCATGTTCCTGGGCGTCGTCACGTTCGGCAGGGCCGCCGCCCTGGCAGGTCTGGTCATTCCCGGATTGGGATCGGCCCGACAAAACCGCACTGAACTCGTCCGCACGGAACTCATCCAAAAGGAACTGGTCCAAAAGGAACTGGTCCAAAAGGAACTCATCCAGGAGGAACCGTCCGCGTATCGCTTTGAACAGACCGCAGGGGCGAACGCATTACCCGTACAGTTGGTGGTTGACAAGAAGCCTGCGAACGGCGGTCCTGCGGAAGCGAAGGTGGAGAATGGAACCCAGTCGGTGCTTACCGTGTTCGGTTCCAACAACTTCGTACCCATAATCGTCAAGGCGGGGGTTCCACTCAAATGGACCATCCGCATAGCAGCGTCGGACCTGAACGGGTGCAACAACGCGATCGTGATTCCCGGCTGGGGCATAAAGAAAAAATTGGTGCCCGGAGACAACATCATAGAGTTCACACCGGTCAAGGCTGGTGCCCTTGGCTACAGCTGCTGGATGGGTATGATACGCAGCAAGATCACCGTGACCGGCTGAGCGCTTTCGCAGAGACAAAAGGCAGAAAAAAGCGCAGCAGCAAAGAGTAGCGTCAAGGAGAGCAAGGAATGGATACGTTGGTGAAGACCGCGCAACTGCGCATAAATGGCATGACCTGCGCGGCCTGCGCACGGGCGGCCGAACGCGCGGTGCAGAAGCTTCCGGGCATCGCAGAGGCGGGGGTCAACTTCGCGACTGAAAAAATGACCGTGAAATTCGAGGACGGAAAACTCGCGCTGGAAGATATCAAGAACGCGGTGGCCAAGGCAGGCTATGAAGCGGTGGAGGAAAAAACCGAAAAGGAAGTCACCATTCCCATAGGAGGCATGACCTGCGCCTCCTGTGTGAAGGCGGTGGAGCGCGCGGTGGGAAAGCTGGATGGCGTGAACCTTGTGGCCGTCAACCTGGCCACTGAAAAAGCCCTGGTGAAATACGACGGCTCCCGCCTCCGCCTGTCCGAGATCAAGCAGTCTATTTCCAAGGCGGGCTACACACCTTTGACCATAGATTCCGCTGCGAGGGTGGACGAGCACAAGGCGGCGAAGGAAAGGGATATCCGCGTGCTGTGGACCAAGTTCACCGTATCGGCGGTTTTTTCCGTCCCCCTCCTGTATATAGCCATGGGCGCCATGCTGGGTTGGCCCCTGCCCGCTTTCCTTAACGCGATGAACTACCCGCTGCGCTACGCCCTGGTGCAGATAGCGCTGGTGCTTCCCGTACTGGCCGCGGGGTACCGTTTTTACCTGGTGGGGTTCAGGGCGATCTGGCACCGCAGCCCCAACATGGATTCGCTCATTGCCATGGGAACCACTGCTGCAGTGCTGTACAGCGTATGGTCCGTTTTTGGCATAGCTGAAGGGAATTTCGGTGCCGTCGAACATCTGTATTTCGAGACCGCCGGGGTCATCATTACCCTCATACTATTGGGCAAGTCGCTGGAGGCGGTCACCAAGGGCCGGACCTCGGAATCGATAAAGAAGCTGATGGGCCTGCAACCCAAGACGGCCACCATAGTAGTGGACGGCACGGACAGGGAAATCCCCATCGAAGAGGTGGAGGAAGGCGATATCATCCGGGTACGGCCGGGGGAAAAGATCCCGGTGGACGGCGTGGTGGCCAGCGGCAGGAGCGCCGTGGACGAGTCCATGCTCACCGGTGAGAGCATGCCGGTGGAAAAGGAAATTGGCGACAAGGTGTTCGGGGCCAGCATCAATAAAAACGGTTCCATCACCTTCAAGGCCACCAAGGTGGGCGCCGATACGGTGCTGGCGCGCATCATCAAGCTGGTGGAGGACGCGCAGGGGTCCAAGGCGCCCATTGCCCAGATGGCGGACATAGTCTCGGGGATTTTCGTCCCCATCGTGTTCGGCATTGCCTTGGTGGCAGCAATAATCTGGTTGTTGCTGGGGCATACGCCGGTCTTCGCCCTCACCGTCTTCGTCGCAGTCCTGACCATAGCCTGCCCCTGCGCGCTGGGACTCGCCACACCCACGGCCATCATGGTGGGCACGGGGAAGGGCGCCGAATACGGCGTGCTGATAAAGTCAGGCGAAGCCCTGGAAACGGCCCATAAAATAGATACCATCGTGTTCGACAAGACCGGTACCATCACCAAGGGGCGGCCTGAGACGACCGATGTCATACCGGCTTTCGGGTTCACCGGAGATGCGTTGCTTGGTTTGGCGGCCTCCGCGGAAAAAGGTTCGGAACATCCCTTGGGCGAGTCCATCGTACGCGCCGCCGAAGAAAAGCGGATTCCGCTATCGGCTGCCCTCGATTTCAACGCGGTCCCTGGACACGGGATCGAGGCGTCCATCGACGGCAGGCGCGTCCTGCTGGGCAACACGAAACACATGTCGGCCAACTCCATAGACCTGGCCGAGGGCGAAGCTCTGGCGGACAGGCTTTCCGGGGAAGGCAAGACACCCATGTTCATAGCGGTGGACGGCCAATACGCGGGGCTCATCGCGGTGGCGGATGTGGTCAAGGAATCCAGCGCGAGGGCCATAGCAGCCCTGCACGGCATGGGCATCGAGGTGGCAATGATTACCGGTGATTCAAAAAGGACGGCGGCGGCCATAGCGGCGCAGGTGGGTATTACCCGGGTGCTGTCGGAGGTGCTGCCCCAGGACAAGGCCGCCGAGGTGAAGAAGCTTCAGGCAGAGGGCCGCAAGGTCGCGATGGTGGGGGACGGCATCAACGACGCCCCTGCACTCGCCCAGGCCGATATCGGCATAGCCATAGGATCGGGAACGGACGTCGCCATGGAGAGCGCGGACATAGTCCTGATGCGCAGCGACCTGAACGACGTACCCACCGCCATCAAGCTGTCAAAAAAAGTCATACGCAACATCAAGCAGAATCTGTTTTGGGCCTTTGGGTACAACGTGCTGGGCATACCGGTCGCGGCTGGCCTGCTCTACGCCTTCGGCGGGCCCCTGTTGAACCCGATCATCGCTGCCGCTGCCATGTCCATGAGTTCCGTATCCGTACTGACCAACGCCCTCCGCCTGAAGCGGTTCAAGGCGTTCAATTGAGCACCCAAGGAGAAAGGCATGAAACATATCAAGGATTACCCCGGCACATACCACGCGCCCGCCGCGCTTCTTATCGGCCTTGCCGTAATCACCCTCGCCGCAACAGGCTGTGCCCAGACCGACGTGGTCGCAAAATTCGCGAACAGGTCATTCAAGGCAACCATCGGGGCGTCGAAAGACTATGCGGCATATATAAAGGAAGAAGAGGCCTGGGCATTGGCTTCCCCCGCCGGAGACGGAGTCCTATTCTCCACCGATTTTTCGCGCAATTCCTCAGGGGGGGGCATGGCGGATATGGACAAGCCCGACGTGGAGTTTGTCTTCGACGCGACACCCTTCATAGCCGCAGGTCTGGATATCGCCAAACTGCCGATGGTGGACGGCATCAAGTACGAGTTCGAGGACGGTACCTTCATGTATCATTTCGAACTGGGGGACGACAAATTCCCCGCCGCCGCGGCAGAATCCTTCGAGGCGACCTTCGCCGAGATCGTGAAAACCCAAAGGTCGCGTATAGGCTACCACGCAGCCCTTGACCACTACGGGATTGCGCTGGGTAACGGCAACATGTTCGAATGGGCCAAGGACCTGACCAAGAACGACAAGGACCTTGTCTGGGTCCTCAACCCGGAACCCTTCATCTCCGCAGGCGTAGACCCCGCGAAAATTGAAGGCTGGGTTTTCGCCAAGGTCGAAACGATGGACGATAAGGGCAAGAAGATCCTGGTGGACAAGCTGCTCAAGCCCTTCAATCTGGAGTAAATGGTTTATACTTATTGCCAACCAGAGCAGGGAAAGCCGGGAGGCCATGGCGATGCCGTCTAGGATACTGATAGCCGACGACGAAGTGAAAATCGTGAGGATGGTCGCCGGGTATCTGGAGGCGGCAGGTTTCAGAACGCTGTCAGCCCACGACGGCCTTCAGGCGCTTGCCCTGTTCAGGGAGAACAATCCGGACTGCATCATCCTGGATATCAACATGCCCGGTGCCGACGGACTGGACGTCGCCCGGGAAGTGAGGAAAACCTCGGCGGTCCCCATCATCTTCCTGAGCGCCCGCACCGACGAGACGGACAGGATAGTAGGGCTGGAACTGGGTGCCGACGATTACGTTTCCAAGCCCTTCAGCCCCAGGGAACTGGTTGCCAGGGTGCGTGCGGTGCTCAGGCGGCCGCCGCTCACCGGCCCGGCCCAGAGTCGCGAATCGCTGATAAGGCAGGGGAAACTGGTGCTGGACCCCATGAGAAGATCGGTGGACATCGGGGGTGAACCCAAGAACCTCACCGCGGTCCAATTCGATATCCTTGCCTACCTGATGCGGGAGCCCGGGCGGGTTTTCAGTCGCCTCGAATTACTCGAAGCCGCCGCCGGCACAAGCTTTGAAGGTTACGAGAGAACCATCGACGCCCACATAAAGAATATACGCAAGGCTTTGGGGGACGATAGCGGCGAACCGAGGTTCATAGGGACCGTGCGCGGTGTGGGTTACAGGTTTCTGGAACAACGCGATGAAACTTAGCCGCCGGCTATCCCTTTTTTTTCTCGCCGTAATCGCCGTGGGAGCGGGATCGACACTCTTCCTCGTCAGCATATCCACCGAGAATATCTTCAGGTCCTTCGTGTATTCCGGAGACGCGGACAAGGCGAAAATCTACGCCACCATCCTGGGCGATTATTTTTCGGAAGAGAAAAGCTGGGCCGATGCCCAACCTTTTTTGTCGGAAATTCCGGGTCTGCTGTTTTCCACCCTCGACCAGCGCATCCACGGTGAACACGGAGGCGAACCTGTTCCAGCGTATCCCCAGGATGCCTTCAACGCACTCAACTCGGACAGGATCGTGGTGGCCGATGTACATGGGGTCATCGTTGCCGATACTTCCGGTGCCTTGTTGCGCACCTTCCACCCCCAGAAGCACCTGATGCACGGAGTGCCCATCCTGAGCGGGAAGGAACTCGCCGGAACAGTGCTTGTAGGCTCCATGATAGATTCCTCCCTGGGTGGAATAAACGAGCAGTTCCTGAAATCGATCATGACCTCCTTGTTGTGGGCGACCGGTTTTTCCGCGTGCATCGCCTTCCTGCTGGGATTGCTGTTTACGACTACTGTCTCGCGTCCCCTTGCGGCGTTGACCCTGGCAGCCCGCAGGGTATCGAAGGGAGATCTGACGGCCTTGGTTCCGGTTACAGGCAGCGACGAATTATCCGAATTGTCCACTTCCTTCAACACCATGACCGGGGAATTAAAGAGGCTGGAAGAGGCGAAAAAACAGATCATCGCCGATTCCGCCCATGAACTGCGTACCCCCGTCACCCTCATCCAAGGCACGATAGAGGCGATGATCGACGGTATCTACCCCCTCGATGTGCCCACCCTCGAAGGCCTGCACGAGGAAACCCTCAGGTTGTCGCGCCTCATCGACATGCTGCGCGAACTGGAACTCATCGAGTCGGGAAGGCTCCAGCTTGGGCTTGAGGAAATAGACGCGGGAGTCCTTGTTCAGAAGGCCGTCTCGCTTTTTGCGTCCGTCGCCAAGGAAAAGAGCATCGCACTTTCCATTAAAACCAGCGAGACGTTCCCGCTGAGAATAAAGGCAGACCCCCTGAGGATGGACGAGGTCGTCTACAATCTGCTGTCCAACGCCATCAAATATACGCCGGCAATGGGACGGGTCCGCATCAGCGCGAACCGGGATGACACATCAGCCGGAATCATCCTGCGTATAGAGGATTCGGGCCCCGGAATACCCGAAAACGAACGGGAACGGATTTTCGAACGCTTCTATCGCATCGACAAGGCTCGGACTACCGAACGCGGCGGCCGCGGTCTGGGGCTCGCCATAGCCAATGAAATCGTGAAAGCCCATGGAGGCTCCATCAGCGTCGAGGAATCCGCTCTGGGTGGAGCGGCGTTCCTGGTGAGGATGCCCGCAGTCTGAACACTCGCCCCTGAAAAACCATACCCCTTGACAAATGCATTCAATGGCAGCATATTTATATGCATGAGATCTACACTCGTATTACCCGACGAACTTATTGCCAGAGCACGGGCCATCTCCGGTATAGAACGCGTCACAGATCTGCTGAAAGAAGGTTTGAACGCGCTCATCGCCCGTGAGGCCCGCAAACGCCTGGTCTCATACGGCGGTAGCGACCCCTTGGCAAGCGCCGCGCCCAGAAATCGGGATAATTCCATCGCCGCCGAACCCTATCCCAAATGATCCTGGCCGATACCAACATCTGGATCGACCATCTAAGGAAATCCGAACCCGATTTGGTCCATCTTTTGGAGGACGACCAGATATTGATGCACCCCTGGGTACGGGGCGAGTTGGCGCTGGGCTCGATCAAGGACAGGGTCAATTTCATCGACTACCTATTCTGGCTGCCGGTTTTGCGTCCCGCAAGCGATCCGGAGGTGATGGATTGCATTGGACGCTTTCAATTACACGGACGGGGCATTGGCTGGGTCGATTCAGCGCTCCTGGCTGCCTGCGTTGCCTGGCCGTGCAGGATCTGGACCCGCGACAAGAGGCTGGCTGAAATCGCCGGGGAACTGGGAATAGCATACCCCGAAACCTGACCTGCGTCGGCTTGGTCCGGTCGGTCGGACAAGCGAAGACTACCCGCATTCACGTTTCCAGACACCCCACTATTGACACTGGTCCGTCCCTCGGGTAGCGTCCTTGGGTCAGCGCAAGGATTGCCATCATGGACAGCACTAAAAGACCGGATTACCCAACAAACATCGAAGCGATGCGCAGTAAACTCGAAATGTATCCCCTCAGGCCAGGATACGGCTTGTGGCGCTTGCTGGACCGGTTCCGGCCGCTTTTTTTTGGCGCCCTGGTCCTGCAGGGGATCTCGGTCTTTTCCGAGACCGCAGGCTTCCTCATCCTCCGGGCCTTCATCGACAACGTACTGCTTAAGCAGGATTGGAACGCGCCGTTCTATCTGTACGCCCTGGGTTTCGTCGGCCTGGCGGTGCTCCGGAGCGGGTTGTCCTTCGCGTCCAGCCGCTGGGGTGCCCAGACCTCGGAAGGCATCGCCAAAACCATCCGGGATGCGGTGTTCGACCACACCCAAAGGTTATCCTTCGCCTACCACGACCGCACCCAGACCGGGGAACTCATACAGAAGTCCACCTCCGATATAGACGCGGTGCGGCGTTTCTACGGTGACCAGGTGATGGGCATCCTGCGCATTCTGTTCTTCTTCCTCGTCAATTTCGTCACCCTCCTGCTCATCAATGTCCCTCTCGCGTTCATCTCCATCGCCGTGGTCCCGTTGATAACCGTCCTGTCCACGGTGTTCTTCAAAAGGATTTACCGGTCCTACGAAAACTACCAGGACCAGGACGCCAAGCTATCGGCGGTGCTCCAGGAAAACCTATCCGGGGTGCGGGTGGTAAAAGCCTTCGCCCGGCAGGAATTCGAGATCCAGAAATTCGACGAGCAGAACGCCAAGAAGTTCGATCTGGGTCTGACCCTCCTGTTGAACCATTCGGTCTACTGGCCCATCTCCCACTTCATCTGCGGCATGCAGATGCTCCTGGGAACCGCGGTGGGCGCCTTCTGGACCATGGACGGGCTCATCTCTCCCGGAACCTTCATCGCCTACCTCGGCATAGCGTCCAGCCTCATCTGGCCTCTCCAGCAATTGGGCAGGCTCATAACCCAGCTGTCCACCAGTTTCGTCTCCTACGGCCGTATCGCGGAAATCCTGGTATCCGAACAGGAACAACTCGCGGGGACCGAGCAGGCTCCTGTCCTGAAACTTTCGGGCAGGCTGAGCTTTCGCTCGGTCTCCTTCGCCTACGACACGGGGGGACCGGTACTGAAGGATGTCGGCTTTGAGGTGGGTGCGGGCCAAAAAGTCGCGCTTTTAGGAGAGACCGGCTCCGGGAAGACCACCCTTGTGAACCTTCTCCCGCGGTTTTACGATTATACCGGTGGCAGCATCCTGTTGGACGGTCATCCCCTGGAGCAGTATCCCCGGGCTTTCCTCAGGAAAAACATAGGCATCGTGGAACAGGAACCTTTTCTTTTTTCCATGAGCATAGCCGACAACATAGCCTACTCGGTGGACCATGCGGTGAGCAGGGACGAGATCGAGGCCGCGGCAAGAAAGGCCTCCATCCACGACTCCATCATGGGCTTCCCCTTGGGTTACGACACACTGGTGGGCGAGCGGGGTGTTACCCTTTCCGGCGGGCAAAAACAGCGGATAACCATAGCCCGCACCCTGCTCAAGGACCCGCGCATCCTCATCCTGGACGATTCGACCTCTTCCGTGGACGCCGAGACGGAAGCCGAAATCCGCCAGGCCCTGAGGGCGCTCATGGTGGGTCGCACCAGTTTCGTGATAGCCCACCGCATCGAAAGCCTGATGGACGCTGACCTGATCCTTGTTTTCAAGGAGGGCCGCATCATACAGTCCGGCACCCACGATACCCTTTCGCTCATGGAAGGCTTCTACCGGCAGGTCTTCGAACTCCAGACCCGGCTGGAAGATGAACTGGTAAAGGAAACCCTCCATGTCTGATTCCGAACTGCAAGAGGAGGAATTCACCGGCAAGGTGAACCCCAGGACCATCCTGCGCATACTCGGCCTTACCCGCAAGCATTGGCCCTTCCTGCTGGGTTTCCTGGTCTTTGTCACCGCCATTTCGGTGCTGGAATCATCCAACACCTATCTGTCCAAAATGATAATCGACGACGCGGTCATACCCGGAAACCGCGCCTTGCTGGCAAAGTACCTGGGCTGGTATGCGGGGTTGACCGTCGCCTTTGCCGCCTTCATTTTCCTGTTCGTCTACTTCGCGGGACGGCTTGGGGAACAGATACTCTATGACCTGAGGAAGAGCCTGTTCGGCCACCTGCAAAGCCTGCCCTTCTCGTACTTCGACAAGACCCCGGTGGGCTGGATCATGAGCAGGGTGAATTCCGACACCACCCGCATCGCGGACTTTGCCACCTGGAACGTGCTGGACCTGACCTGGGGAACGGTGAACATCACCACCGCCCTGTTTTTCATGTTCAGCATCAACCGGGGCCTGGCCACCATCGTCATGCTGATCATTCCCGTGCTGATTTTTGTCGCGATTAAATTCCAGAAGCGCATCATCGCCGAATACCGCAAGGTGCGCTCCATCAATTCCAGGATTACCGGTAACTACAACGAGAACATCACCGGAGTGCGGGTCGTAAAGGCGCTGGTCAAGGAAAAGGCCAATCTGGAACGTTTCAGCAGCCTGACGGGCCAGATGTACACCGCATCCTACCGGGCCGCCTGGCTTTCCGCCATCTTCCTGCCCATAGTGCAGATACTCACCTCCCTGGCCCTTGGGGCTGTCTGCTGGTACGGCGGATACCAGGCGGCGGACGGGGCCATCTCGGTGGGCGGCATCAAGGCCTTCATCTCCTACATCCTGTTCATGATGTGGCCCATCCAGGATTTGGCCAGGGTCTATGCGGAAATGCAGCAGAGTGTGGCTGGAGCCGAACGGGTTTTCTCGCTACTGGATACGGAGCCTGAAATCCGCAACCAAAGCGGAAGCCGCGCGGTTACGAGCCTCCGGGGGACGTTGCGTTTTGACCACGTGGACTTCCGCTATGTGGCGGACAAAAGCGTGTTGGAAGACTTCTGTCTGGACGTCCGACCCGGCGAGATGATTGCCCTGGTGGGGCCTACAGGTGGCGGGAAAAGCACCCTCGCGAACCTGGTCTGCCGCTTCTACGAGCCCACCGGGGGGAAGCTTCTGCTGGACGGCGAGGATTACCGGAATTTCACCCTGGAAAGCTGGCAGTCACGCATCGGCGTCGTATTGCAGACGCCGCACCTGTTTTCAGGCACCATACTGGAGAATATACGCTATGGCAGGCTGGGCGCGGGAGACGCGGAAGTCCACGAGGCCGCCCGGCTGGCCCACGCGGAAGAATTCATCCTTGAACTGGAAAAGGGCTGGGACGAGCAGGTGGGAGAAGGCGGTGTGTTGTTGTCGGTCGGCCAAAAACAGCTGATAAGCATAGCCCGGGCCATTTTGGCCAAGCCGGACCTCATCATCATGGACGAGGCGACCAGTTCCATCGACACCATCGCTGAAAGCCTTATCCAGAAGGGTATGGAACAGCTGCTTTCCGGCAGCACCAGCTTCATCATCGCCCACCGGCTATCCACCATCAAGCACGCCGACCGCATCCTGGTCATCAAGGACGGCAGGATTGAGGAAAGCGGCACCCACCACGAACTGCTCGCCCGCAAGGGCCACTACCATAAGC
>CAXNJE010000029.1:0-26803 GCA_964202565.1 Breznakiellaceae bacterium | reverse complement strand
CTTGGCATAGTATTCAGCTACCCTGAACAGGTGGGAGGGATCATTCTCCGCTGTACTCTTGAGGGTAAGCCGGGTGAGGGCTTCGTCCAGGTAACGCATTCGCTTGGAAAATTGCAGGATTATCTTCATGGCTACCGGGGCATTGTTTTGAATAAGCTGGCCGTACTGCTCTTTCTGGACGGAAATCAGCGTGACATCCGTTAGCGCCTGAGCGGTTTCTATGTGGCTATGGCTGGACATGGTAGAGACGACACCAAAGAAATCGCCGGGACCCAGAACATTTCCACCCTCTTCCTCGACAACTTCCACTTCCTTGAAAACACGGACCTTACCCTGGCGCAGGATGAAGAAACGATCGGCATTCTGCTTGCCTTCCACTATTATGTATGAGTCCTTTTTAAAATTAACGAAGGCCAGTTGCAGTTGGTTCGTCATCCCGCTCCCTTAGACATCGCCTTTCCATGAAGTATAGGAAGCGATTCGAGCCTTTGTCAACGCCGTGCGAAGATACCTGCGCATCTCTTCACGACAATAAAAGGCCATCAATCAAAAAAGCCCGAGTTATCATCGAAGTCATCACCAGTGGAAGCATCAGAACCTGAAGGAATTGGTTCCCTCCCTTCGTTGTACAAGGCAAACAAACGTAATGCGTTGCGATACCCGGCGGTCTTTTTCTCGAGTTCCGGGCTCTCCTGCGCGAGAACCTTGTACAAGTCAGCCACGGTACCCCCCGAATCCAGACGGGAACGCAGGTCGGATGCGGATAATAAGCTTCTGATCTCTTCCAGGCGATAATAGACCCGCTCGAAAATGAACAGTATTCCCCGCACACGCATGAGCTTGGGCGCGAGGGCGCTCTTCTGTTTCATCACGGTGATATCGTTGGGGCGGTATACAAAACCAGGCTTTTTCTCGTTTGCGATCCAGATGGCTAGGCCGGGATCGGAAGCCAAGGGGGCATAGACCTTGCGGAAGTCATCCCTTAGCCTTTTATAACTTTTGGCGTATTGGTTCAGGGCACTCAACGGGGCGGCCTTGAAAGCGCCTATCTCATCGGCTATCCAATCGTTCCTGAAGGTTTCGATCCCAGAAACGGCAACGGGTACCAGGCGGAGTCTCTCTCCGGCCTTGGCTTGGACCAATTGGCCGGGGAGTGCTTCCAGCTCTTCGCCAGACTCTCCCGCACAGGCCACCCTTCCATCGGTACAGGTAACCAGAATGGAATCGTTCACCGAAATGGTCACTTCGAATTCGGTCCCGCGGACGCCCATGACGGTATTGCTGGTCCTGATCCTGAGGTTGGGGGCACCGGCTATCTTTTTGGCTTTGACTGCGACCGCACCACCTATCATGTCGCCTTCAGTGGAAGGGACCCCCTTCACAAGCTCGGTTTTCAGGGCGAATACCGATTTGGGTTTGATGGTGAGGGTTCCGCCCATTCCTGTGGACTTATCCAGGGCGATGATGATCAAACCGGAAGCGCCTGTTTTCATAAGATCAAAATTCTCGACCGCAGAACCAAGGTCCATGTTTTTCAGGACCGAACCAGCCCGGGTTATTGAAGTTTCACCTTCCATATACTCGATATGGCCGACTATGGCAGAGGCGGCGAAAAGGGATGATGCGGAATAAAAGATTCCTACGGCGAAAAGCAGTAAGGAACGGTCAAGGTGATTTTGTTTCATCGAAGCCCCCATGCGCAACTAGTATACACAATCGGCCATCCGATTTCATGCTTGAATGAATACGGATCACCAATCCCCAACAAACAGGATTTCCGGTTCCAGCACAAGTCCGAGGTCCTTTCTTACCCGGTCGGCTACGAATTCGACCAAGGCACGGATATCAGATGCGAGGGCGCCACCGGAATTAATGATGATGTTACCGTGCCAGGCAGCGATGCTGGCACCTCCAATCGTAGTGCCCCTCAAGCCTAGTTCATCAATGATTTGCCCGGAAGGTTTACCAAAAGCGTGGTCGTTTTTAAAAACCGAACCCGCCGAAGGATAGCGATAATGCCCCTTCGCCTCGCGGTCTGCCCGCAGACGCCTGCCTTCAGATCTTATTTCTGCTTCAGATGCGTCCTTCAAACGAAAACGAGCACCCAAAATAAGGATGCCATCTTTCTGGAAGGGACTTGTTTTGTACCCAAAATCCGCAGGATCGAAGGGAATCTTCATGGGATCGGCATTTTCGTTCAGGATATCAGTTTCCAAGAGGATATCCGAGATCGAGTAACCGTAGCAGCGTGCATTCATCCAGAGTGCACCTCCAACCGTACCAGGCATGCCGGCAAGGAATTCCGGTCCACTGCACTTCCTTTCGGCGCACGCATCTACCCAGTCATCCACGTTCGTACCCGCTTTGGCGTAGACTGAGGGAGGGAAATCCGGCATTTCCAGGTTCCCCTGGTCGAATTCGCACCCGCTCCAGCCCCCCATATCAAGGACCAAGCCGCGAATTCCCGCGTCGGAGACGACAATATTGGCCCCACCCCCGATAATGAAGACCGAAATTCCCCTCGAACGGACGGCCTTAAGGACAGCAATGATGTCCGCTTCCGCTCCCGTACCTGCAGGACGGAAAAAGGCATCCGCCGGCCCCCCTACCCTGAATGTTGTATGGCAAGCCATGGGTTCGTCGTAACGCGTTGATGACTCCAGGCCGAGTTCGGAAATCAATCGACGAATTTCATTTGTCACCAGCACATTGAACTATCTTCTATTGATTTTTTCAAGCATTTTCCGTACCGTAGACCCAGAGTTTACGGTTTGGAGGCAGCATGCAGCTCTCATTTTTCAATACCCTTGGCCGCGCCATCCAGCCCTTCGAACCGTTGAGTGCCGAATCGGTGGGTTTCTACGGGTGCGGTCCGACGGTATACAACTTTGCCCACATCGGGAACCTGCGCGCCTACGTGACCCACGACCTGATCGTACGCACCCTCCGGCGTGCTGGTTACACCACGAGACACGTCATGAACATAACCGATGTCGGGCACCTGAGCGGCGATGACGATTCGGGGGACGACAAAATGGTGAAGAGCGCCGAAGAACGCGGAAAAAGCGTGCTTGAAGTCGCCGCGTTCTACACCGAGGCTTTTTTCAAGGATACAGCCCTTTTAAACATACGTACGCCGGATGTTGTCTGCAGGGCGACAGAACACGTGGGCGACATGATCGAATTGATCAAACACATCGAGGCCAACGGCTTCACCTACTTCGCCGGGGGTAACCTCTATTTCGATATAACAAAATTCCCTTCCTATGGCGAACTGGCCCGGCTCAGAATGGACGAACAAAAAGCGGGGACCCGTACGGACGTGGATGGCAACAAGCATAATCCCCACGACTTCGTACTCTGGTTTACCAAAAGCAAATTCGAGAACCAGGCGCTGATCTGGGATAGCCCCTGGGGGCGCGGATACCCGGGCTGGCACATCGAATGCTCTGCCATGAGCATGAAATACCTGGGAGAAAGTTTTGATATCCATGCCGGCGGCATAGACCATATCGCCATCCACCACACGAACGAGATAGCCCAGAGCGAGGCCGCTACCGGGAAGAAATGGGTTAACTACTGGATTCACAACGAATTCCTCGTTCTAAACCGCGGGAAAATGTCGAAGTCACAAGGTGGGTTCCTCACCCTTCGCAGCCTTACTGATGCAGGGTATGACCCGCTGGACTATCGCTTCTTCCTGCTTGGCGGCCATTACCGCAGCCAGTTGCAATTCTCCTTCGAAGCCCTGGACGGTGCGCGGAATTCCCGTCGCAGCCTCGCCGAGCGGCTATGTACCCTTGCGGAAGGCCTTGATACCCAGACGCTCAGCCTAAAAACGGTGGCGCCCGGTTCCCCTGCCCGCATGTACCTGGAGTCTTTCAACCGTCACCTTGGGCTGGACCTGTCCACGCCACGGGCCTTGGCGGAGTTGTGGGGCCTTCTGCGGGATCCGGTTGCAAGCGCGGCGGATGTACTCGCCGTGGCGTTCGATATGGACGAGGTGTTGGGCCTGGACCTGCGGAAAGCCGCCGCTCAGGGCGATGCCGGCCAAAATTCCGCATCGGCAGCCACGAGCGGGGCTGATATCCAGCTGGTGGAAGAGATAGGAGTCCTGATTGCCGAGAGGACCCAGGCAAAAAAGGACAGGGACTTCAAAAAAGCCGATGGAATACGTGAGGCGTTGAAGAATCGTGGAATTGTACTGGAAGATGGGCCCTCAGGTACCGTATGGCGCCGAATATGACATGTCCATACTGCTTGGATATTCTGTAACGATCGAGAGGATGCTTTGTTTCTAGACAAGGGAAGACAGACTACCACGGCGGATTTCCGTCGTTTATACGACTCCGTTTTCCCTATCCTATACAGGATAGCTTACCGTATTGCGGGTAGTGAGGAAGCGGCGGAAGACCTTTGTCAGGAGGCTTTTTTTCGGTTGCACGAGAAGGGAATGATCTTTCCGAATGCGGATGAAGCCAAGTATTGGCTTATACGCGTCGTAAAGAACGGATCCCTCAATTACGCAAAGCGCAAAGAGCGGGAAAGACGGGCGTACCAGAAGGTGTTCCATGAAGACCTGCGGGTACCGGAAACGGGTGAGAGTGCGGTGCTGAAAGATGAAACGAAAGTGGAAATCCAGGCGGCGCTCGAAAAATTACCCGAAAACCTACGAGTAGTGTTAGTATTAAAGGAATTCGGCGATTTGAATTATAAGGAAATCGGAAGGGCCCTTGGAATAAGCGAGGGCAACGTTAAGGTTCGGGTGTTCAGGGCGCGTGAGCGCTTGGCCACCATGATCGAAAAGGACGGTACGCATGTGTCCTGATCGTCAATTGTTGTCCATCTACGTCGATGGCGAAATGCCTTCCCCGTGGAAGGAACGGATGGAATCCCATCTGGATTCCTGCAACTCGTGTTCATCGACGGCGGGAATGTTCAGATCCTTCTCATCGGCCTTGGCTGATTCCGGTACGGAAAACCTGGATGCCGCCAAAGCACGGGTTTGGCGTGCCTTGGCAGGCTCCACCCGATTCCAACGTAGCCCCGCATCCTGGCGACGACCGCTTGTGTTGCCCTTGCCGGCTGCGATAGCGGCCGTTTTCGCGGTTGTCATCATAACCGCATTGGTGACAGGGCCCTTATTCAGAAATTCCGAAATGTCGATTGCGGACATACGTTCGGATATTCGCCCTGCCATCCCCGTATCGGACATGGGTAGCGTACTCCGCTACTTGGAGGCTCAGGATTCTTTGGGTGAAATCATCATAATCAAACTTCCGGATACTTCGAACTTCTCCTTTTCCGGTGAACCTGCCTTGGTCCGGGCTGCCGACTACCTAAGGAGCCCCGTGCCCTGATGCGGCAACAAAATATCGGTGTCGCGTTGTTCGTGCTGCTTACGGCTGCCGCGTCCGCGCAGGATAATTCCAATAATATCATCTCCGTCCTGCGCGATCGCGCGGTTGTCCTGGAAATGGTGGCCCGGGTGGTTGAAAAGGACCAGGCGTCCAGCTGGAGTTCCGCCAGTTCGAAGGTCACCATTCCCGGGCGTCCCGTTTCCATGAAATTGGTGGGATCCAACGTTGTTGTCGCCGTCCAGTTCACCCCTTACAAAAGGGAAGACGGCAGACATGTCCTTGTAGCCCAAGGCCAGGTATGGGTGTCGACCAAAGAAGACGGGATGCGCTATTACACGAGCATGCAGACCATCCCCATCGAATTCGGGGAAAATGTATATTTTTTCCCCCTTGGCCAGAAAAAATCCGATGCCGGCTCGCGCATCGAAGTACAGCTGAAGCTTTCTCCTTATGAAGAGAAGGATGAGCAAGCTCCCGCCAACACAGATCCGGAAGCCTCCAACACCCCGGGCGGAGAACGCAAGGCCGGCGAGTGAAGGTCGTGTTTCCGCTCGCATGGACGCATTGATGGATTACCGATACCCGACTACACCAATCATCCTCGTGCTGGCAATCCTGTCTTTCGGCACAGCCTGTACGGGTAAAGGTTTGCGGATAGAATCCATCGACCCGCGGATAGGAAATATGGGAGAGATCCTGACCATACGGGGTTCGGGATTCCAGAACGAGCGGGGTGACAATCGGGTTTCCATTTCGGGTTCGTCGCCGACAGCGTCATCCTACATTGAATGGAGCGATAATCGTATCGCAGTACGGGTCCCCGATTTTGGGGAATCCGGCCTCGTATACGTACACATAGGCGGGAAACGCAGCAACGCGGCGCTTTTCACAAACAGGGCATCGGTACCCTTACCCATCTCTTCCAATGAAGAAGGAATAGGTCCACGGGCATCCAACCTGGACCAATCCAGCGCAATGATTGGTGGAGCGGTAACAATAAGCGGCAAGAATTTCGGAGCCGCCCGAGAAAACGGCGAAGTATTGTTCTCCTGGGATGCGGAAACCCCGCCCTCAGCCCCTGCAGCTGTAAGGGCACCCGACTGGGTGGCTGTTTCGGACCTCGAATTCGGCTACGAACTGTGGAGTGATCGCGAGATACGGGTTCGCGTACCGGACGGAGCCTCCAGCGGCAATCTGGTGGTAAAGACATCCCGGGGTGTCAGCGATCCCCTTTTTCTGGAACTCATGGACAAGCCAGGGACGAAAATTTTCAAGGAAAAACGCACCTACGCGTTCAACTATTCCGTTGAGGTGCAGGTATCGCGGGTATCAGGCCCGAATACCCTGTACTTATGGGTTCCCCAGCCTGTTTCCAGCCCCGCCCAGCGTAACAGGCAACTGGTCTCCCGTTCCATGGATCCCTTTGTTGAAAATCATCGGGGTACGTCCTTGTTTCAACTCAAGGACCTGAGTTCCGGCGCCTCCACGAGGATTTCCCTTTCGTATATAGTCGATAGTTATACTGTCGAGACCCAGATCAAACCTTCCATGGTAAAGAGGGGAATTCCTGGCCCGATCAGATCCGCCTATACACTGTCGAATCCTTTGATACCCGCTGATGACAAGGAAATCACCAAACTGGCCGAAAGGCTTGTGGGCAAGGAACGGAACCCATATCTGCAGGCGCGCAAACTCTACGATTGGTTGGTACTTTCCGCCGGCATCGGCACAGCGCCCTTCGACGGGGGACCAATTGACATACCGGGGGCAAAAAAGGCTGATCCCTACAGCGCTTCATTGCTCTTTTGCGCCCTCTCCCGCTCGCTTGGCATCCCTTCCCTGCCCGTTTCGGGTTTTGTGGTGGACCGCAATCGAGCCTCGTTCCGTCACTGGTGGGCTGAATTCTGGCTGGATGGCTTTGGATGGATACCCGTTGATCCGGCATTCGGCGCAGGTGCGGTGCCTGAGGGCCTGACCGTACGCACCGATAAAAGCGACTATTACTTCGGAAACATGGACAATCAGCGCATTGTTTTCTCCCGCGGATTCGCGGAGTTGTCGCCCATGGACCCCAGGGGAAGGATTGTAGCCAGACCCAAAGTCTGGGCCCTGCAGAACCTTTGGGAAGAATCGGTGGGCGCACTCGATTCATATTCATCCTTGTGGAACGATATAACGGTGAGCGGTATTTATTAGCGATCCTGGAGGGCATTCAATATGGTGACAGTAATTTCTTTGGGCGGATCGATCGTAGCACCCGACGGGGTGGACGTCGCCTTCGTGAAGGGCTTTGTGGAATTGATCGGGGAATTCCTGAAAGCGGACGAAAGACGCCGCTTCATTTTTGTGGTTGGAGGTGGAGGTCCCGCACGGGCGTGGCAAAAAGCGTACCGGGAACTCGTTGCGGCAAGCAGGGATGACCAGGCCGATTGGATAGGCATCATGGCCACCAGGCTTAATGCCCAACTCATGCGCGCCGCCATGGGCGATTGGTGTACCCAGGATGTCGTCGTCGACCCCACTCAGGTAGCGCCCTTTATGGGGCGCGTCCTGATCGCCGCTGGCTGGAAGCCCGGCTTCTCCACCGATTACGACGCAGTCCTGCTGGCGGAGCGGTTTTCTGCCGACAAGGTGGTGAACCTATCCAATATCGCGAAGGTGCATACCGACGACCCCCGGACCAACCCTGATGCGAAGCCCATCGATTCCATCAGCTGGGCGGATTTCCGTAAAATTGTAGGCGACGACTGGGTGCCGGGCAAAAATGTGCCGTTTGACCCTATCGCAAGCAAACATGCGGCTAAAATCGGACTTAAGGTCGTTTGCGCGGCCGGACGGGATCTTGCAAATCTGAAAAAGTTACTTTCCGGCGAGAAGTTCGTCGGTACCGAAATAGGCTAACTGTCCATCCGGCTCCAGGAGCCTGTCTGGCTCCCAAATCCGATCAGAAGGCGTATTCGATACCAAAGCGGAACGTATGGTCCGTTTCGGATCGCTTGCCCTTTAGTTCGCCCCCTTCCACCGGGGCCAGGTAATGGCCCTCCCAGAGCACTCGCCAAAGGATGGGTTTGAGGAAGGGAAGACGGAAACCAAGCCCCGCGTCCGCCTCGGCGAGGTACTCCAGTTTTCCGGATTCAGAGCTTCGCGCCCTGGAAGAGAGCCCCGCCTCCATACGGAGAGCCGGGGAAGGCCGAAGCACGGTTTCCAACGCCAGGTTGAGTTCGCGGGAAGGGACGAAGTCCCCTACTCCAGGAAATTCCCAAGATGCGCTCAACAACCAGACGGGTACCGCCCGGCGACCGCCCAGATCATTCCCTGCGGAACCCAGGTGGACAACCAACGCGCTGACAGGATCATGGGAGCGGTTTCCCACGCTGCGGGACCAATCCCAACGCAGGCCCAGGCCGAAAATACCGGCACTGTAGAAACCGGCGTCCACCTGCTGTTCCAGATATGAGGAGGAAGCGTCCCCGATTAGCGGATCGCTGCCCATTGAGGCTGTAGTCCTGCACCAGAAGCCGCCGTTTCCCAATGAAAAGGCACCCTCCGCACGCACATCAAGCTGAAAATCCGGCGAGGTGGCTTCTGGCCCCTCATCTCCGGGTTTCATGCCGATGGGAAACAGCATACCCACAGCGAACCTATCCGAAGGAACGTGATTGACGCTCCAGGCCAGAGCCTTCACGGCGGGAGACCGGACTAAGAGCTCCCGTTCGACAACGGAGGTGGAAGAACGCAGTTCGCTCAAAAGGGCAGCGATACGGCCAGTGAGCAGTTCCGATCTGGCCAGGGGATATTCCATCGCCGAAGACAGGGTCCTGGCTTGTTGGTCCAGCATTTTTTTTCGTCGTTCCAGACTTGTTATCGTGCTCTTTGCCTTTTCCAGCTCTACCCGGAGCGATTCCGCCGAATAGGATTTAGGGGAGGCGGCCAAGGGATGGAGCGAATCCGCAGAGGAGGACGCGGTGGAAAGCTCGGCCTCCACGGCATCCATCGTTTCCAGCACGTTGCGGTAATTCTGGTCCACTGTCAGCTTGTCAAGGCTTTCTCCGATACGGGACAGACCCTCCCGGGCAGAATCCTGGAAGGAAGCCATCAGGGTCTTGATCTCCAAGGCTTTCCTGTTTCCGTTGGATGAGAAGAAAGTCGCATCCTCCACAGGACCGATATAGCGCAGGGTTTCCGCTATCTTGGACTCGGCCAGACGGTAAGCGGTTTCCGCGCCTCCGAGATCGGCGTTGGACTCCTTCCGGGATCCTTCAGCCAACAGGGCCTCCACCGTGCCGATGGCCTCGTCGGCCTGGTCCAGCAAGGCGCTCACGGTCGTGGAATAGCGCCCGAAATAGAGGGCTTCTGCTATACCCGGATCAACCTGAACCTCAAGTTCGACAATCCAGTTTTCCTTATCCTTCGATGCGTTATCTTTCCGCGCCGGATTTTTCTGCGAGAACCAGTCATTTTTCAGAGCCTCATTCAGGAATAGATCCCGGTATACGGTATCGCGCCTCATGACTGTGCGCACAAGGACGTTCACGGCCTCGATTTTTGCGGCTTCGAGCGCTTCGGCCTGGGTTTTGCCCTTCCCCGACCCTGAGGCGACCAACATGTCGATATTTTGTGCGTGCGCTGCATTCACACAGAGATAAAAGGCAAGCAAGGCCGGCAAGGCAGATCGGGTTTTCATGGCTTCCTCCTAGCGGCTAGAGTATATTCAAACGGAGTGAGGTATGCGAGATGTCTGAACAGAGAACCGTCGTTGTGCTGGGCGCCAGCGACAACCCGGAACGGTATGCGTATAAGGCCATGGAAAAATTGGCCGGAAAGGGGTTTTCGGTAATTCCGGTCAATCCCACCTTGAAGGAAGTACTCGGACTGCGGGTCCTCCCCTCACTCGCGGAAATTGATACAAAACTGGATACGGTGAGCGTGTATTTGTCGGCCCAACGATCGACCCAACTCGCCGGGGAAATCGTAGCGACCCGACCGGGACGGGTCATCTTCAATCCCGGTGCGGAAAATCCCGCCCTTGAATCACAACTCGATGCCGAAGGCATCCCCTGGCTTCACGCCTGCACCCTGGTCCTTCTGGCTACGGACCGCTTTTAGCGTTGCACCCCACCTTACCGTTTTTGGAAATGTGATAAGGGACGATTAAAAATCAGGTTGTAAAAAAGGCGAAGGCATACAGACGCCGGAGCAGGGCATCCAATTTCAAGCCGTACTCGGGGTCGGTTGCCCAGCGTCCCGCAAGGTCGGCTATCTCCGGTGCGCTACCATAGCGTATCCAGCGGTAACGAGGATCTACAAGCTCCCTTATTGGTGGTTCTTCGGTCGCGTAGCCTTTCAGATGCTGTACATGAGCGCGGACCCCAATGCGGGGGCTGGGAAAGCTCTCTCCAGGTTTGCCAGGACCGATGGAACCCAAGCCACAAAAATTATTCATCTCCGGCGTAACCAGACCCCTGAAACTCAGGAAGCCCGTTTCCAGGCACATCTGGACAAAAGCGACTTCGTGGGACACGCCTTCCGCTCCGGCTTCCTCCACGTATAATTCCGCAAGTTCCCGCACATAGTTCCGGTCGGCTTTCGGATTCTCCCGCATAAAGAATGCGGATAGTGTCCCGGCGTCCACGATGGCAGTGCCCAGGATTTTCTCTGGCGGAGCCGGAACGACCGGCCGTTCCGGAAGGACCATAGGTTTTTCGGACGGGACTACGGCTACGCTTGGAGCGGATTCCACTGGTGCTGTTACTGATGGTGCTTTTTCTCCAGGGATAATTTCCACAGGAAGGATGCCAACAGGCTTAAGTGTAGAACAGGATGCGGCCAGAAATACGGCGATATACATGAATAGCCAGGCCTTGATGATTTTCACACAGCTCATGGTATTTGTTCGGAATCGCATTGACTTCCCTTTAGGGTATACGGTTTTTGTAAAAAACAAGGCCAATCATCGAAGCGGCACGCGGAAAAAGCCAGTACTGCAGGCATGGAAACACTTATCAACTATGCAAGAACGTGCCGGGAAGCGGGTATGGATGAGGGAAAGTCTTCGGTGCGTGAAAAACCCGGACTTGAGGTGCAGGATGCACCATTGCGGCCAAGGGAAAGACTGGCGGCGTTGGGACCGGCGTCGCTTTCCGACCAGGAATTGCTGGCCGTGGTGCTGAACGCCGGAATCCGTGGAAAAAGCGTGACAATGCTCGCGGCGGAGCTTGCCGACCAGCTCGACACAGAACGGGGCATTCCGGACATCAAGGATCTGCGCCGTCTTGGTGGACTGGGAAACGCCAAAGCCTGTGCGGTATCAGCCATGCTCGAATTTGGCAGGCGTCGCTGGGGGCCTTGCGGAAGCCGCATCGCGACCCCGTCCGATGCCTACCCCCTGATCCGACACTTTGCGGATCGGCGCCAGGAACGCTTCATCTGCCTTTCCCTGAATGGTGCCCATGAAACCCTGGCCGTTCGGGTGGTCACCGTGGGACTGGTGAATCGCACCTTCATCCACCCCCGGGAAGTTTTTGCCGATCCCATTGTCGATCGGGCGAGTTCGGTAATAGTCGCCCACAACCATCCATCGGGCAGGCTGGACCCCTCCCTCGAGGACGAAGATATTACACAGAGGCTAAAGGCGACAGGCGACTTGCTGGGGATAACGCTGCTCGACCACCTGATCTTTTCGGAACATGCCTATTTCAGCTTTCTTCAGGCGGGTAAATTAACATAACGATAATAATTACTGATTTGCCTTTAGGCGGTCAAAACCCTATATTTGTGATGGGGTACGACATACTCCTATCATACGGTAAAGAGGAGCGAAACAATGATAAGTCAAAAGATGGCGGACGCCATCAACAAGCAGATCAACAATGAGATGTATTCGGCGTATTTGTACATGGCCATGTCCGCCAACAGTTCAAACATGGGGCTGAACGGCTTCGCGACCTGGTTCATGGTCCAATACCACGAAGAGATGTTCCATGCGATGAAGCAGTACAATTACCTGCTGGATCAGAGTGCGGTAGTCCACCTGCAAGCAATCAAGGAGCCGCCCAAGACCTTTGCCAACGCGAAGGAAATGTTCGAGAAGACCCTTGAGCACGAGAAGTTCGTCACCAAAAGCATCAACGAAATTGCGGACCTGGCTATGGCGGAAAAGGATCATGGTACGTATCAGTTCATCCAATGGTACGTGACCGAGCAGATTGAGGAAGAGAAAAACGACAACGAAATCCTTCAAAAACTCAAACTCGGAGGCGATTCGGGTCCCGGTCTTTTCATGATCGACGAGCAATTGGGAGCCAGGGCCTTGACCGTTCAGGCTGATTTCTCCAAGGGAATACTGCCGGCCTGACAAATGTGAACCTACTTTGAAAAATGAGCCGTCCGGAGAATTGTTCCGGGCGGCTGGGATACATTCAAAAATCAGTAATTTTTGAATGTATCCCTTGCAGTATTTTAAAAATACTGCGGAATAGGTTGCCCTTTCAAAACAAGTTTGAAAGGGTTTCTGCTCTTTTTGCCTTTTCCCTTTCCGTGCTACACTTAAACCATGCAATCCAACGCGGCTTTTTGCCTCGGTACTACATCCACACATTCAATACCATGGATCCTAGTCTGTGCCATGCTCTTCCTGGTTTCCATCCGGACCTTCCCTGCGGATTCCATACTTGAAGACGCGGGGAGCGGCATTGAAATCTACAGCAATCCTACGGGAGCTTTCGTAAGTCTCGACGGGATCAAGCGAGGCAAGACCCCTCTCATCCTTGGTGATTTCCCCCCGGGAAGGCATTTCCTGGTTCTGAAAAAAGACGGCTACTGGGATAGGGAAATCACGCTGGCCGTGCCGGAAAACAAGAAACTCATCGTGGATCTGGGCTTGAGCGAGGCTACAGGTTTCCTCGAAGTTGAAATGAAACCCGCTGGTCTCAAGGATGGAACTGAAACCCGCAGGCCCTTCAATCCGGTCCTTAGTATCGACGGTACCGTCCGCCATGCGGGCCGCATTGAACTGAAGGAAGGCCTGCACAGCGTACGGGTCAGGGCTTTCGGCTTCAAGGACGAAATCAGAACGGTCATCATGACCAGGGGCATGACAAGCTCCCTCGATATCAGGCTGGAAACAGCCGATTTTTCCATCGAGAAACTGAGGATTGCGAGACCCCGGTTCAACCCCCGGAACCCCGGGCTGTTGGGGTCCTGCCGAATCTCGTTCCTTGCGACCTCAGCCGGTACAGCAAAAGTCTACCTGAAAAGCAAGGACGGCATACAGCTGGTTTTAGCTGAATTGCCCGAGTTTAAGGCGTGGGAGCAGGGCATACTGTGGGATGGTCGGGATAGAGACGGGAATCCTGTCCACGATGGATCTTGGGAAATCCACGTGGAGGCTGAATCGACGCCCTTCGATGGGGAGCACGTGGTCACAGCCCATCGCAAAACACTTGTCGTCGTGGATTCGACCATCAGGATCCTGCCCGCAAGCCTTGCAGCCAATTCAGCCGGCTTTCTATTCGTCCCGGACGCACGCTTATTACCTGCGGGTTCCTTCGAACTGGAGGCGGCAAGCCTTTTTGGCAAGCCCTACGGCTCAACCCAAGACTTCGATTCCCCACCCTACGCGCTGGGCATTCGCTTGGTACCGGTGGACGGTTGGGAGCCGGCGGCCACTGTACGGATAAACACCGGGCGGGAATCGGGCGAAAATGCGTCCTTCAGCCTGTCGCTGAAGCGCTCACTGTCCAGCCCCGGCAGGATCGCCTCCTTCGCATCGGCGATGATGGCGGGCTGGACCTATGAAAGCGATGATTCGGTTTCGGCTTTCGGCACCCATTCGGGTCTGGAACTGGCCTTCCCCCTCGAATTGCGGCTGGGCGAGGTGAACTCACTCGCGGGATCCCTGGTGGCAAGCCCCGCCTTGTCGTGGAGCGGCACCGAAGGAATACCCCTGAAGGCTGTGCCGGATCTTGTCCTCGCTGCCGCAGCCGGCATGCATGGCGGGGCACTTTCCGCCGGAATCTCGGGTAAAATCCGTGTTGTGGAAGCCGACGGCAACTTCTTATGGGCACCACTCTTCATTGGCGCCGAGCTGCATTTTTTTCCTCCTCCGTCCCTGGTCGTATTTTCCGCTTTCGGAGGCACCTGGCTGGATGGTTCGGAAAGCGGTGTCTTCGGCGGCCTTGGACTGGGAATATTGTACTGATTAAAGGAGCGGCCATGTACAGCAAAATCAAGGATGATCTTATTTCCCGGATGGCAACCCTGAAAGCCGATGGATTATACAAGGGCGAAAGGATACTCACGACCAGGCAAGGGGCGGAAGTCACAACGGTGTCCGGCAAACCGGTACTGAATTTCTGTGCTAACAATTATCTTGGACTCGCAGGAAGACCCGAATTGGTAAAGGCTGCGAAGCGTGCCATGGACGCATGGGGTTTCGGACTCTCATCGGTGCGTTTCATCTGCGGCACCCAGGAACCCCACAAAATGCTGGAAACCGAGCTTGCCACATTTTTAGGCATGGAAGACGTCATCCTGTTTTCCAGCTGTTTCGACGCCAACGGCGGCGTTTTCGAAGCCCTGCTCGACGCTGAATGCGCCGTCCTCACGGATGCCCTGAATCATGCCTCGATCATAGACGGTGTGCGCCTGTGCAAGGCCACCAGGTATATCTATGCCCATGCCGACATGAAGGACCTGGACACCAAATTAAAGGAGGCTGCAGGCGCAAAATATCGCCTTATCGCCACCGACGGCGTATTTTCCATGGACGGCGACATCGCCGATCTGGAACATATCTGCGATCTTGCGGAACGCCACGACGCGCTGGTACTGGTGGACGACAGCCATGCAACGGGCTTTGTTGGTAAAACAGGCAAGGGTACCCATGAATTCCGCGGGGTCATGGACAGGGTAGACCTGATTACCACAACCTTCGGCAAGGCGCTGGGCGGTGCGGCCGGTGGTTGTGTGGCGGGCAGGAAGGAACTCGTTGAATGGCTCAGGCAGAAAGCCCGGCCGTACCTGTTCAGCAATACAATCCCGCCAGCCATAGTAGGAGGAACCCGCGAAGCCCTGCGCCTTGCGTCGGCATCCACACTCCTCAGGGACAGGCTCGCCGCAAACGCACGCCGTTTCAGGGAAGCCATGGCGAAAGCCGGATTCACCCTGCGCCCCGGCGAACACCCCATCGTTCCTGTCATGCTGGGCGATGAGAAACTGGCCGTCCGACTGGCGGAGCGCCTCTTGCAGGAAGGCATCTATGTCATCGCCTTCAGCTTCCCCGTCGTCCCCAAAGGCTCCGCCCGCATCCGGGTCCAGCTTTCAGCCTCCCATACGGACGACATGATTGACCGTTGCGTCGCCGCCTTCCAAAGAGTGGGAAAGGAACTGGGGATCCTTTAAGCCATGGGCCTGACAACATTCACCGAGACCCATGTGGGACGGACATGTGCGACGGCCCTTGCGCTTTCTTCTCCATTCATGGAAAATCGGGTTCCATGAAGGTCGCCGTCCGATATTTTAGCGGAACAGGGAATACAGCCCGGGCATGTTCGTTGGTAGGAGAAGAATTCCGGGCGGCTCTCTGGGATGTCGACCTGCGGGAATTGCGCACCGGTCAGGATACGGAATACGAAGGCATCGAAGGTGCGGATCTGCTTTTTCTGGCCTTTCCCGTACTTGGCTTCGCCCCTCCGACGGTGGTCAGGCAATGGCTGGCACGGTTTCCCAAAACCTACAAAAAACCAGCTGCCGTACTTTGCATAGGCGGAGCAAGTTTCGTCAAAAGCGTGTATGTCCCCGGATGGGGAGGAGACGCTCCGTTCCAGGCTGCGCGCATCCTCGTACGCAGGGCTTGTACCATCGCAGGTATCGCGGAAGTTTCGTACCCTGAAAACTGGATCCAGATATCCGCCCCCCCGGACGAGGAAAAATCCGATGCGATCCGGACTCTGAACGACCCGGCCGTCAGGATCTATGCCCAGTCAGTAATCGCCCATGCCATGGGTAAGGCTGAAGTGCCAAACCTGAACCGGCGCAGGCTGACTATGCTGGTAATGGGTTTTATTTCTTTCCTGTTTGCGGTATACGGGAAAAAACTATTGGGCAGAATTTTTCTGGCCGACGACTCGTGCACATCCTGCGGACTATGTGCCCGCGCCTGTCCGGCTTCGGCCATCAAGATGAAACGGGGAAGACCTGTCTGGGGTTCCCGTTGCATCGCATGCAATAGGTGCATAAACCTGTGCCCCTCCCGTTCGATAGTGACGTCCAACATCTTGCTGGCCGCACATCTGTTTATTTTCATAGCATTCTTCGCGCTGGCCATTTCCTTTCCCCTCCCTGCGGAGCTGATCATGCCGGCCAGGGGAGCACTTCGTATTGCCGCCTTCCTCGTTCTCGCGCTGGTTCAATTCTGGCCTGTCACAGCAGCCTTGCGAGCCCTTTCCAAGACGAAACCACTCAGGAAGGCTTTCAGTGTATCCTTTATGTCCGGCTTTCCCCGTTATCTTGCGCCGGGCTTTGGGCTCGGGGGCAAGAATGCGGTTCCGGTCGCAGATGCGGGTCCGTCTCGAAGCAAACGTCTGCGTGGCATCAATCGCAAGAATGCATAATCATTTGAATTACCAATACTTGACCAAAATCAGACAAGCGTGCAAAATCCGTCCATGATCATTGGTTCTGAATATTCATTCCAATTTTGTATCGCCGCGGCCGCCGCTATCCAGGAGGATCGCGGATAAGCCGTTCAATCGAGAACGACCGGGCCGCGATCCTCCAGAAGGGGATCGCGGTCTTTTTTTTGCTACGGCGAAAAAGGAACGAGCCCCGGAGTCGTGCCCGGCAGGGAAAAGGAAAATGCGCGCGGATCGAATCCACGACGCGATCCCCTACCCAAAGGAGCATAAGATGAGAAGGGACATCGTCCATCCGGGAGCCGACAGGCTCAAGTACGAAATCAGGGAAATTGTCGCGTTTGCCCGCGAACTTTCTCGTTGGGGCATCCGCATCAACTGGGAAAATATCGGCGATCCCGTAAAAAAAGGCGAAACGGTGGCGGACTGGATCAAGGATATAGTCCGTTCCAAAGCTGCCGAGGATCTGTCCTATGCGTATTCGGAAACCGAGGGTGCCCGGGAGACCAGGGAATTTCTGGCCGCCAGGGCCTGCGCACGCGGAGGCACCCACCTCGATGCGGAAGACATCCTCTTCTTCAACGGTTTGGGTGACGCCGTAGCCAAGGTATTCGGTTTCCTCCGCAGGGAAGCCAGGGTACTTGGCCCTTCTCCCGCCTATTCCACGCTTTCGTCCGCGGAGGCGGCCCATTCAGGCTACGACCACCTCAGTTACAGGCTAGACCCCGCGAACAATTGGCTACCAGACATGAACGACGTCGAGCTCAAGGTAAAATACAACGACTCCATCGCCGGTATCCTGCTTATCAACCCCGACAATCCCACAGGGGCTGTGTATCCGGTGGAAATACTCGAGGAATTCGTGCGCATCGCCAAAACCTACGACCTTTTCATCATCTGCGACGAAACCTACGCGAATATCGTGTATGGCGGGGCGAAGACGGCGGCCCTCTCCCAAGTCATAGGAGACGTTCCCGCCCTGGCACTGCGTTCCATTTCCAAGGAAGTACCCTGGCCGGGTGCCCGTTGCGGCTGGGTAGAAATTTACAACCGACATTCGGATCCCCAGTTCGACCTGTACGTACGCAGCCTGCTGGACGCAAAGAGACTTGAAGTCTGCGCCACCAGCCTGCCCCAACTCTGCATCCCCGCCATCATGGGCGACGCGCGGTATCCGGACCATCTTGCACGGCGTGCCGGGATCTTCGAGGCCCGCGCTGAGGAAGCTGCGACTGCCTTCGCAGGCATGGAAGGCGTTACATTGATGAAGCCAAGGGGTGCCCTGTACGCGACTGCACTCTTCGATCAGAAGCTCTTCCTGGACGGAAACGCAGGGCGAAGGAAATTGCCCCTGGCGGATCCAGACCTGGAACGGTTCATAGAAGGGAAAACTGCCGGGGTAGCGGCGGACAAACGCTTTGTCTATTACCTGCTGGCGGCGACCGGAATCTGCGTCGTACCGCTTTCAGGTTTTGCAAGCGACCTGCCGGGCTTCCGTTTCACGCTGCTCGAGCAGGACGACGAGAAACGCCGCTGGATCTATCGGACCCTGGCCAGCTCGGCCCAGGCGTACATAGCGGGAAACTGAACAGGGCTGGGCCGCTGGAATGCAACCCGCAATCCGGCGTTGATGCAATCCGGCGGCAAGCTTGAACTGATGGGCGGATTTTCGTTATTATTCCCCCGATTCCCACGTCCAAGGAGTAATTATGGAAATCTCGGCCCTTCAAAAAGCCCGTTATGCGTATAAGCCCAAGCTTCCTTCCATCCTTTGCGAACCGGTCGCCCGTGTAGCCATCCAGTCGGGGACTCCTACCCAGTCCATCGCCGACCAAGCGGATCTAAAAGCCCTGTTCAGGCACGGCTACGGCAAACCCGTCGTCACCTTCGTCAAGGGCGACAATGAAAAGACCTCGCGGAAGCTTACGGTGGGCGTCATCCTCTCCGGCGGGCAGGCCCCCGGCGGACACAACGTCATAGCCGGTATTTTCGACGGACTCAAAAAAGGAAATGCTGCTTCCCGCCTGTTGGGCTTCCTGGGTGGACCGAGCGGCTTGGTGGACAACAAGACGGTGGAGATCACCGATGCCTTCATGGACCAATTCAGGAACACCGGCGGTTTTGACATGATCGGTTCGGGGCGAACCAAGATCGAAAGCCCCGAACAATTCGCTGCCTCCCTGGAGACAGCCACAAAACTCGGCCTCAACGCCGTGGTCGTGATCGGTGGTGACGATTCCAACACCAACGCCGCCCTTCTGGCCGAATATTTCGCCGAACAGGGTTCTGCAGTTCAGGTTATCGGTTGCCCCAAGACCATCGACGGAGACCTTAAGAACGAACACGTGGAAACAAGTTTTGGCTTCGATACGGCCACAAAGACCTACGCTGAATTGATCGGCAATATCGAACGCGACGCGAATAGTGCCAAGAAATACTGGCATTTCATAAAACTGATGGGAAGGTCCGCCAGCCACATCACCCTGGAATGTGCGTTGCGTACCCAGCCCAATATCTGCCTGGTCTCCGAAGAGATCGAGGAGAAAAAACTTTCCCTCATGCAGATCGTAGACCAGATCTGCGACTCAGTCGCCAAACGGGCGGCCAACAAGGAAAACTTTGGCGTCGTCCTTATTCCTGAAGGCCTTGTCGAATTCGTACCGGAAATGAAAAAACTGATTGCCGAACTCAACGACATCATGGCCCACCACGCCGAAGAATTCGGCAAGCTGTCGGGCTTCGAAGCCCAGGCCGTCTGGCTGTCCAGTAAACTCTCTCCCGATTCCGCAGCAGCCATGGGCGCTTTGCCGTCCGAAATCGCAAAACAATTGCTGATGGACCGGGACCCCCACGGTAACGTGCAGGTATCCCGCATAGAGACAGAAAAGCTCCTGATCGGCATGGTCGAACAAAAATTGGCGGAAATGAAAAAAAACGGCGCCTACACCGGAAAATTCAGCGCCCTCGCCCACTTCTTCGGCTATGAGGGCCGATGTGCCTTCCCGTCCAATTTCGACGCGGATTATTGTTACGCCCTCGGCTTTTCGGCCTTCGTGCTCATCGCCTCCGGAATGTCAGGCTATATTTCGAGTGTCAGGAACCTGATTGCGCCCGCGTCCCAATGGATAGCAGGCGGAGTGCCGCTCACGATGATGATGAACATGGAACAGCGCCACGGGTCCAAGAAGCCGGTCATCCGGAAAGCCCTGGTCGAACTGGACGGCAAGCCCTTCAAGACCTTTGCCGCCAAACGCGCCGAATGGGCCGTCAAGACCAGTTTCCTGTTTCCCGGTGCCATCCAGTACTACGGCCCCACCGAAGTCTGCGATCAACCCACCGCCACATTATTATTGGAACACAGCAAGTAAACCTGGGTTGATCGCAGGGCGCCATGGATGGCGCCTTGTTTCGGCCCGCAGTTTCGCCCCTGCGAAACTGCAATGCCATCCCGAACACGACGTTCGGGATAGCACCGCCATTGCGCTAACACCCGGACCTGATTAGCATATAGGCATGACAAGAACCAAAGGTATAACGATTCGCGCTTCCGCCTCATTCATTTTCATCCTGGCGGCACTTTGCCTGATGACCTATCTTCTCTTTAGCGCCACCCCGTTTGTGCGTCCATTGATCCTGCCCGCCATCCTATTTACAGGCCTTTCGGTTGCCCTCGCGTTTTCCGTCATCATACGGCTCCTCACCCTTTCGAAGTCACTTGAAAGATTTTCCAAGGAGACAGAACTGATAAGCGAGTCCAGTATCGAATTGGCGGCTTTATCGAATACATCGGACGCGCGCCGCAGCCTCGATTACCTTGAAGGACTGGATTCCTTCCTTTCATATGTGAACGAGGATATTGCCACGCTCCAGCGCTCTGCGGTAAAATTCGACCTCTTTTCTTCGGATATACATTTTTCCGCGCACAATCTGGCCGACCAGACAGCCGGGCAACGTTCCATGCTTCAGACACTGAGATTGCAGGCGCTCTCGTTCTTCAAAAATCTCAGCCGCACGAACGAGGAGCTTTCCAATCTAAGCGGTACGATAGAGGACAATGCCCGATTCACCAACGAATTGAAAATACAGGCTCTGGCCTCCCGTGAACACCTGACCGACCTGATCCAGAAAACAGGCATAACCGCTGCCGATGCCCAGGCGGGAGGTACCGAGGTACTCAAGACAAGCGTGGATTCGGAGTCTCTGGCGAAGGGCCTGAGAATGCTGAATTCAACTGCTGAACGGGAGGCGATTGAAGCCCGGCATATCGGTGAGAGCCTTAAAGCCATCGAGGATATAGTTGAACGCACCCATATATTGGCGACAAACGCGTCCATCGAAGCAGCAAGGGCTGGAACCCGTGGTGCGGGCTTCGCGGTGATCGCCTCAGAAATTCGGAACCTATCCGCCTCCAGCAGGGAAACCCTGACGGGAATACGTGCTGTCCTGAGTTCGGTTGCCAAGGGTATAGACGAATCATCCAGGTTGGTACTTTCGGTCTCAGGCGCCGCCGAGAAGCTGGGCGCGTCCATCGTCGAGAGTTCTTCAATATTCACGGACCTTAATTCAAACATCCTGGATATCAAGGAAAAAATGGGTCAGTTCAACGGGGTGTTTCTGGAACAAATCGCAGGCTCCCAAAACGCCGCATCCGCTGCATCCTCGGCGGCTGCAACGATCAAGGGCTTTGCCGAAAATTACCGGGACCGGTCAGCCGAATACCAACTCATAGCCGCATCCGTGGAGGAGACAGAGCAGGAAGCTGCGGAAGCCGAAAAATCCGCCCGATCCCTTGCCCAATTAGCCGGTTACCTCAAGGTAGGCGGTAGTGAAAGGAATCGGGTGCTGCGGAAATATCAGGTGGATCAGAATCTGATCGACAGGAAATATGGCAGGCATGCCCGCCGCGAAAGCCTGCTCTACAATCTGGAAGTCTGTGATGGGCACGACAGACCGATTGGTGAATTGGGGGATTTGTCCTCTTCCGGGCTGCTCCTATTGACAAGAAACAGCTATGAAGCCGGCAAGGAACTTGATATACGCGTGGTAATGCCTATTTCTACGGAGGGTATACGCTCCTTGCCTCTGCGCATTACGATCAGGCGGCAGGAATCTGATATCGACGGATACCGTCTGGGTTGTTCTTTCGGGGTCCAGACTCCCCAAGAAAGCGGAAGGGTCGAAGAATTGATGCGAACCCTGAGTATAAGCTCACTTACCTCGCAGGGGGCAGCAACTCCGGAACTTGCGGTCGTACAATCCGAAGAAGCAACGGAGCTTGAAGAACTATAAGGCCCCAAGCACTGGCGGGTTCCCGATTTGCGGGCTGCACGGGTTCCAGCCATTCAGTCTTTCTTCTTCTTTTTGCCCAGTGGGTCGCAAAGCATATCGGAATCCACAGCCGTTCGCCCACATTTTCCACAGTACCACTTCGCCTTCACCACCAGGGCCCGGAATTTTTTCGGCTCATCCTGATGATAGCCTTTTTTGACAAGGGCGCATATTTTCACGTTTTTTTCCTCCGGAAAAGCGATGGACATCCAACCACTTGGTCCTTTTGTCCAAGATTGATTATACTATACTGAGAAAAGAACAAGCAGCCCCATGGAGGCGATGATAATGAGACTTTACAGTCGTGGCCAACTCATATTCTTCTCATTCCTCAGTGCACTCATAGTCGGAATGCTCGCACTTGGTTTGGGCTTAGCCCGTCTTCCCCAGTCCGACAGGACGTCTGAAGCTGGGGCGCAAGAAAACGGAACCCCGGCAAAATCGAGTGCGGACGAAGCGCTGGCCAAGATAAACCTTCAAGTCTCGGTTCCCAGATCAAATTTGCTCAAAGTGAACGACCTTGCCGGGTACAGCGAGGACGAAAAGGAGAATATCAGCGTCTACGATCAGCTGAACGGAGCCGTCGTCAATATCACCACCGAGACGGTCGCCATAAACTGGTTCCTCGAACCGGTTCCCCAGGAGGGTGGATCGGGCTCGGGTTCGATAATCGACACCCGCGGCTATGTACTGACAAACAATCACGTCATCGAGAAGGCCTATAAGGTGTTCATCAATCTGGCCGACGGCAGCCAGTACGAAGGGAAAATCATAGGCACCGATCCGGAAAACGACCTGGCAGTCCTGAAGTTCGAACCACCCAAGGGCCTCCAACTCCAGACCATACCCTTCGGTGATTCCGGCCCGCTCAAGGTCGGCCAGAAGGTACTCGCAATCGGCAATCCCTTCGCGCTTGAGCGGACCCTGACGGTTGGCATCGTTTCCGGGCTAGGCCGCCCCATACAAACATCCAAGGAAAACATCATCAGGGACATGATCCAGACCGACGCGTCCATCAACCCCGGGAACTCTGGCGGCCCCCTGCTCGATTCGCTGGGTCGCATCATCGGTGTCAACACGATGATCTACTCGCCTTCCGGTGGCTCGGTCGGAATCGGTTTCGCAGTCCCCATCAATACGGCCAAACGGGTGGTGGCTGAACTGATCCAATACGGCCATGTGCGCCGGGGCTGGATAGACGCGACTGTGGTCCAGCTTTTCCCGGCCCTTGTGACCTATGCGAAACTCCCGGTGGACAAGGGACTGCTCATTTCCCGTACCCGAAAGGGCGGTACGGCTGAGAAAGCGGGCATACGCCAGGGTTCCGAGCCGGTACGTTACGGTTCCAGCGTCATCTATCTGGGTGGAGACATTCTTGTTGCTGTTGACGGGCTCAAAGTAGCACAGCTCGCAGACCTTTATTCCGCACTGGAGGACAACAAGCCGGGAGAGAAAGTAACGATTGAACTCATGCGGGCAGGAAAAAACATCAAACTTGACGTTGTACTTGCGGATCGCGCCGAGGTTCTGGGCAGGACCGAATGATCGAAATGGATCTGACAAGTCCCGCAGTATCCGATATGGGCGAGACCGCACCTGCGTGTCCATTCGAGCGTCCGGCAGATTCCATACGCTATCCGCTGGATTTCGATCTTCGCATCATTTATAAGCGCGAAGGGGAGGCGGGCATACAGGCTGAAGTGGCGGAAGCGATCCTGCGCGCGGGACTTACCGGATCATTGGTTGGCAAACCAATAGCCGCCGGATTGCGTTGGGGTAAGCTTTCCTGTGCGGTTTCCATCCCCGATAAAATACACATGGATGCCCTGTATGCAGAAATCGCAAAAATAGTTTCGGTGAAAGCCGCAATCTGAGCTCGCTTTTTTCTTTTATTTTCCACGATCCCGGCTTACAATCATTTCAACACCATGAATATTATCGTCGGCCATGCAAATATGGATTTGGACTCCATAGGTTCCATCGTTCTGGCCAGATACCTCTTCCCCGACCATATTCCGGTAAAAAGCCATCTGGTCCATCCGGTAGCGCGGAACCTCCTGAACCTCTACGAGGACACGCTGGCCTTCGTGGGTGCGGCAGATCTGAAAGGCAAGCACTTGGATCATGTCGTCGTTGTGGACACCAGATCGCCCGAAAGGATAGCGGAGTACCTGCGCGGAGTGGAAAACGCGGACATTTCCTTTGAAATTTTCGATCACCACCCAAGCGAGGGCAAAGATATAGCAGGTGCCATCCTGCACGAATGCGCCTTCGGTTCAAATACTTCCCAGCTTGCCCTGGAACTGGTGAAACGCGGCATCCAGCTTTCACCGGAGGCAGCGACCATCGCGCTCACCGGCATCTACGCCGACACGGGCAATTTTACCCACGAAAATGTCGCGGCCGAGGATTTCGACGCGGCATCCTTCCTGTTGGATCAAGGTGCATCCCTGAAACTGATAAAGGAGTTTCTGGTTCCCCTGAAGGAAAAGCAGCAGATAGTCCTCTTCCATGAAATCCTCAATCAGCTGGAAAAGCACGTCATCCGGGGTCACCAGGTTCAGACCTGCTACATGGAACTCCAAGAGGATACCCAGGGTCTGGGCGCAGTAATCGAGCAGGTATTCGCAGTGGAAAACGGCGAACTCCTGTTTGGCTTCTTCTTTTTCAAACCAAAATCCAAGATGCTCATCATCGCGCGGAACAGCAACAAGAATGTGGGCCTGAATGATATCCTTTCGGGCTTTGGTGGCGGCGGTCACCGCCAGGCAGCCTCGGCAACGGTCAGGACGGACGAGGGACGGGCACTGGCGGATCGCATCCTCGAATATCTTACCGAGATGCTCGCCCCTGCGGTTACCGCGAGGGATATAATGAGCACCCAAGTGGTGAGTGCGGGCCCCGACATCAGCCTGGTCGATGCTTCGAAGATCATGGAGGCAAACCTGCACTCCGGCTTGCCGGTCATTGACGCCCAAGGCCGTGTGTTGGGACTATTAACATTGAGGGATATCATGAACGGCCGCAAGGGAGGCCAGATGCACGTCTGCGTACGCCAATTCATGTCGAAACCGGCCATCTGCGCTACGCCCGACACGACCTTGCGGGAGATAGACGAAATCCTGTTCGAAAATAATATTGGCCACCTGCCCATCTGCGAAAACGGCATCCTCTTTGGCATCGTTACCCGCTGCGACTATCTCCGCTACAAGCGGGATGATAAAATGCGCAAGGATACCCTTATCGGGGAACTGGGCATAGCGGAAGCGGTCTGAGCAAAAGCTCAGAATAAAAATAACAGCGCGGTTCCGGAAACGGCGACGATGGCACCAAGAAACTCCATCAACCTGATTTTCTCCTTGTTGATGAAATAGGCAGGCACCAGTATCAGGATAGGGGTCAGGCCCATAAGTGTCGCCGCAGCCCCGACGCCCGTGCGTTGTACGGCGAAGAGCCCCATTGAAACCCCCAGAAAGGGACCGAAAAAAGCGCCGACCGAAAGATGGGCCAAAGCCTTCCTGTCTTTCAGCGCACGCCAGGGTTCACGGAAGCGACCCCAGACTGCGGCCACCACCAGAAAGCCGGCCAGACCGGCCATGACCCTTATCTGGGTAGCGGCAAAGGGGTCGAAACTGGGCGCCCCAATTTTGGAAAGCACCAAGCCGCCAGCCTGTCCCAGGGCTGCCAGGAGCGCGAAGGCCACTCCGCGCGCGCGGTGCGGATGGACCGGCTCATTCGTTGATTCCAGACTCTGAGGTTTCTTGGCGATCACCATCGCAATACCGCATACAACCACGATCATGCCCAGAATACCCAAAGGTCCGATGGTTTCACCCAGGGCAAGACGGCTGATGATGGCGGTCATGAGGGGTGCCGAGGCGAAAACGACCTGGGTCAGGCGGGCACCCAAATCGATATAGGCCTGGAAAAGGAAAAGATCGCCAAATACGAAGCCCACCAGGCCCGATAAACTGAGCCAGAACCATACCGAAGAAGGTGCGGTGACCGGAAACGGTTCGCCCCGCAAGGCCAGACCCAACACGGTAAACAACAGCAAAGCGACAACAAGGCGCAGGATGTTCAAGGCCAGCGACCCTATCCGTCTCGCCGCGAAGGCGAAGGCAAGGGCCGTAAAAGTCCATGATACGGCGGTCAGAAGGGCGGCTATTTCACCGATTCGTGTTTCCATTACGCTCAGGCTAGCATGCCCGCCTTGTGACGGACAATACAAAAACAACCGACAAAACGGCCGTTTGGTTCCATCGGCTTTCCGTATTGAAAAAGCCGGCTGGGGGATGCATAATCCATCCCATGAAACCCTTTCAAGTTGAAGCACCTTTCGAACCGGCTGGAGACCAAGGCCAAGCCATTGCAGCACTTTCTGCCGGCGTCATGGCCGGCGACAGATACCAGACCCTCAAGGGTGTCACCGGCTCCGGCAAGACCTTCACCATGGCCAAGATCATCGAGAGCACCCAATTA
>CAXNJE010000028.1:0-27024 GCA_964202565.1 Breznakiellaceae bacterium | reverse complement strand
AAAAATCGGCATTTGTCGTAGTGGCCTGGAGCAAGGCTTTCGATTATACTCGAACCACAAGGGGAAATCATGGCCGGAGCGGACAGGGATATACGACGCCATTTTTCTCCACTCCAGATGGGTTGGCTCGCCCAGGCCGTCGAACCCCTGAATGCTGATTCCGATGCGGCCTGGGCCTTGGACTTGCTCGCGGAACACGAGGGCCTGGACGCTCTTCCCATAGAACGGGACGGCACGATAGTGGGCATGGTTGCCAAGTCTTTACTGCTGGACATCGTCGATTCCCGGTGGAAACAGTTGTGGCAGAGGGACCTGGATGCGTATTCGTCCTCCATCAGGCGGATCGTCGAAGCCACCGATTATATCGACCGCATAGTCACCAAGGATTTATCCACCGTCCAGCACGAGGATCAGGGTTGGTACGTCGTCCACTACCGGCGCAGCTACCTGGGCATAGTCAATCTGCGAACCATGCTCGAACACCTTAACCACCTGCGGGATCAGGATCTGCGGAGGGCGGGGGAAATCCAGCGGCACCTCCTTCACCGCGAACTACCCGCGGACCCCCGCTTCGGCATCAGCTTTTTCAATCGCATGGCCTACGAGATTGGCGGTGATTTTTATCGGGCCCTGAGTATCGGACCCGACAGGTGGCTGGTGGCCTGTTTTGACGTGGCGGGCAAGAATATCTCGGGAGCCCTGGCAACGAGCGCGTTCGGGGCTTTCTTCGCCAGCATGAAACTTTTCGCTTATGACGGTGGGGCAAAATCCACGACGGGTCTGCTGAACGCCATGGTTCGGGACGTCAATCCCGACGAGGTATTCGTATCGGCCTGCCTCTTTTATATCGATCTGGGTAAAGGACTGGTGGAAATACATAATTGCGGGTTCTCGCCGGTTTATGCCTTCTGCTCCGAATCGGGGGGCATTTTGGAGTGTGAGCCTACCCAGCCCAATATGCCCCCCTTGGGTATACTGGACGAGCTTGATTTTACCGATACCCGGATCATACCAATAAAACCCGGACTCCGGCTGGCGGCGTATTCGGATGGTCTGAGCGATATGACCGATCCTTTTGGAGAGCGTTACGGCGATGAAAGGACAATGGATTTCCTTCGTGCCTGCCACGACAGCGCTCCAGCCACCCTCAATGACCGGGTAGCCAAGGAAATTGACCGCTGGATAGGCGAGTCCCACCTAGCCGACGACATAACCTTTGTCGATATCCGCTTTTCCTGATCCCCTGTCCGGCACACGGTCTTCAAGGGTTTACTTGATATTGGATGCCCCTTTCCGTATTATCAACCCACGCACATAGAACAAATCAAGGAGCCCCCTATGGTGGATGCCCTCAAGAAGAACCCGAAATGGAAAGGCCGCCGGGGCCCCCTCGTACTGGTCGTCATGGACGGCGTCGGCTACGGAAAATACAAGGAAGGCGACGCAGTCGCCGATTCCAAAATGTTCAACCTTGAAGCGATCAAGGCAAAAAGTCCCCATACGAAGCTCAAGGCCCACGGCAAGGCAGTCGGCTTGCCTTCCGACGACGACATGGGCAACAGCGAGGTGGGACACAACGCCATAGGTTGCGGACGCGTTTTCGAGCAGGGCGCGGCATTGGTGTCGAAATCGATCGAGGCAGGCGCCATCTTCGCCGGAAAGGCCTGGAAGGAAGTCATTGGCAATTTGGCGACCTCCGGTGGCGCGCTCCACTTTATCGGCCTCTTTTCAGACGGAAACGTGCACAGCCACATGGACCACCTCAAAGCGATGATCACCCGGGCCAAGGCCGACGGGGTCAAAAAAGTCCGCGTCCATATCCTGTTCGATGGCCGCGATGTGGGCGAGACAAGCGCCCTCGACTACGTGGATCCCTTTGAGGCTTTCCTCAAGGGTTTGAACACCAACGGTTTCGACAGCCGGATCGCCTCCGGCGGTGGACGTATGTGGATAACCATGGACCGTTACGGCGCCGAATGGGCCATGGTGGACCGGGGCTGGAAAACCCACGTGCTGGGACTGGGGCGGCAATTCAGAAGTGCCCGCGAGGCGGTGGAAAGCTACCGCAAGGAAATACCCGGCATCATCGACCAGGACCTCAAGGAATTCGTCATCGCCGATGGTGGTAAACCCATCGGGACCATAGAGGACGGCGACTCGGTGGTGTACTTCAACTTCCGCGGCGACCGCGCGTTGGAAATGACCGCCGCCTTCGAACAGGACAACTTCGACAAATTCGACCGTGTCCGCCGGCCCAAGGTCGTGTACGCGGGCATGATGGAATACGACGGAGACCTGCACGTTCCCGCCCGCTATCTCGTAAGCCCTCCGTCCATCGACCGGACCATGGGCGAATTCCTGGCGGCCACGGGCGTGCGCAGCCTGGCCATCTCGGAAACCCAGAAATACGGACACGTCACCTATTTCTTCAACGGAAACCGGACGGGCAAATTCAACGCCAAGCTGGAGGATTACGTGGAAATCACCAGCGATGTCCTGCCCTTCGAACAGCGCCCCTGGATGAAGTGCGCCGAGATCACCGATAAGGTTCTGGAAGCGGTGGGATCGGGCAAGTACGATTTTATCCGGCTAAACTTCCCCAACGGCGACATGGTGGGACACACCGGCGTGTACCAGGCGGTGGTCTGCTCCATGGAAGCCATGGACCTCCAGCTGGGACGCCTTGCCAAGGAAGTGCAGAGGCAGGGTGGAATGCTGGTCCTGAGCGCCGATCACGGCAATTCCGACGATATGTACGAACACGAAAAGAAAACCGGCGCGGTTTCCCGTAAGGAAGACGGTTCCCCCAAAGCCAAAACCAGCCACAGCCTGAACCCGGTACCCTGCGTCGTCTACGATCCGGAGAACAAGGGTGAGTACCTGGGAACTCCAGGCGAGGCCTCACTGAAAACCGGCCTTGGCATCAGTTCCCTCGCGGCTACCTGTATCGAACTCCTCGGATACCTGCCACCGCAAGATTACGACGAATCGGTCCTCAAGCTCGTGTAGCGGATCATGCCGATAGAGATTGAACTGAAGGCCTGGGTCGATGACCCGGGCTCTGTTTCCGTACGGATAGCAACCTTTGCCCGGGAAACCGGTTTCTATGTTAAAAACGACTCCTATTGGTTGCCCAAAGCGGATATTCCGCCTCCCGGGAAGCCGGCAGGACAGCGTCCAAGGGGAAAGTTCGGTTCCGGCATCCGTATACGTCGGGAGCGCGCGGGTTCGGCGCCGGACGAGGACGCGGGCTTGCCGGACCGTGCCGTCGTCAATTTCAAACGGAAGGAAGTGCGCGACGGCATCGAAGTGAACGATGAACGCGAATTCACCGTAGAAGGCGAGACCCAGTTCGAAGCCATGCTGGAAAGGTTGGGTCTTGCCCTGCACATATGCAAGCTCAAGACGGGAAAGGCCTGGACCTTCGAAGGCATCACCATCGAACTTTCCGAGATTGAAGGTCTTGGCCATTTCGTCGAGCTGGAAATTCTGGCCGAAACGGACACGTACGAAATAGTCGCCGATGCTCGTTCGCGCCTGCTGGCGTTGCTTGCGCGCATTGGCGTGGACGCCGGCAAAATCGAAACCCGCTACTATACCGAGATGCTCTCGGAAAAGCGGCAGCACCTGGGTCTATAAAATCTCCGGTTTTCCCGCTGCGGCACCGCGACTGGTAACAGCCTTTGTTGTCCAGCGGCCGGACTTGTAATAGCCCACCGCGATGAACATGCCGACCACCCAGCCGGTGGGCATGGCCCACCAGATGCCGACGACTCCCCAAAGGCCCGAAAACAGCACCGCCGACGGTATGCGGATTATCCACATCGCCAACAGGGTGGAGATCATGGGCACTATAGCCTCGCCTGCACCGCGGATAAGCCCGTTTGTGATGAACATGATGTTGAAAATAAAATAAAAGGGCCCAATGACCGCCAAATATTGGGCGCCCACCTCGATGACCGCCTGGTCGGTGGTAAAGATGGCTACCAAAGCCCGCCCGAAAAGCAGCAGGACCAACACAAGCACCACGGTAATGGCCAGTCCTATCTGCAGCGCGGCCTTATAGCCGTTCCGCACGCGATCCGGTTTTTGGGCACCCATATTCTGGCCGGTGAAGGTTGAAAGGGCCATGCTGATGTTCATGGCCGGCATGGCGATGAAGGAATCTATCCTGCCCGCCGCTACGAAACCGGCGATGACGGTGGTTCCGAAACCGTTTACCACGGCGGACATGAACATGATGCCCAGGGATACCAGGGTTTGCTGGATACCTGCGGGAAGTCCAATCTTGAGGCTGGCAAGGAAAATATCCTTATCGAAATGAAGCTTCCGGAAATCGGTCCTGAGCAGCTCGTGGGTACGGTTAAGGTAGATCACGGATCCAAAAAAGGAGACACCCTGGGAGATTACCGTTGCCCACGCGACACCCGGCACTCCCCAACGGAAGACGCGTACAAAAATCAGGTCGAGAACGACATTCAGCACGGTGGATACCATCAACATGACCAGAGGCGTCTTGGAATCTCCCAAGCCGCGCAGGATGGCGCTGACTCCGTTGTACCCGAACATCAGGATCAGACCCGCGTAGATGATCCTGAGATATTCCAGGGAAAGGGGAAGGATGGATTCCGGAACGCGAAGGAGGCGCAGGATGAACTCGGCGCTCAGCAGTCCGACGATGGTGAGTACGATACTGGAGGAGAAAAGGACGATATAGGTCGTATCGATGGCCGCCTTTACCTTGGCCATGTTTTTTGCGCCATAATACTGGGCTATCAGCACGTTGGATCCCATCGCCAGACCCATGACCAAGGCGACCATAAGGAATACGAGCGGGAACGAGGCGCCCACCGCAGCGAGGGCATCGGTACCCACAAATTGTCCCACCACCCAGCTGTCCACCATATTGTAGAACTGCTGGAATACGTTTCCTATCAGCATGGGCAGCGCGAACATGAGGATAAGTGTGCTTTCCTTGCCCTGGGTCAGGTCTTTCATGAACACCCCTATTGCTGATTTTGCTTCCGGACAGTATCTGTAAAAACGTCGTCCCGGTCAACGGTCCTCTTTTTCCATGACCTTTATTTCCATACCACAAAGCAGTGGGACCCATGCTAGAATGGCTGGGGAGGCACCATGGAAAACGAAACGTACCATCGGCCGAGCTGGGATGAATACTTCATGGAGGTTTGCGACGCCATCGCGAAACGTGCCACCTGCGACCGGGGCCGGTCGGGTTGCGTAATCGCCAAGTCCAACCAGATACAGGTGACCGGTTATGTCGGAGCCCCTGCGGGCCTGCCCCACTGCGACGAGCTTGGTCATCAGTTCAAGAAGCTCATCCATGAGGACGGCAAGGTTACCACCCACTGTGTACGCACGGTCCACGCCGAGCAGAACGCGATCTGCCAGGCAGCCAGAAGGGGCATAGCCCTGGAAGGTTCGACGCTCTATTGTCGGATGACCCCTTGCAGAACCTGCGCGATGCTTATAATCAATTGCGGGATAGTACGCGTCGTCTGCCAGAAAAGATACCACGACGGTACCGATTCGGAGGACATGTTCGCGAAGGTCGGTATACAGCTTGAATACGTGCACGACGAGGTCGAGCAATACAAGAACCAGTAAGGAGCGGAATGATGAAAATCCATGCATTGATAACCGCGGTCGGGAGCGACCGCATCGGTATCGTCGACGATATAGCCTCGGCTGTATTGGAACGGGATTGCAATATCGAGGAGAGCCGCATGGCCCTCTTGGGCGGAGAATTCGCGGCGCTGCTTCTTGTCTCCGGTGAGAAGGCAGCGATTGGGCGCCTTTTGGACGAAACGCCCGCACTGGGAGCAAGGCTGGGGCTGGTCGCAAATGCGCGACACACCGCCGATCCCGTTCCCGTTGTCGACTCCCTCCCCTATTTGTTGGAATCATCCTCCCTGGACAATCCCGGCATCGTCCATTCCGTAGCCGCCGTACTCAGACGCCATAGTGTGAATATCGCAGACCTTGAGACGGATACGATGCCCGCACCCTGGACCGGAGCCCCCATGTTCACCCTGCGCGCACGGCTATCCATACCCAAAACGGTATCCATCTCCGCCCTGCGCCGGGAGTTTGATACTTTGGAAACACTGCAGAACCTGGACCTGAAACTGACACCAGCCGTGCGTATGGGCGGAGAATCCTAAGTCCGTCAGGCTCCTAACGGGCCATGAGAAAGGAAAGGTACAACTCTTCCAAGGTGTGACAAGGTCCGGGGGATCCAACACGCCCCCGGGCTCTGGCTGCATCCCGTCTCTGGGCATAAAACTCGTACATTGCCCGGGGATCAGTACCTTCCACCGGGGTGTAATGACTTTTTTCGCCCAGTATCCCGCGGATCAGCTCCTTATCCGCGGCGCCTTCCCCGCTGAGGGACAAATGATCTCGAACCAGTCTGATTTCTTCATATGAAAGACCGAAAAGAAGCTCTTCGAGGGCAAGCAGGGTCTCATTGTTTTCAAGCCCCGACGTTATGAAGGAGTTCCAGGACGAATCCAGATCGAAGGAAAGTCTGATGAGCTCGCTGGCGCCCTCCATGGTCCCGAATACGGGTATCTGTATGTCCCGGACTGCCCACAAGGCCGACAAGGCAGGTACGTGGGTGAGGGCGCGCGGATCCCGTCGTTGATCCCAGAGTCTGATCAAGTCCTCTGCGAGGGCAGCCTTTTTCGACATGGGAAAAAGGCTATCCTCCAGGCAATCCAGGTACACATCCTCTGCCATGAGGGAGAATACGATGGAAAGCACGAGGGACCGGAAGCGCCCGGCAAATTCCGGATTGAAGGCAAGGGACATGGCAGCCAGCGAGAGGGCGTGGACCTTCGCCACCAAGAAAGACCGGCCAGCCACGACCCTGGTTGGAGTCCTTAAAAGGCGGGTATCCCCGGTCAGTTCGCACAAGGCGTTGGCGAGTGTTTCCGGACCGCGCATCACACCACCCAGCATGTGCACTTCGTGGATTGATGGGAAGCGGGAAACTGCTGCGGCCAAATTTTCCAGATCCCTGAATCGTCGGTCCACCATCGCCAGCTCGCCGGAACCTTTTTCACGGAGCAGGGTATACGCATCGGATAGCAAGCTCCGTTCCGTCTGGTCCAGCGCAACTATGTCATTCGATACATTTTCGGCTTCTTTATTTTCGGCTTCTTTATTTTCAATTTCATTGATAACATCATCGTTCATGCCACACTCCGTTCATCTTAAATGAATATAGCATAAATCATCAAAACGGCGCACCAAAACATAGTGGGATAGGTACATTCATTTAAAAGTCATTGTTCTTTTGGCATGATTGACCCGCCACCCGTTTGGGGTTATATTTATTTTGATACATCACCCGGGGGTGCACCGGTTTCGACTGGTACGATTCGGGTCGTAGGCTGCAGGTGGAGCGCCGTCCTCCTAACATACGGCAAACCTTTTAACTGCCAACAACGACAGTTACGCTCTCGCCGCGTAAGCGGTAGAACGCGGGAACCGGCTGCGCCGCCTTGAGCGGCCGTATTCCCGTCGCAATCGAGGCTGGTCGACTTTCGGGCCTGAACGTAAGAAGACGAGAACAACCAGGATACGGGGACGCCGCACGCCGTGCAGCCAAGCGCCCCCCGACAATACAATGCACGTCTAAACCTGTAGACGCCCACGGCACGCGTGCCAGGACGCGGGTCCGACTCCCGCCACCTCCAAAAAGAAGAGACCCGCCTATTCGGCGGGTTTCTTCTTTTTACAAGGAGGGGGAGTCGGTCGTCCAGGAGCGCCGAGCGGAAGCGAGGTAAGGCGCACACGAGGTGCGCCGCCAGCTCCTGGGCGCGCCCTGTAGGCACGAGGCAGGATGCCGAAGGCCGGAAGGGGACTCCCGCCACCTCCAGGAGAATGATATCGAATATAAATAGAGTGGCAAAATAATTAGTATCCATCCTATAATGATTGGGATTACATTTTCACCATAATCAATACTTTATCCGGCTCAGTCTGGTTTATAGAGGAAAATGAGCTTTCTTGGGGGCTGGATGGGTTATGCGGAATAAAACGATCCTTCTTGTAGAGGATGAGCCGATTCTGGCGATGTCAGAAAAATTCCAGCTCGAAAAATACGGCTACGACGTTTTGTTGGCGAATACCGGCGAGAACGCCTTGGCGATGGTTATGCAGTACCCCGAAATCGACCTGATCCTGATGGACATAAATCTGGGGAAAGGAATCGACGGAACGCAAGCTTCCGAACTCGTACTGGAAAATCATGATATTCCGATACTTTTCGTGTCGAGCCATAGTGAACGTGAAGTGGTTGAGAAAACCGAGAAAATCACCTCCTATGGCTATGTTTTAAAAAATTCGTCGATTACCGTGTTGGATGCATCCATAAAAATGGCTTTCAAATTGTTCGAGGCAAAGAAAAGCGATCAGGATAAGGAGAAACAATTACGCGAGAGCGAGGAGAAATACCGGCTGATAAGTGAGAACACCTCGGATGGAATCATACATTTTTCCTCCAAGGCACAATTAGATTATGTCTCCCCCGCCTATCTGAAACAGCTTGGTTATGACGAAGATGAGGAGCTCGGGCGGGACGAAGCAAAAATCTCGAGGATGATTCATCCCGAAGACAGTCCATCCCTCTTCCTTAAGATCAATACGGCAATACAAGACAAGAAACCTGAATTGACCTATTCGTATAGGGTCATGAAGAAAAACGGAGACTATATCTGGCGCGAAGACCATGCGAAATTCATCTACGACAAAGCGGGAAACTACGATGGCTCCTACGTCATTTGCCGCGACATAACCCAACGCAGACAAATAGAAGCCGAGCTTCGGGAAAGCCAGAATCGTTACCAATCGATGCTGAACGATACATCCAATACGGTACTGAAGACGGCACTCATAGCGAGTACGGAATTGATCGGTGCGAGCGCGGATGATGCGTTCAATGAAAAGATTCTTGACTCGATCCGCACTATGTCCGGGGCTGCGTATGCCGCGTTCAATATTTTTGATGAGAATGGGCTGGACTTTACAACCGTCGCAATCTTCGGGGTACATGAAAAAATCCTGAAACTGACATCCATCCTAGGATTTGATCCTATCCGCAGAAAATGGAAGCATGATCCAATCCGGGCGGCTAAAATTGCGGATAGGACCATTACGCTATTTCCTTCGTTGCATGAGCTCACGCATCATGCGATTCCCGCGCCGATTGTAAAAATTATTGAGAAAGTCTTCAATATGGGTGAAGTTGCGATTGTAAAGGTCAGCATGGATAAGCTTCCGGTTGGGGATTTTACCCTGTTCTTTCATAAGGGCAGGCCCCTGGAAAATCGTGAACTCGTAGAACTATACGCGAATCAGGTTGGGATGTTCATCGTCCGCAAACGGCATGAGAATAAGATCATCAAGCTACTTGCAGAAAAGGAGCTGATTCTAAAGGAAGTTACCCACCGAATAAAAAACAATTTATATACGATCAGCAGCCTTTTGAGCCTCCAGGCGGCCGACATGGAGGATTCACTCGCCAAGGCCGCTCTGGAAGACGCCGGAAGCCGGGTTCAAAGCATGAAACTGCTCTATGAAAAATTGTATGAGGCACCTGCCTTCACGGAAATATCGGTGAGGGATTACCTGCCGGCCTTGGTCGACGAGATCATCGCCAACTTTCCAAATAGAGCCGTGGTCCAAAAGCATATTGATATAGATGAATTCATGCTGACCACCAAGGTAATCCAACCGGTGGGCATAATCGTAAATGAGTTGCTTACCAATATCATGAAGTATGCGTTTACAGGAAAAAACAGCGGCTTGATCACGGTATCCCTAAAACTACACAATGGGCTGATTTCCCTACTAGTTGGGGATGATGGGAACGGAATGCCGGAGAGCATCGACTTCGATAATTCGACTGGCTTTGGTTTGCAGCTTGTCCGGGCAATCACCGCGCAATTGGACGGAAAAATAAGGATAGAAAGAATCGGAGGCACGAAAGTCGTCCTCGAATTCGATCATAAAGCATAAGAATTGGTTTTGGCACGAATTCCCGCACCCCATTTCGAAAATAGACAACAATCTACAAACGTACTGACCCACTTTCCTTGAGATGGCCTTTAGATGGAGATATACTGGCATGATGAAAACTACCATAAAATATTTTGGCGTCGCGTGTGTGCTCCTTTCCATCCTGCTTGGTTTCAGTGCTATCTTCAGCATGATCCTGACCTGAAATTGATAAAATAAGCATTATAATTTCTGTTGCCGCCGTTGCTCGACCTTTAACGCTTGAATGCGGGTATGGCACGAGGTGATACTGAAATGCTTATAAAAGGTATCACCTGAACAAGGTAACGCCCCCTCCATCCACATCGCATGTTTTCGTCAGGCGACTGCCAGCCCAACGGAGGTGTGTCATGAACAAAAGCTATCTTACACGTTTTCTTTTGACTGTAATGGCCATTCTAATTGTCTGTACTGGTTGCGAAGCCATGCTGGGCGATCTGGCCGGTGAGGACGGGGCTGATGGACTGATGGTACGGGGATGTAAACAGGTTCGTATCGGAATAGGAAAAACGTTCAAATCCAGCACGAACGCATTGGTGATCATAGAATTAAAATGCACCAGTGCTGGATGAAGATCATTTCTTTTGATATCATCAAAATATTTCCAGGAGGCAATATGAACAGAAAATATTCCTTGACTACCATCATGCTGTTTGCCGTCATGATACTTTTCATGGGTGGTTGCTCGGCCTTGTTGGGTGATCTGAGTGGTGCCGACGGCGTAGATGGAACCAACGGCACGAATGGGACCGACGGTGTAGATGGCATATCAATCGTCTGGAAAGATTCTTCGGCCAGCGCTCCAAGCTCACCCGAATTAAACTGGGCCTACTACAATACCGTCGAGAGGAAATCCTATGTCTGGGATGGAACCGACTGGAAGATTTTGGCACAGGATGGCGAATGGGCCATTTTCTTGCCGGCGACCTCGGATGTCCAGCTGACTTATGGGTCTGAGCCCTCGATTTCAATAATAAACGATGGAAAGGTCGATTTAGGATACTACCCTTATCAATTTGATGAAACCTTTACTACTAGCTTGGAAAATAATTCCAGTAACTATTCAATGCAGATTCTGAATCTTACCGGAAACCCAAAAATCAAGGTTCTGGGTGGTGAATATGCATCAAATTCAATTGACTTTATTAGTGACCCGGTCCCTGAAATCAGCATTGTTTCGATCACTGCTGATAGCTTGGGAACAACTCCAATGGATATCAATATTGTTTGTCGTAGTACTGGCCTCAGATCCGGAACATACCGGAAGAAATACAGGATACAAATGCAGGATTTGGAAAACACAAATTACTACTTTGATTTTACGGTTGAAGTAATGGGTTCTTAAACATGTCAGCAACTGATATGGAGTTGAGAACGGGGCAACTAATCCATCCCTGCGACGATTCGCTTCTTTCGGTTGCTACGAATTTCATCGATTTCGGCTCGGGCGATTCGAGCATGGCGATTAATCTGTCTGGCGATACCAGTGTCGTGGATGCAGCGGAGCGGAGTCTTTTGCAGGAGCTCGCGTTTCCCGGTGATTTGGAAACCGTAGGCAAGCGGTTGCGCAGGTTCGAGTGGGAAGATGAGGCCCTAAGGGAACTTCCAGCCATGTTCAGGGTGCTTTCCGAGCGTGGCTTGGTTCGGAAACTTGGCGAACATATCATATATGCCCGCAACTCAGTTGCGGAGGATGCCCACACCACCGGTCCTGGTCTATCCTGTCTGGCGGTTCCAACCAAGGACCGACCGGAATGCCTGACACGTTCCCTTTCGGCATGGAGAGACGCTTTTGCAGGTACAGAAATCGAAACGCCTGACTTCCTGATCGCCGACGATTCAATCGGACAGACACAGAATATACGATGCACGGTGGAAAAACTATTCCATGAGGTGGGAGGAAAACCACCCTCCAAGGTGTATCTCCTGAATCGGGATTCCCGGGAACGGCTCTCAGTGGAACTTTCCAGAAACTGCGGAAGAGCTGCCGGTTTCGCGCTCGGTCTGGATGGAACGGCAGGATCGGATGCCGGTAACTTTGGATCGGTACGCAATTTCATACTGCTGTCCCTGGCCGGTCGTACCCTCGCCATGGCCGATGACGATATTATTCCAGATTTTCGGGTCCACCCGGCTTGCGAAGCTGGCATAGCACTCAGCTCAAAACCGGATTCAACCGTGATCAGGTCTTTCAGGGATATCCATGAGGCGGGATCGTGGAACGTGCCGGATACTGCGGAGACCCTAAGCCAATACGGCAACCTGTTGGGCCGCCCCCTCCGTTCCATTCTTGATGATATTGAGGAAATTGATCTTGGAACTGCGAATTCCCGACTGATAGGCACGGCTTTCTCGAACGGCAGTCGGGTAGCCGCACTTTGTTTCGGTTCCTGGGGTGACTCTGGAATGTCGTCCAATCGCTACCTCCTGTCCCTTCGGGAGATGGTGGATCATGGTGGTTCCAAAGATTTTTCCAATGAATTCCATACTCGTGGGATGACCGGAAGAACCATTTTCCGGGCTCCTTTCCGCACTACCATAGGTGGCAGGAATTTTATGGGTGGCCATATCGCGCTTGATGCACGTTCAATTCTCCCTCCATTCAGCCCGTCGGGTAGAAACGAGGATGGGCTATGGGGACACTGCCTGAACCTGCTCCACCCGGAAGCTTGTGTCGCATATCCGAATCAGGCCATTAGTCATGATCCGCCCGGGACGAGGACCACCTCGCGTGAAGATGCTGTCAAGTGCGACCTCTGGTTGAATGAACTCCTGCAGGTTCTTATCAGCCTCCTGCATTCCCGTTTCGAATCGGATACTTCTGCCTACAAAGCTGTGGGGTCCCGTCTCCAGACGCTTGCCACCGGGCCGTGCACAAATTTCAGGCGTGCACTGGCAGAATCGACAGTCAGGTTGATTTCGACCCGCATAGGCAAGCTTGAACAGGCGCTGGATGAATATGGAGGGAGGCCGGCAGCATGGGCGTCAGATGTGGAGACGGCCATATCCCGCCTGGTCGAAAAGCTGGAAGAGCCCCGCTTTTGGATGCCCAGGGAATTCTCGCACCTGGATGAAGACAGGGCCGAAAATGCATTGGCGGATTATTGTGGTAATTTTGGAGAATTACTCGCTGCGTGGCCCGAAATATTCGATACAGCCGCCCGGATTGGGCCGGAATTGCTCGCGGGCGCGAGGCTGCGCTAGGCCATGAAACCGAAACAGTGAGCCCGGACCAGATAGACTGTCATAAGAATTTGCCTGTTATGGACGCAGCGGCCCGGCTTTGGTTATAGTATGCACATGCAAGCAGACACAAAAACCATTTCCGGAAAAACCTACCTGACAGTGTGCCTCAATCCAGTCATACAAAAATCACTGGTATTCGGAGTACTGGAACAAGGCGAGGTGAACCGGACCGCCCGCTACCGCACCGATGTCGCAGGGAAGGGCATCCTGCCTACGCGGGTACTTACCCAGTCGGGAGAGAAAGCCATCCACCTGACCCAGTTGGGCGGACCTACCCGGGATTGGTTCCTTTCCATGTGCGCCTCCGACAAGCTCGACGTGCGATGGGTGGAATCGGGGGCGTCCATCCGGTTTTGCACCACCATCATAGAACTGAACGGTTCCCATGCTACGGAATTGGTCGAGGAAGGCGCTGCAGTCGCCGTTTCGACCCACGACGCCATTCTAAAAACCTACATTGAACTGCTTCCATCCGTCGATGCGGTACTGCTATCCGGTACCGTCGCGGCAGGATTCAGGCCAGGGATAATGGGGGAGCTCGCCGGTCTCGCGGGAAAGCAGGGAAAGCACCTGTACCTGGATATCAAGGGGAAGGACCTGGTCGATTGCCTGGAAGCGCGTCCTGTTTCGGTCAAACCCAATCTGGAAGAACTGGCGGCAACTGCCGGAGTACCGCGTCCCGCCAACGACGATGCCGCTGGAGCCCGGGCGCTGGTTGAACGGATGGGACGGGACTATTTCGACCGTTACGGCACCTACCTGGTGGTGACCAGGGGAGCCCGGCCTACCCTTTTCTGGGACGGCTCCCGCCTGGGCGAGATGCCGGTGGAAAAGGTGGAGGTCATCAACCCCATAGGTTCCGGCGATTCATTCGGTGCGGGGCTCGCGGTGGCGCTGGAAAAAGGTGAAAGCCTGGAAGCGGCGGTGGCGGCGGGGACGAGGTTGGGAGCCTTGAATGCCCAAGGACTGAAGCCAGGGTCCATACTGGCGGATGCCTGAGCTACAAGGCGCAGCATGCTTTTTTAAGGCAAGCCTCGCCTTGTAGCCCTATTTCGTGGAATTACCTGTTTAGGGCCGATACGTACTGGAGGCGGGAGAAGGATTCGCCCTTCGCCCCAGCCCGTTGCGATAGCTTGCCGCGCAGATCGGCGACCGAAGCCAGCTTGAGAGCGTCCATCCGCTCGTCCATTTCTTTCACAATGCGGCTTATCGCCGGATAGCCACCTTGGTACACAACGGAGCAGAGCTGTACCACCTGGGCACCGGCGGCGATGAGCTTGAGCGCCGTCTCGCCGTCATGGATGCCGGTACCCGCCGCAATTTCAAGCGGGGCGGAATCGGGACCCGGAATGGCTCCGTACAACAGGGCTGTCCAGCGGAGGGCTTCATGGTACTCATCGCGGGAACTGCGCGCGGGACCGGCCTTTACCGACATAGAAGCAAGGTCCAGGTCCAGCCGGTAAAAACGGTTGAATAGCACCACCGAACGGGCACCGGCGGCGGCTAGGCGCGCGACCATCCCCGGCAGGTTGGTGAAACCGGTTCCCAGCTTGACAGCCAGGGGCAGGCTGGTCTTGTCCGCCACCGCTTTAACGGTGCGTACTATTCGGGCTTCGATATCCGCGGATTTTTCGGAAATGGTCAGCGGGATGACGCCCATATTGAGTTCAAGGGCATCGGCACCGGCAGCCTGTATCTGTTCGGCAAAGTCCGTCCAGCGACCTTCATCGGCACAGTTCAGGCTGGCGATGACAGGAACCCTGGCCAGGCTTTTTGCCTTGCGGATGAGTTCCAGGTATTCGCCCGCGCTGTCGGCCAGCTGCGACAGGAACGCGTCCATTTCGGGATGCGCGTCCAGGCCGGGTGTCCCGGCGATGGCAGCGGCCTCGGCAGCCAGTTGCTCCTCGAAAAGCGATTTGAGCACCACGGCGCCGACACCGGCTTCCATGGCTTTCTTGACACCCTCACTGGTGGAGCTGAGCCCGCTGGACGAGAGGATGACGGGGTTTTTAAGGCTGAGCCCCAGGTACTTTACGCTTGAATCGGCCATTGTTCCTCCTTAATCTATGCCCGGTCGTAACCGTTTTTGACGGCTCCGCGCTTTTCACCGAAGGGTGCCGCAGGCCGGATGGAAGGCAGGTTCGCGTCCCGCTTGACGTATTCGAAGGCCTTTCGGGCAGCATCGGACGGCAGGGTCGCAAAGGCGCAATATTCCCGCACGTCGATGGAATCCACCAGCCTGCTGGGTACGCCGGCAGCCTTGATGAGGAGTCCGGCCACGTCACGGGCAGAAGCTCCATGGCTGCGGCCGACGCCGATATATACACGGGTCTCGCCGCCGCGCACGGGTTCGCGGGAACTTCTGTCGGCATCCCTGTCAAAGCCACCCCGCACCGGTTCGCGTTCGTAGCCCCGGCCACCCTCACGTTCAAAATTACGGCCACCGCGAAAAGCTGGCCGGTCGTGCTCGAAACCGCGTGAAGGCCGTCCTTCGTAGGGACGACCGGCGGGACGGGAAAAATCCCTTGGGTCCCGGCGCGGTTGGTCGTCGAACTCGACTATGTGCTTGTAGCGCGACGGATCCAGGGTTTCGCCGTAGGCTGCCGCGATCAGGGCTTCCACCGCTGCCCTTGGACCGAGGGTCGAAAGCAGCTCATCCGCCAATTTGGCCCGTGGGTCGGAAGGATCGGTGAAGACCCGGGCGGCTTCGATTCGTCCGGGGTCAGTCCCGTTATCCGGGTCCGACATGGAAAGCATACCATCGTCCGCCGAAGAAGTCGTTATTGATCCGGCCATTTCGAGGGCGCTGCCCTCCAGCCCGGCATCGGTGCAGGCCGTTTCGCTGCCGGTCAGGCAGGAGCCCGAGGCGGCCAGGACTATGCCGCGGACCTTTCGGCTGGCGGCTTCCATGACAAGGGCGACGTTGGGGACCTCCATCTTCTTGATGGGAGCCCCCAGCACGCGTTCGACCGCGCGGGACAGCATGGAAACGCGTCCCCTGGCGGTAGGAAGCACAAAGGCGATGGTTGTTCCCCGCCTGCCTGCCCGGCCGGTGCGTCCGATACGGTGGACATAGGATTCAGGATCATTGGGAAGGTCCCAGTTGACCACATGGGTAAGCCGTTCGACGTCAATGCCGCGGGCGGCGACGTCGGTGGCGACGAGGATCGTGGTCAGCTTGTTGCGGAAACGCCGCAGGGTACGTTCGCGGGCTTCCTGGGACAGGTCTCCGTGGAGGGCTTCCGCGGCGTAGGAACCCTCAACCAGGCGGCGGGCGACCTCGTCGGTCTCCACCTTCGTGGCGCAGAAAACAAGGCCGTGAAAATCTTCGGAGGAGTCGACGATGCGGCGCAGGGCCTCCAGCTTGTCCTCACGCCTCAGTACTATGTAGAACTGGTCCACCGCGGGTTTCTCGTCCACGGTGGCCTTATCCTCGATGATGTCCACATCGCCCAACCTTTGCCGGACGACACGGAGTATGGGCGCCGGCATGGTGGCCGAGAACAGTGCGACGCGGCGATTGGGATTTGCCTTGTCCATGATGGCTTCCACGTCTTCCAGGAAGCCCATGTCGAGCATTTCGTCGGCTTCGTCGAGCACCAGCCATTCCAGGGCCGAAAGGTCCAAGCTGCCCCGTTCCAGATGGTCCATTACGCGGCCGGGAGTCCCCACAACGATTTCGACGCCCCGTGACAGGTCGCGCAACTGGCCACCCATGGAAGCGCCGCCGTACACTGCGGCTACACGGGGATAGGGTCCGCCCGCGAGGGAACGGATTTCCAGGGAAACCTGCAGCGCGAGTTCCCGGGTTGGGGTTAGTATGAGGGCCCGGGGTTCCTTACCCGGAGTAATGAGCCTTTCGACGAGGGGAATGCCAAAAGCTGCGGTCTTGCCCGTGCCGGTACGGGCTTTGGCCACCAGATGGCCTTCCTCAGCCAGGAGACGGGGAAGGGCGAGGGCCTGGATGGAGCTGGGCGCGGTAAAGCCTTTTCGGGCGAGCGCGGCCAGCACGGCGTCGGATAATCCGAACGCGTGGAAGTCGAGGGTAATTTCGGTGTTCATGCCTGTCCTTAGAATCGCGTCGGCCCCGGTAAAGCGCACGGGAAGCCGGATTCGGACTCAACATGCGAAATTCGCGCTTGTGGTGGGATCGTACGCGGAATAGTTGGTTTACTATATACGATTCACACCGGAAGGTCTAGCCATCATCTATTTCTTGGGCTTGCAGCCAGAATGATGCCCTTGACCCGCCGCGTTCCGCACCCTAGCATTGCGTCATAATGAAGTTCATCCATACCGCTGATTTACATCTGGGCAGGAGCTTCCACGAATGTTCCCTGCTGGAAGACCAGAAAGCCATGCTCGCATCCCTGGCCGACCGGCTCGGAGAGGACGACCATTCAGCCCTTGTCGTTGCCGGTGACATTTACGACAGGTCCATCCCCTCCCCCGAGGCCGTAGCCTTGCTGGGATCCTTCCTGGGAGGTCTCAGACTACGCTTCCCAAGCTTGGCAATCCTCATGATCGCGGGCAACCACGATTCACCTGAACGCATCGCCTACGGCGACTCCCTCTTTGCGAAACTCGGCATACATCTGGTTGGGAACCCGGAGCGAGCCTTCGAGCCCGTCGTGTTAGAGCGAAAGGGTGAAAAATGCGCCTTTTTCACCCTGCCCTTTTTATCACCCGGATCGATGATGGCTCTTGTTGAAACCGGTGAACAAGACGGGACCGAAGGGCTTGTCGGAGCCGGAGCTAACGTTGCGGGGGAAGGACCCGGTGGTTTGCCGTTGCGTTCCCAGAGGGACCTGGCCACCGAAGCGGCGAGGCGTCTGGAAAAGGCACGAAAGAAAGCGCTTACCGACGGAGCCGATTCCACAGTACTTATCGCCCATATGTTTGCCTCCGGCGGAGCCGCATCGGAATCGGAGCGGGTATTCCTGGGTACCGCCGAAAAGGTGGACACCAACCTGTTTTCCGGGTTCGATTATATCGCACTGGGACATCTGCACCGGCGACAACAGGTAGCCCGGAACGCCTGGTATTCAGGGAGTCCCCTGGCCTATTCCTTCGAGGAGGCGGATCAGGAAAAGGCCTTTCTATCAGTCCGTGTCGGGGGAGAATCCGGTGCGGTAGAAGTCGAACCCCTTCCCGTCGAGCCCCTGCGCAGGGTTTCCAGGCTGAGCGGCGACTATACCTCCTTTAATACACCCGATTCCTGGCGGGACAGCCGCGGGGACTATCTGGAAATCTCCCTTTCCGATGCCCATCTGGTGGAAAATCCCCTGGCCCTCTTGCGGACGCGCTTTCCCTATCTGCTGAGCGTGCGGCAGGATACCGCCCTTCGCGGCATGGCCGAAGGACTTGGCGCGCCGGGTACCATCCCGGGCTTGTCAACGCCAGGCGAACCCACAACCCGGAGGGGCGCCGCTGAGGACTTCCAACAGTTCCTGGTCGATCTGTATGGCTCTGCCGACCAGGGTCAGACGGAACTCTTTTCGACCCTGGTGAGGGAGGCAGACGATGCGACCGCTTAGGTTGGTGATGGAGAACGTCGGGCCCTTTACGGGCAGGGCAGAGCTGGATTTCACCCGGCTTGGAGACATTTTCCTGATCGCGGGCAAGACCGGGTCTGGCAAGACAACCATTTTCGACGCCCTCTGCTATGCGCTGTACGGAGTGCTGCCCGGTGGCAGGCGCAACCATATCCGCAAGCTCCGTTCGGACTTTGCCCCCGACTCCGCCGAATGTTCGGTGACCCTCGAGTTCGAGCTTGGCAACAAGGCGTACCGTGTAGAGCGGAAGCCACCACGTTGGAGGGCGAAGACCCGGGGAGAGGGCTTTATCGAGGACCCCGAAGAGGTCGTCCTGTATGAATTGGGTAAGGAAGGGGTCCTATCGGCTAGCGGCAAGAAAAGCGAGGCCGACGAGAGGATCAAAACGTTGTTGGGTTTGTCAGTGGACGAATTCTCCAAAATCGTACTGCTGCCCCAGGGAGAATTCGCCGAATTCCTGCGTCTGGGAACTACGGAACGTCGGGATGTGCTTAAAAAATTGTTTCCCGTGGACCTTGCCGTACGGGTACGCGAGCTGGCCCAAAAAAAATCCAGTGAGGCAACAACCCGACTTCAAGAGGCCGAACGTAGCGTACGCGAACTAAACGCGCGCTTTTCTACGGATAATTTTGAGAGGGACCGCCGGCAGGCTCAGGAGAAATTGACCCAGGCAGAAAAGGAAAGCGCGAGGCTTGAGGAAGAAATCGAAGCCCTGGCAAGCGATCTCAACCTGGCCCAGGCCGAGGAAGACGCCCTGGCCGTGAAGGCCGCCGCCCTGGAGCGGTCGCTTGGACTTGCAGGCCGGGAACAGGAATTCGCCCTGGTGGGGAAACGGCTGGCGTTGGTACGCTCCGCACGCCCCCTGCAGCCGCTGGTGCTGCGCTTACAGGAAACGCTTGCCGCAGAGAAAACGGCGGAACAGGCTGCCAGGGAGGCCGAAGGGGCAGCGGCAGCGGCCCGGTTGCGGCTTGAAAGGATCGAGACAGCCGCTCCGGAACGGGATCGCGAAAAAGCCCGTTTGGCCGTTCTGAGGGACAGGCGGGTTCCGTTGATGGAAGTCGTTGCCGCGGAAGACGCCCTCGCGGGGGATCGTGCGGCGCTGGTCCGAATAGAGCTGGAAAGGTCCGATCTGGAAAGGCGCAAGGCAGAACTTGACGCCCTCTTTTTGGCCCGGAACGGGGAGGCCGCCGGACTCCGCGGGCTGGCCGACCAGGTCGACGCCTTGGACGAGGCTTGGGAACAGGCCAGGGCGGCGATGGAACAAGCCAAAAACCTCAAGCCGCTGGCCGAACGGGCGGAAGCCGTGCGGAAGGAGCTGGCGGATACGGAGCTGCGGTTCACCCTGATCCGGAAGGAATTGGACGAACGCCGGGCAAATCTGGCCATTCTGGACACCGAGCTGGCCGAGCTGGAACGCGCCCTGGCAGAGGAAGAAAACGCCGGCAAGGCAGCGGCCCTGGCTGCCGGACTGTCGGATGGAATACCCTGCCCCGTCTGCGGTTCCAGGGAACACCCCAGGCCTGCCCTCCCGGTAAATGATGCAAAGGATACATCCGGACGCCTGGGTGCGCGCCGCATGGCCAGGGAAGACGCGAGGCGGGTGCTGGACGAGCGAAGGACCGAAGAGGCGGTCGCGGCGCAGGTCATGGATGGCTTGCGTGGGGAACTAGGGACCCTTGCCCAACGCTGGGCTACTGAAAATGGTCTTGCGGGGCCGGAGGCTGCCGGGTTCCATCTGCCGGATGCAGAAGAAGCCACAGCCACCCTTGCGCGCGCGGCGGCAGCCACCACCGAGGCACTCATTCCACGGAACGAAGCCCGCAAGGCCAGGGACCGGCTTGGACGCCTGTTCAAGGAGACCCAGGAAAGCGAACAGCTTCGTGCCCGGACAGTACAGGAACTTTCCGACGCGGTTTCCCGCTGTGCCACTGCGTCGGCCTCGATTGCCGAGCGTGAAAAGCGCAGGGTAGCGGCGCTTTCTCTGGTTATCGGCGAGGCCACCAATACCGGTGCTTCCGAGGTACCCTCGGCGGGATCCGTACTGGCCAACCTGGAAAAGGATATTGCCACCATGGAGGCCACCCTGGCAACTTCTGTGGCGGCCCGCGAGAGCGCCGTGTCGGAAACGGCCGCGCAGGATGCCCGTGCGGCCGAAACCCGCGCCCGCCTTGCCGAAACCCGCAGCGCCCGTGAACGCGCCGAAACCGGACTCGAGGCTGCCCTGAAGGCCTCTCCTTTTTCCGACCTCACCGCCCTGGGCGCTGCTTTGGAGGATGCGGGACGGGAAGCCGAGGACGAGCAGGCACTCTCCCAGTGGAAAGAGGCGCGTACCCAGGCCCAAACCTTGTTGCAGGAGGCTGAAAGGCTGGTCGAGACAGCCAGTATTGCCCGCAAGCGCAGTGTATCGGCCGGAGGGCTTTCGGAAGACGGCTTGGTGGCTGACGGAGTGCTTGCCGAATACCCTCGGCACGGGGGAGCGATACCCACTGCCGCGGAACTCGCAGCGATCCTTGAGACCCGCAAGGATGCCCGTGGTCCGGCGGCGAGGCTGAGGGACGAGGCTCTGGCGGCGCTTTCGGCGCTTGACCGGGAGATGGAAGCCTGGCGCAGGGTCGATGAGCGCCGCGCGCTGGTCGCGAAGGAGGCCGAGGGCTGGAAACGGCTTTCGGACACGCTTTCGGGCAACAACCCCCGCAAGCGCTCCTTCGACGCCTGGCTCTTGGGGCTTTACCTGGCGGAGGTGGCGGCCTACGCCACCAAACGCCTGGAGCGCATGTCCGAAGGCCGCTACCGGCTGCTGTTGGACGCTGACCGTGAAGGCGGCCGTGGCCTGACGGGCCTGGATCTGGCTGTCTTTGACGCGTATACAGGCAAAAGCCGGCCCTGCGCCACGCTGTCCGGGGGCGAGAGCTTCATGGCCTCTGTCAGCCTCGCCCTGGGCCTGGCGGATTCCATCCAATCCAGGTCGGGGGGCATACGGCTGGACGCGGTATTCATAGACGAGGGTTTCGGCAGCCTGGACGAGGCCAGCCTGGACAAGGCTCTGGGCATACTGGACGAGATACGGGACCACCGCATGGTGGGGCTTATATCCCATGTGCCGGAACTGAGGAACCGCATTCCCGACCGGGTGGATATCATCAAGACCGCCTCGGGTTCCCGCATAGAAGTGCGCTCCGGTAACTGAAAACCCTACAAGGACAGTGGCGACTTTACGCACCCAGCCCGATACGTTAGGATGGCTATCATCTTGCCGTGCGGAGGCTTGCGATGGTTATCGATATAAGTCGTTCGGTGCTGGTCATGGTCGACGTGCAGAACGATTTTTGCCCCGGACACACACGGCCCGACGGGACTGTCGTTCCCCCAGGCAACCTGGCGGTTTCCGACGGCAACGGGGTGGTGGCCCCCCTGAACAGGTTGGCCGCCCGCTTCCATGCCGAGGGAGGCCGCGTCGTGGCTACCCAGGACTGGCACCCCCGTGGACACGTCTCCTTCGCCTCGTCCCACCCAGGCAGCTCGGTCTACGATACCCTCACCCTGGCCCTGCCCGAATACACTCAGGGCATGCAGCATCCACTCAGGAACGGTGACGCCCCGCCGCCCTCGGCCATAGACCAGACGCTCTGGCCAGACCACTGCGTGCAGGGAACGCTCGGGGCCGGTTTCCACCCGGACCTCAACCTCAACCTGGTACATCTGTTCCTGCGCAAGGGCTACCACACGGGGATTGACTCCTACAGCGCCTTTTACGAAAACGACCGCCGAACCCCCACAGGTCTGGACGGCTGGCTCAGGAATCTGGGTGTGGGAACACTTTTCCTGGGGGGATTGGCGACGGATTTCTGCGTGATGTACAGCGCCCTCGACGCAGTGCGCCATGGCTATGAAACCGTACTTCTGCTGGACGCCTGCAGGGGTGTGGATGTTCCCCAAGGCTCCGTTGACAGGTCGCTGGCCCTGATGCGCGAAAGCGGCGTGCACTTCATGGAATCAGGGGCTTTGGCATGACAACTGATTCGGCGCTTTTTACCGATTTCTACGAATTGACGATGGCCCAGGGGTTCTGGAAGAACAACATGAACCACAAGGCCATCTTCGATATGTTCTTTCGCCGTCAGCCTTTCGGCGGTGGGTTCTCGATCTTCGCGGGCCTTGAAACCTTTTTGGAAGCCCTGGAAGGTTTCCGGTTTTCACCTGAGGATATCGGGTACCTGGAAACCCTGGGATTATTTGAAAAAGGATTTCTGGACTACCTGAGTCATTTCCGTTTTTCCGGAAACATCTGGGCCATGAAGGAAGGCAGCGTCGTCTTTCCCCAGGAGCCGCTTATCCGGGTGGAAGCGGGCATGATCGAGGCACAGCTAATCGAAGGCATGTTGCTGAACACGATAAACTTCCAGAGCCTTGTGGCAACCAAGACGGCCCGGGTCTGGCTCGCCTCCAACCGGGCGTCCATCATGGAATTCGGCCTGAGGCGCGCCCAAGGCCCAGATGGCGCCATGTCGGCGACCCGGGCGGCATATATAGGCGGCGCGACCAGCACCTCCAACACCCTGGCGGGAAGGCGCTTCGGCATCCCCGTCATGGGAACCATGGCCCATTCCTGGATAATGGCCTTTCCCTCGGAACGGGAAGCCTTTGAATGCTACGCGAAAACCTACCCGGACCGGAGCGTTTTCCTTCTGGATACCTACGACACCCTGAAAAGCGGCCTGCCCAACGCCATCGAAGCGGGCAGGAAACTGGTCGCAGCGGGCAAGAATTTCGGCGTACGCCTGGATTCGGGGGACATGGACTACCTTTCGGTGGAGGTACGGAAAGCCCTGGACGCTGCGGGTCTGAAGGACGCCACCATCACTGTCTCCAATGAACTGGACGAGTCCATCGTTCGGACCCTGGTAGCAGCGGGTGCGCCCATAGACAGCTGGGGGGTCGGCACCCAGATGGTGACCGGCGGAAACGACCCGGCTTTCACCGGCGTGTACAAGCTGGCCGCCCACGAGAACTCTAAAGGCAGCCTTGTGCCGGCCATGAAATTCTCCGACAACCCCGAAAAGACCACCAACCCCGGGGTCAAGCAGGTCTGGCGACTGACCGACTCGGAGGGCAAGGCCATTGCGGACGTCATGGGTCTCGTCGCCCCCGAAGGTTTCACCTTGGCCGCCGGTACCGATGGATCCGATGCCCCGCTTGAACATGAGAAGGTCGAACAGGGTGTCGGACGGTCCTTCTGGCACCCTTCCGTGGACTACCGGCATTTCCACACGGCCCCCGAAGGCTTAGTCATTCCTTTATTGGAGCAGCGCTTCAAAAAGGGAAAGGTGCTGGGACCCCACCCCGACCTGAAATCCATACGCTCCCACGTCCGGGAAGAACTGGACCGTTTCGACGGAAGCTACCTGCGCCTACTTAATCCACACGGTTACAAGGTGGCCATAACCGAGAAGCTCAAGGACCTGAAGCTGGGGCTGATACAGTCGTATCTGGGTGATATGTGAGGCTTGGGAAGAGACCTCTCCTCATCATGGCAACCCTCGGCATCGTCGCCTTGACGGGATATTTTCTATACATTGCAGTTGGACCCGATCAGAAGCCGAAGGGGCGGTTACCCGTAACACAGCCCCTGTCGGAGTCTGCCGTAGGCCCGCGCATGGACCTTACCCGGATGGAACGCGAATATCTTGAAACATTGGGAGACATACGTATCTGCGTGGATCCTGACTGGGTCCCCTACGAATGGATCGACGGAAACGGCGCATACAGGGGCATAGCGGCGGAACTCGTCGAGCTGATGGGCAAAAGATTGAATATCGGTATTACCCTGGTGCCGACCAAGGACTGGAAGGAGAGTATCGAAACCATCAAAGCCGGAAAGGCCCATCTCCTGGCTTTCCTGAACCAGACTCCCGAACGGGATGAATGGCTCGATTTCACTGACCCCTATTTTACCGATCCCAACGTATTCATAACCCGGGAAGACCATGATTTTATCGTCGATCCAGAGCGGCTTTCCAGCGAGAAAATTGTCTTTCCGGCCGGTACCAGCATGGAAGAACGCATCCGAAGCAGATATCCCTCGCTTTCCGTGCTCATAGTAGGAACTGAAAGCGAGGCCCTCCGTGCGGTGATCGACCGGAAAGCGGATATGACCCTGCGATCGCTTACGATAGCTGCCTATACCATCAGGAAGGAGGGCCTGTTCAGCCTGAAAATAGCCGGCCAGCTTCCGGACATGACCAACAGTTTCAGGATGGGCATAGCGAAGGACCTTGTACCCCTGCGGGATATACTGAACAAGGCGGTGGCGACGATCACTCCCCAGGATGTGCAGGCCGCCGTCAATCGGCACATTGCCATCGAGGTGCGTTCCGGAATCGACTATTTCCTGCTCCTGCGTGCCGCCGGCTTTTTTGCCCTGTTGCTGGCCTTCGGCCTGTACTGGAACCTCCGGCTTGGACGGCTGAACAGGAAATTGAAGGCCAGGGAAGCGGAGTTGGTGGCGCTGAGCGGAACCCTGGAAGAGGATGTGAAGGCCAGAATCCATCTGGAAACAAAATTGCAGGCCGAAGCGGAACACCTGCGCCTGATAATCGATACCGTGCCCGCCTACATCTACGCCAAGGATGGGAGTGGCCGTTTTATCCTGGCCAACAAGGCGATGGCGGATCTGTTCGGTGTCACGCCGGAAGAGGCCACAGGCAAGACCAACCGTGATTATGGCGCCACCGAGGAACAGACGGCTTTGTACCGACAACAGGATCAACAGGTCCTTCAAAGCGGAAAACCGCTTTTCATACCCGAGGAAGAATCCATGCGGCCCGACCGTACGCCGGGTTGGTTCCAGACCACGAAGATACCCTACAGGCATCCGGAAGGGGATGCACCCGCCATTCTTGGGGTGTCGATCGACATAACCGAGCGCCGAACGAACGACGAAAAAATCCGGTACATGGCCCAGCACGACGGACTCACCGGCCTGCCAAACAGGGCACTGTTTTCCGACCGCTTCGGACAGGCCTTGGCCTTGGCCAGAAGGAACTCCACGCGTCTGGTGGTGTTCTTCATCGATCTGGATGGGTTCAAACCGGTAAACGATACCCACGGACACGCTGCGGGCGACGCGGTCCTCCAGGAAACCGCACGCCGCCTTTCAGCCTCCGTACGCTCTTCCGACTGCGTAGGCCGGATAGGTGGCGATGAGTTCGTCCTCTTCATCCAGGACGCCGCCACCGCCGAAGACGCAAAACTGGTTGCGGAAAAGATCGATGCGGGCATCAGGCAGCCTTTCCTGTACGAAGGACTTTCCCTGAACCTGGCGGCGAGCATAGGATATGCCATATTCCCCGAAGACGGCAACGACGAGAACACCCTCTTCCAGAAAGCGGATGCCGCCATGTACGAGGCAAAAAGGCTTGCGAAACCCAAGTAAGACGCCGCCGGTGGTCAACACAGTGTCGATGAAAGCAAGGGGATCTTGGGCGGTTCTCCAGCATGCACTGCGGCCTTTATGGCTGACAGAAGCTGTGTTTTTATAGGCTGGCTGGAGGGGGTGGTACCTTTTTGTCAGCGGGCACAAGATCAAGGACACGATGCCAGAATGACCACGATTTGGCCGAGAACCAGCCCGGAGAAGTATGCACGAGCGCCGAGGTGAGCGAGGATTCGCCGAACTCGGCCAGGCTGAGGCTACAATCCTGCAGGCTGCCCAGGTTCATGATGGCGGCCAGAATGCGGATCGGATCCTGAAGCGCTTCTTCGGCTGTCTGCCACCAAAGATACTTTGTAGCCAAAAGCCCCCTAGCCCAGATACCCCGCTTTTATCCGGGACATGGACCGGAAGAGGTTGCGCTTGCCTTCTTCCGAGCCGCCGCACAGGATTTCCAGGCGGCGGCGGTACTCGGCGCGTTCGCGGTTGGCTCCGTAGGCGCAGGAGCAGGTGGTGGACAGCCAGCCCTGGTCGGAAGCGAAACCGCGGATGGAGTCCTCTTCCACCAAGGCCAGGGGACGGATGATCTCCAGGGGGTACTTGTCGTATTTGAGGCGCGGCGGCATGGTGGCGAACTCACCTTTTTTGGTCATGTTCATGAGGAGGGTGGCCAGGATGTCGTCCAGGTGGTGGCCGAGGGCGATTTTA
>CAXNJE010000027.1:0-27778 GCA_964202565.1 Breznakiellaceae bacterium | reverse complement strand
TGAAGGTTCACGGGCAAGACCCCTTGCCAGTCTGTCCCAGGCCATAGAACTTGCCAGAAAAGAAAATCGTTCCCGGATTCAGATCGCCGGGAGTGCCGTACTCGAAACCCGGGTCCAATTGTATGATGGTTTGATCATCGAAGGTGGGTATGACCTTGCATGGCAGAAATCATCCGGAAAATCGTCTGTCCGTGTCGTCACCAATTCCGGTTTTCTTTCGAAAGGCGGAAGCGCCCGAATTTCGGACATCGACTTTATTGGTGTACCTTCCAAAACTGCCCCGCTGATCGAACTTTCCGCCACCGTCCTTTCTGTGGAGAACTGCTCGTTTACCTTCATGGGCGATGTTTCGTCCGTTATCCACCTAATACGAACATCTGAAAATACCAGGCTGACGGTGTTGGATTGTGTTTTCTCCGCTTCCGTTCCTGTATTTGATCTGCGATCTTCGACCGTGCGGATTTCTGAATGCCTGCTCATCCATTCCGGTTTTGCAGGAGAACGGGCTGTGGCCATCTTGGCAAGAAATTCGGATATCGAACTGAGGGATAGCAGAATACGCGTGAATCCGAAAGACCTCGGTCGGGCCACACCGAGAATCGGGGTTACCGTGGATGCGCAGGGTGGCAAGCTCTTATTGGAGAGATCCTTGCTCGATGTGGTTGCAACTGATTCCGCTACCGGTCTATCGCTGAAAGGTATGAGGGTGACAGCTGTCGATAGTGAAGTGCATGCGAGCGCTGGCCGTTACGCTGCGGCGGTAAGCGCGGATGCGAGTGGTTTCGGCTGGACGGGCGGGAAGCTTGAAGCCGGTGGTCGTGATGCGGTGGCTTTTTTGTCCGAATCTTCCCTGCCCGCTCAGTTCATGCAGGTAGCGTTTCGGGTTAACGGGACCGGGGTCGTCAGGGGAATCCAATTCCGCGGTGTCCCGCCCGAACTTGAGGATTGCTCGATGGTCGCTGAAGGCGGTTCCAGGGGTGCGGAGGCCTTCGCGGGGGACGAACCCGGGATCAATACTCTCAAGGGTAATCGCCTGTACGGTTTTGACTATTTACTGGCCGGTAAATTTAGGCCCGATGAGCTGCAAAGCTTCAATAAACGATTTGCATCCCCATCCCGGCCTAATGTCCTGACGAAGCCGGTTGTAAGGAACTGAGGATCAAAGGTACCAAGGCACTGATGTATTCCTACCACCGCGTATTGATGGATCGGGTATGATGGCGAGCTTGCTCTGTGGTTTGGATGAGGCAGGCCGGGGACCCTTGGCTGGTCCGGTATGCGCAGCTGCGGTCATCCTTCCTGCAGATTTTCCTCTCGAAGTCCTGAATGATTCAAAGCGGCTTTCAGAAATAAAACGCGAAAGCGCCATGCGGGTCATTTACGAAAAGGCCCTTGCCTGGGGAATTGGATGGGCATCCAACCAGGAGATAGACGAAATCAATATTTTGCGGGCGAGCCTTTTGGCCATGGAACGCGCGTATTCTGCCATGAAAATGCGTGCCGACGAGGCAATTGTCGATGGTCTGCACGTGCCACACCTGGATATACCATGCAGGGCCCTGGTCAAGGCCGATTCAAGCGTACCTGCTGTCATGGCCGCGTCCATACTGGCTAAAACCGCGCGGGATCGCATGATGATACGCTACGCCTGGCTTTACCCGGAATACGGCTATGAAAAACATAAGGGCTACCCGACGAAAATGCATTTCGAACGGATAGCCCAATATGGCGGCTCCCCAATACAACGGCACAGTTTCCGCTTGGATAAACCCAAGCAATGGGAACTGGGCCTGTAACCGGGCCTGCAGAAAGGCTTAATCTTCCGGAACGTCCTTGCGAGGAATGGCCCGCACGACCCGGGATTTCCGTACCGCTTTTTTCAGGCCGAACGCCCCAGCGCTCTTTTTGGAGCCGGAGATGAATTTTTTTCTGAAACCCGAATCGTCGCCCGCGTGGGAGAAGGGCCTTGGCGAGCCACCGAATTTTCCCGTGTGTCCTGAATGGCCTGCATGGTCAGGACGGCTGGTATCTCCAGGGGCTCCGGCCGGGCGGCCATGGAATTGGCTGCCGGTGCGGGGGGCGGTTTCGCCCTCCCGCTTGAAAGGATAGCCGGGAGCACGGCCTTCCGACCTGCCCTGGTAACCTCGATCGTTACCATCGCGGGTTGGACCCTCACTTCTGCCAAATCCGCCGGATGGCCTGTGGCTTCGGTCGCCTTGGGGTCTGTCGCCATAGGGCCGGTCTCCGTGGGGCCGATCGTTTCGTGGTCTGTCTCCGAACGGGCGGTCCCTTTGGGGCCTGTCGTCCCCGGGCCTGTCACTTCTGGGTCTGTCATTATAGGACTTTTCGCCTTGAGGTCGATCGCTGCCATGAGCACGTTCACCATGGGCCCGTTCACCAAAGGAACGTTCACCAAAGGGTTTATTGCTTCGGGGCTTGTCGCCGAAAGGTCGGTCGAATCCGCCAGCCCGTCCTTCGGACCGGTTGACTTCACGGGGCAACCCCTCCGGTTTCGTAAAATCCCTTTCAGAAGTATCGTCACTGTCCTCGTTGCGATCGTCACGAACCGGACGGTTTGCCCGGTCCCAGGGCGCTGCTTTCCTTTCGCTGCGAGGGGCGGCACTCTCTTCGTCGGTCTCTGTCCCGCGTTCTGCCCGATCTTCCCGCAGTGCTGGAGCCTCGGCTCTTCGGCGGGAAGAAGGAGCACCTTTGGAGGCGCGTTTTCGTTCGCGCATTTCCTTTTCCATCACCTGGAGGGATTCATCAAAACCTTTCAGGAAATTCTGCAGATCTTCGGCAAAGAGAACTATGGATTGGCGGTCAAAGCCGCCTTCGTCCTTATTCTTGCTTTCAACAATGTTCAAATACAAATCGCCCAGCCGGTTTTCCTTCAGATTGAAGAAGTAGGTCCGATTATCGAGTGCGATTTTCGTGGAGTACAATTCTCCGCGTATACCCATGTATGCCTTTCCTTACGTGTACGTCTTGACGCTGATTCTACGTTTTTATCGACTTATGCACAAGGCGGCGTCCGCCCGCTCCACCATCGAACGTTGCCAGGCGAGCAATTCCCGCTCGACATGGCGATCCGGACCCATTACATCCGCCATTATGCGCATCACCGGCTCTGTCCCCGACCCGCGCATCCAGATATAGGCGCGCGGATGCCCTGCCGGATCAGCGAATAGAATTTTAAGTCCACCCTTACCGGATTCTCCGAATATTTTTATGCCCCTGCGCTCGTCAAGCCCGTTGTAGGCAATGGCTTCCCAGGACGCCAATCCCAAGCGCAATCCCAGGTCTTTCTCACGTTCCTTCCAATCGGCCACAAAGATCTCGGCGTAGCGGTCCTTCAACAAGGCTTGGTCGTTGCTTTTGAGCTTGAGTATGGCCTCATTCTCGTAGGCGCTGGTGGTGGTGAAGGATGGCAGGGTAGCGATGATGTCGGAGAGGGTGAATTCGGGGTGGTAGGCTTCCGGCATGCCTGAAAGGTCGCACCAGAGTTCGAATAGTCCGCATTTCTCGGTGTCGCTCCGGATAGTCAGCAGTTTGATCAGGGCAAAGACCGTAGCCAGGGGATCCCGGACAGCCGAGGGGTGGGTGATATTTCCGCCTGCGGCTCCCTCACCCAGGATACGCACCTTGTAGCCCCGTTCCCTAAGCCTGCGTGCCAGAGCGACAACGTTTGCCTCGCCCACTTCCGCGCGGAATATGTCCACGTCGAAGGCCGCAGCTATGCGGTCCACGCGCATCGAGGTTGGGTCGTTGACTGCGATGGCAACCTTGTCCAGGGAGTTGCCCTTCTGGTCGTAATGCAGGGCTCCGGTCCACACCATGTGTGCCAGTTCCGCTACGCAGCAAAGCGCAAAAACTTCCTGGGCCTCCAGGCCACGGGCTGCCTTCGCATCTTCATCCCAAACGACGATGTTGCCCCTGTCTCCGTCGCAGTCGGGGACATAGCCCAGCACGAAGGATGAATCCGTGGCGTGCAGTTCTTCCAGCCGTCGCTTGCAGGGATCCAAGGACTCGCCTTCGGGCACAATGCGGTGGGCGATGCGTCCAGGCAGAGGATTCATCAGGTCGACGCCCGCTCCCAGTATGGAAAAGACCTCCGTATCTATGGCAAGGGTCCGCGCCGAACCGTTAAGGTCAGCCACCAAGGATACGCGCCGTTCCGCCAAGCCACGGGCTATGCGGTCGTATATGCGCTCCTGATCCTGCAATTCACCCAGGCCCGTAACCACCTCCCGTGTGAACAGGGCATAGGCGGAATTAGCTTCCCGCTTCCACTGTGTTGCATCGGCATAACATCTTGCCAGAAGCTTGCGGTCCGCTGAGGCTACCAAGGCGGCCGCCTCGCGAATACGGTCGGAGGACGACATCCTGTTTTTGAAGGCATCGATCAGCTTCACCGCTTCGGCCGCCGAAAGGACCCCTCCGTCGGTCAGACCGAATTTCAGGCCGTTGTGTCCTATGGGGTTATGGCTTGCGGAGATGTAGGCGAAGCCGTGGGCCTTGCCCCGGGCATCCTCCGGCAGGGATCCTGCTGCCCGCGCCCAGGCCATGATTTCCGGCGCTGCGACGATGAAGACAAAATGCAGCCTGCATCCCATGGCCAGGAACGCCCTGGACATCACATCGGCGATGGCCGGGCCGGTGGGTCGGGTATCCATGCCCACGATGACCGTAGGGTCGTCGCGACCGGAGTTTTCCTTCAGGTAATCGGCGAAAACCAGCGCGGCGAGGGCTGCGATCACTTCATGGGAAGGCCGGATGAGAACACAGTTGCTTTCCTGGTCACCATCCTGCGCAAAAACAGTCCTCCAGCCGGATGCAGACAGTATGAGCGCTTCCAGCGCGGAATCCAGTTCACTCTCACGGGCTATTGCCTGGGGAGGGGTCAGAGGAATCCGGTCGGGGTCCGCAATTGCAAGTCTTGTTCCGGGATGCATAATCACCGCCATGCTACTTTTGCTCCTGTTGGTCTGCGTGGTATAAAACGGGGTGTGAAAAGGGTGATTAATATATCCCGGAAAGGTCGGTCATTTCTAGCGGCCTGGTTGGTGATCATTGTGCGCCCGCTTGTCACGGATGGAATACTATACTAAGATGGTAATATATGTTTGACTCTGCCTTAAGCCTTCTCCAGTTGCCTCCACCGGGATCCACAGTCGTAGTCGCCATGTCCGGGGGGGTGGATTCCTCCCTGGTCGCTGTCCTTCTGGCAGAGCACGGATGCCGGGTCATCGGTGCTACCATGCGGGTCTACGATGGTTCCATACAGTTCCCGGAAGGCACCGGTAGTGGTTGTTACGGACCAGGTGAGGAAGAGGACGAAGAGACGTGCCGACGGTTGTGCCTGCAATTGGGTGTGGACTACCGGGTCGTTGATTTGTCCGGCGTATATGCCCGGGAGATACTCGGAAATTTCAAGTCCGAGTACCGTTCGGGCCGTACCCCCAACCCCTGTCTCAGGTGCAATCCCTTGCTGAAATTCGGCCTATTACCTCAAGCCTTGCGCGATGGGGGGCTTGCTTTCGACTATTATGCCACGGGCCACTATGTCCGGCTATTCGCTCCGGAGGCCAGGGGAGCCCTGCCGTACCTTGCACCGGCAACGGACCCAAAAAAGGACCAAAGCTATTTCCTGTACCGGGTGCGTTCGGAAGTCCTTGCCTCGGTACGCTTTCCCCTTGGAAGCATGTCCAAGACCGAAGTCCGGCGTTTGGCCCTTGACCGGGGGCTGGAGTCGGCGGAAAAAAAGGATAGCCAGGATTTCATCGCCGCCGACGATTACGGTCTGGTTTTTGCGGATGACCCACCAGCTTCCGGGGACATCGTAGATAGTGTAGGGAAGAAACTGGGAACCCACCATGGTATCGTGCGCTATACCATAGGGCAGCGGAGGGGTATTGGCTTGAGCGCGGGAAGCGATCCTCTGTACGTGGTCGGTCTGAACGCGCAGGCAAACAGCGTCGTTGTAGGGCCGGAATCCGCCTTGTTGGCTGCCGTTCTGGAAGCGGACGATCCGGTATGGGCCCCCGGTTTTGGGACTACGCCTTTCCGCGCCTTCGTAAAGATACGGTTGGCCTCCAAACCGGCCCCTGCCTTGGTGACGCCACAAGCGGATGGTTCGGTAAATGTGGACTTCGACGAGCCCCAAAGGGCTATCGCACCCGGCCAGTCAGTGGTTTTTTACGTTGATGCCCCGGAAGTGGGGCTTGTGATCGCCGGAGGGGCGGTCATCAAGTCCCGTGAACGAAATGCCCGAACCCGATAGCCCCTTGGCTCCGGCTTCTGTATATTGGTAAGGGTAATGGAGGTGACAATGTCGGACCACCGCATTTATATGGACTACAATGCAACCACACCGCTGAGACCGGAAGTAAAGGCTTCCATGATCGCGGATTTTGATATATTCGGAAACGCGTCGAGCATGCACGAATCCGGTCGGCTAGCGAAAGCCCGGGTGGAAGAGGCCAGGGAATCGGTGGCCGCGCTGATCGACGCCCCGGCCGACAGGGTGTTCTTCACTTCCGGCGGATCCGAATCGAACAATACCGTTTTCCAGACCATGTTGCTGAAGGGTGAAAATGCCTACCGCAAGGCTATCGTTACCAGTGCGATCGAGCATCCGTGCATCATCAATTCTGCGGAATTCGTCAAATCCCGTGGAGTGGATACGGTATTCCTTCCCGTGGACCCCGACGGCAGGATCCACATGGACGAGTTGCGTGCGGCGCTGAGCGATAAGACCATGCTCGTCTCAATCATGTACGCCAACAATGAAATAGGCACCATCCAGGACCTGGCCTCCATATCGCGGATAGCCAGGGAAGCGGGCGCTTTCATGCATACCGACGCCGTCCAGGCAGCCGGTAAGATCCGCGTTTCGGTGAAGGAGTTGGGTGTCGATTATCTGAGCCTTTCGGCGCACAAGATTTATGGGCCCAAGGGAATCGGCGCCTTGTACGTCCGCAAGGGGGCTCCCCTCGAACCCCTCATCCGGGGTGGGCACCAGGAACAAGGCTTGAGGGCGGGCACCTACAACAACATCGGCATTCTGGGTTTTGGCCTCGCCGCACGCCTGGCCCTGCAGGATCTGGATTCATTTTCCCGATCGGTGCGGAAATTGCGGAACATGCTCAAGGAAGGGCTGGAAGCCAGGGTCCCGAACATACGCATCAACGGACATCCCCGCGAGGTACTTCCCAACACCCTGAACGTATCGTTTCCCGGGGCCGAAGGCGAGGCCATACTCCTTTCCCTGGATATCATGGGCATAGAGGCTTCCACCGGTTCCGCCTGTGCCTCCGGCAGCCTCGACCCGTCCCACGTCCTCATGGCTACCGGGGTTGGTCCCGAATTGGCCCACGGTTCGATCCGCTTCAGTCTGGGGCGGTCCACCACAGAGGAAGACATCCGTTATGCGCTGGAAACCGTACCGCCGATAATCGCACGCCTGCGCGCCATGTCGACGATACGATCGAAATAAGACAGGAGTACAAGATGAGCAACTGGTTGTATTCGGACGTGGTCAAGGATCATTTCATGAATCCCCGGAACGTCCTGATGGAGGATGAATCCACTTTCGCCTCTGATGGCCGCGGAATGACTGGCAATATAAAATGCGGCGATCAGATGCTGATCCTGCTCAAGGTCGAGGGCGACCGCATAGTGGATGTACGCTGGCAAACCTACGGTTGTGCAAGCGCCATTGCAGCGACGAGCATGCTCTCGGAAGTGATAAAGGGTCTCAGCCTGGAAGAAGCGTATTATATCAAACCCCAGGATATCGCCAATCGTCTTGGTGGCCTGCCGGAAAATAAGATCCACTGTTCGGTGCTGGGCGACAAGGCCTTGAGGGCTGCCATTAATGATTACCTTGAGAAAACGGGCCGGAAAGGTTTATTCAAGGAAGAGGATGCCGTCGTAATCTGCCAGTGCCTGAACATCACGGACAGGGACATTGAGGATGCGGTAAAACAGGGTGCCCGTACCTGGGAGGATCTGCAAAACAAAACCAAGATAGGTACCGTATGCGGCAACTGCAAAGGAAAGGCTTCGGAACTCCTGCACGAGTTCTCCCATATCTACGGAGAATGAGGTTTATGGAGATGGAGGAACCGCACGCAGCATCATCACGTCGCCGGATCCGGTCAATTTCACAATCCGATCGGCGATTTGTTTGATGGCCTTTGGTGCGCTTCCCGCCGCGAGTCCGCCCCAGGTAGCGACATGCAGGACCTTGAACCCCTCTGAAATCAGCAGGGCTTCGAGGGTGCGTCGGGAAAAAAGGTATTGATGATCAAAAATGGCCGAACGCCAGGCTGATCCGAAAAGTCGTGCCTGAAAGCCATCGATATTCGGGGTGGAAACCAGCAAGGTGCCTGCGGGCTTCAAAAGCCTGCGCACGGTCCGCACGAAGGATCGAGGGTCGTTCAGGTGTTCGATCAAGTGGGAAGCGTGGACTACATCGAAACTTCCTTCTGTAAGATCCGCCCTTTCGATAGGGTTGCTGCGGACGTCCAAGCCGCGAACCTCCCTGGCGTACTCAGCGGATGGATCGCAAAGTTCGGCTCCGGTACAAGCCCACCCGCGCTCGCGCAGGCTTGCCAGCAAGGCACCTGTGGCGCAACCTATATCCAGTATTTGAGGGGGACTGTCCTTCTCCGCGCCTTCCTTCAGCAAGTCACGTTCCAGATCAAAGAAACCCGAATCCCGCAATGCCAATTCCTGCAGGCGGAGAAAGCTTGCCTCGTTGGCCAATTCATAAGCGATGTAGTCTTTCCCATGCCTGTCCCGGTAGCGGCTTTCCACCTCCGCATCCAGGGCTTGGGGATTTCGCTGGACCAGGCTACACGAATGGCAACGCACGAAGGCGAAGTCGCCACAATCAAGGGCAACGGAAAAATCCATGCCCCCGCAAACGGCGCAGGGTATGGTCCGCGTACGTTCTTTCGTAGCTGGGGTAGACCAGGTTTTCACATCCACCGTTACTCCCCCTTCCGGAACGATCGTCCGTCCTGATTATTCTACATTGATCGTATACGAAACGGAGCGTTCGTTGCCGGAGGCGTCCCTGACGATCAGATCTATCGTGGCTTTCCCCCGGTTAAGACGAATTTCTCCCAGGTTGAAACCATCGGGATTGCCGTAGACCTCGGAAGCCGGGGTGGGGTTCTTACGGGAAACAATGAGTTTTCCGTTCAGGGCAGAAATCGTTTCAAGGTTCAGCGAGCAGGATTCGGTGCCGTTCACCAGGCAGACAATATGCAAGGGTGCCAGGAAATGGGTTTGCGAGCCGTCTTCGGAGTCCGTCACATCCACCAGGACGTTGTACAAGCCCTGGCGCAACGATTTGGTTCCGGAAAGGACTATGGTATTCGAATCCTTGGTTATGAGAGAAACCGATCGGATCGATGGCGGTTTTGTGTCTGCCCGGGGTGGTGCTATCATGGCCGGATTAACCCAACGCTTTTCGGTCCTGTCCACGAGGGCAAAGCCAAAACCTGTGGACTTGCTCCAGCCGCTCTCGCCTGCGCTGCCCAGGATAGAGGCTTTTTCGACCAAGGATCGACCCTCATCCTTTCCGGCGGATTGTAGGTGGCTGTACACGCTTATGATTCCATTGCCATGATCAACCGCTACCCAGCTACCCAAAGGTTGTGGCATGCTCCATGAAAATGTCTCATCGGACTGAACGAAGAGCACTTCGCCCGCATCCGCGGCACGCACACTTGACTGCCCGGCGAATACGGTTCCCACTGAAGGCCTATCCTTATCGGGTTGGCCAAAACTTGTCCGTAAAAGGGCGTTTTCAGAAGGCCAATCCACTGAATGCACGGGAAGTACCGCCGTGGCAAGCAACAACCCCGCCAGAAGGATCCTTAAATGAAGGTTTGGTATGTTATCAGCGCCAATTATCGTATTAAGCATGTACTGCCTCACTTCGACGAGATGTCCAAGGCAGCCAGAGCCGAAGGACTACCCATATAAAGCCGTTGCCCTTCGATAGCCAAAAAAGGCTCTGCGCTCAGGAAAGGGGCGCGCATGAAAATCGTTGCCGGGAGTTGCACTCCTAATAATTCTCGTATGTTCCCGGTATTTATCGTCAGGAAGAAGCGTTCCTGTGTAGGAGTATCCTGCAAGACGAGTACCCGCCCATTAAGGGGAAGGAAGATTGTTTTTTTTGTTGCAATTTCATGTATCCCAAGCCCCAGTCCGTTTTCGAAAGTAAAGAATGCATTGTTTCCTACAAAGGCGGATATCACCGGTCGTCTGAAACCATTTCCAAGATACTCATGATGGATGACCTTATAAGCGTCGCCCCCACGTTCAAGCAGCAGGAAACGTTGGGGATCCACACCGGAGATCAGCGCAATGCGCCTGCCATCCGATGAAAGGTGGGCAGAAGTGATGATCGGCAAGCGTGAACCGCCGGGTTCGAAAAAGAAAACCCGCGAACCATCGGCAGCTATCAGGTCAATTGATCCGTCCAGCAGTCCCACAAGGGTCAATCCCACGGCGGAATCGGCGCACGTGATGGGTGAAGGGTATTGCCTGCGCCAGAGGACTTGCCCTGAATCGCTCAGCAAGGCTAAGGAATTCTGTTCAGGGCCCAATATCCAGGTCTTATCGTCGATGAAAAGCGGGTAGCCCCGTTCGTTGGTAACGAAGCGCAGGGAACCATCGGCATTCATTATTTCGATACTGTCCGGAGCAGCATTGTAGATCGCCCAGCTGCGTTCGTTCAGGGAAAGTCGGCTTTCCACAGATTCAACCAAACTGAACCCGCCATCCTCGCTGAAATAGCCAAATCGGGAACCCAGTTTGAAAGGCATTGTGGACGAGCCGGTCCCGGTGGCTGGTGCGCTGCGTGTTTTGGCGCTTTCCACCGCGCTCAGCCAAGCGGGCAGGAGCACTGTTTCCTTGCCGATAGGTGTAGATGCCATGAAGACATAGCCTATAAAAACCAACGCGCCCAAAGCGATCCAATTCTTGTGCTTTTTTCCCGCCATAGCGACCTCGATTTCCAAATTGAATGGAATCGTATATAGTATACTCGTGACTGTCAACGCAAAGGAGTGTTTAATGGACCTGGCCGAACTGCATGAATTGGCAAAGAAAGCAGCTGGTTCTTCGTACTCTCCTTATTCGCACTTTCGTGTCGGTGCAGCCCTGCTCTGCGACGACGGAACGGTGGTTCTGGGGACCAATGTGGAAAATCGCTCATTCGGGCTTACCATCTGTGCGGAGCGGAGCGCCATCGTTGCGGCCGCCAGCGCCGGCAAGCGTTCCTTCACCGCACTGGCCATCTCCACACCCGATTCTGCCTTGCCGGTTGGACCTTGCGGTGCTTGCCGTCAGGTAATGAGCGAGTTCATGGAACCCGGCGCGCCAGTGCGTTTTGGTGGTTCCGACGGAAGCCTGGTTGACGCAACCGTAGGATCCCTGGTTCCTTACGATTCCCTCCACGAATTGGCTTCCCGGCTGGGGGGCTGATCACCGGACTGGTATTGACTTTTGTCTGGTTCGCCATCATCCAGACTAATCCTTGGCTCGCATTCGCTAGGCTTCACTTGACATATCGTGCGGTTCATTGCAATATGGTTGCAAATGATTCGGTGTATTTGTGCAAGGAGCCCATATTATGGATGATGACATCCTGACGATAGAAGAGGTTGCGAAGTATCTGCGCGTTTCCGAACGGACTGTGTACGATTGGGCGCAGAAAGGTGAAATCCCTTCGGGTAAGATCGGTACCGTATGGCGTTTTAAAAGGGCCGAAATAGAAAAGTGGGTCAATGATCGCCTGTCCATGAACCGGATGGCACCCCAATTCGCGTCGCTCCAGGTTCAGAATATCCTCTCCCCCGATAGGGTCCTTTTCATTAACCATTCCACAAAACGCGATGCGCTCCTTGCCCTTGCCGACAATCTGGCAAATGCGCCCCAGGTGAAAAATCGCCAGGAACTTGCCGCGGAAATCCTTAAACGCGAGGACCTGATGAGCACGGCAATCGGGCGGGGGATCGCCATTCCCCACGTCCGTCTTTCCTCGGTCACGGACCTGGTCGTCTCCGTCGGGATCAGCCAGTCGGATATCATCGATTTCCAGACCTTGGATGACCAGCCTGTACGGCTACTGTTCATGATTGCCGCAGCCTATAACCAGCATGCATATTATCTTCAGACCCTTTCATATTTCAGCACCAAACTCAAGAACAAGGACCTGCGTTCCTCACTGCTTCAGGCCAAGACGCCTGCGGAAGTCTACGGTTTGTTGATCGGACAGGACTCCCTGGACCGCTGATGGACCGGGACGGGCGGGATGACGATGACTTCCTGAAAAGCCTCGGTTTTCCCGCATTGCGTGTTCACGAAGCCATCCGACATTTTGATTTCCGGCAGGCCGGCAGACGAATCCTGGTTATCGGTCCCATGGGGTCCGGAAAAACCGAATATTCCGCACGGCTCTGGCGGGATAGTCGTGTAGCAGGAAAAAAAAGTACGGCGGTTGCGGCGCTGACAACCAGGCTGGATATGCAAGCCAATCTTTTCCGCAAGGATGAAGGGCTGGGAGATGCGGACCGACGCGACGTTTTTTTCGTACGTTCCATAATGGATAGGGAGCGTTTTCCGGAATACCCGCCGGATGCGCTGGCCTATAGGGGTGGTTTCGAACAGTGCGGCGACCGTATAGCCGCGGTACGGGATTCTTTCGAACTGGAACAATTGCTGGAAGCCCATCCGGAGGTCGGAACCTGGGTCGTGGACGAAGCCGCTTTTTACGACGAACGCATCGCGTATCTCATGCGCAACGAGTCCGAAAAGCGGGGCCTCATATTCGTCTGTCCTACGCTGATCCTCAATTTCCGTCGTGAAATCTTCAATGCCACAGCCCGTCTGCTCGTGGAAACCGCCACTGATGTGTATCCGCTCACCGCGTACTGCGAACATCAGGATTGCATCGAAGATTCATTTTACACCTATCGTTATTACCTTTCTGATGGCATCGAATGTCCCGCGCTCTATTTTGATCCCCTCATCATAATCGGCGGAGACAGGGAAAAGACCGATCCCAGGGAACCGAATTACTGCACCCGTTGCGACGAACACCATTTCCTTCCCGGAAAAGAATATACCTATTTTACACTAAAGCCCTTGGGCGAAGCCGCCAGTCGTGGGGATCCGGCTCCGCTCCTCGATGAGCTTTCATTGATAAAAAGCGATCTTGCCCGTTCGGACCTGTACCGTTCATTCAAAAGCAGGTATCTGGATCGCGAGGACCCAAAACCGGAAAACATGAACGCCCTGAAGGTTCCTTGCATGGCCGAACGTGCACTCTGCTATCTTTTTGCCGAACAGAATCTGGTTTCTGTCGAGCAACTGCATTCGTTCGTCGGAGCCCTCGGTTTGGATCGTGAATATCTGGCAAAACGCCTTTCCGACAATCGCCGCCCCACCAGCCTATAGTTTTCTGCGATTCAAGCGGAAAAGCGTGTCGGTCCGCTACCATTTACTTATCTGGACGTCAGCGTCCATTGGGCAAAGCCGGAAAATCTATAGCCAGCCATTTCTGCGGGTCCGCCACGTTCTGCCCTATCATGCCCAATCCGACTTTCGCCGTAGTCTCCGCCACGATCCATTCAGTTCCGTCATGGGCGAACCGTGCTCCTGGGCCGTCGGCGGCGACCCCTGCCATGGCATGCCCGTACTCGCGGGATACCATCAAAATGGCATCCATATTGGCGTGTTGCAGGATGATGGCCATGAGGAGTGCCCGGCTATCGCAGTCCCCCCGCGCTTCGGCGGCGGTGCTCGCCAGGTCCACAAAATCGCTGCCCAGCAAGTCCCTTTCGTACTTGAACCCCTGTACCCACTCGAGGACCCCTTCCGCAAGCAAGCGGCCAGAAGCTGCTCCGTCGGTTTCCGGGTTTTCTCCGGCGGCAGCACGTTCGCTGACGGCGCGTTCCACGGCAAAGGATAGGTCCCTCAGCCTTGAATACCCATCCCGCCAGATTGCACGGTAGAAACGGGACCAGGCCTCTTTCCACTTGGGGGAATCATTGTACGCGACAAGCACCTTGAACTCGCGGTCCACGAGAGCCTTTGCGGCTACCGCATCTTCAGCATCGAGAGTCGCCTGGGTGGTTATCCCCGCCACCTGGAGATCAACGGACTTCCGTTCCGAGGGCGGCCAGGAGAAAACACTTACGGGACCTGGACTCAACCGGTCCTCGGCGCTAACCGCTATGCTGTCCAGGGCGGAGAGCATTATCTGTTCGGTGTTTGATGCGGTTGATGCAGTACCGGACGCAGCCTCGCCATAAGCCAATGCGAGCAGGATGGGTCGCTTGCCCGCAGCGAGTTCCAGCCCGCCAAGTTCCAGTGCGAGAGCCCATCCTTCAGTTGGACCAGCTTGGGAGGAAAAGGCCAGTTGAATGATGGCTGCCCGTCTTCCACGATAATCAAAAAGTGCGGTTTCAGCCTTGGCGAGCAGACGCTTCACCACATCCTTTCCAAGGGCTTCCGGAGATGCATATCGGCCCGCAGCGTAGGCTACTATATCCACATTCACACCCGAATCGGGATCCATGAATGCAAAGCGATTCTTGCCGTCACCTGCGGTGTATTCGAATCCTTCAGGAAGATCCAGGTAAAAACCCCATGTGGGCGAGTGCAATTCCTCAGCAGCCAAGGGTGGAAACGCGTATAAGGCGAGTATAAGACCACATAGCGCCGGGTGCAAAACCCGGCAGCTGGACGATACGTTCATTTGGCAACTATAATCCAAAAAAGCCGTCTGGGCGAGGGTGAACGTGAGCGGAGGAAACATGCGGGTATTGCAGACGGTCTACGAGGACGATGATCTGATAGTCATCGACAAACCGGCGGGCTTGGCTGTCCAGGGTGGCGAATGCGTCATCAGCAGTGTGGACGACATCCTGGCAGCACAACTGGGTTATAGACCTTTTCTGGTCCATCGCCTGGATAAGGGCACCTCAGGCCTGCTCATGGTTGCAAAAAACAAGGTAGCAGCAGCCCTTTACTCCCGGCTTATCCAGGGCGGCGACATCCGGAAAATCTATCTGGCCCTATGTTCCTCACACCCGGCAAACCCTACCGGAATCATAGAAGAACCTCTCCGGCAGCGGGGCGAAATGAGGGACGCCCTGACCGAATACCGGATACTCGCATCATCGGCTTCTTATTCCCTTATCCAGTTACGTTTGGGCACGGGCCGCATGCACCAAATCCGCATGCATCTGTCGGGTATAGCCTGCCCCATTCTGGGAGATGACAAATACGGCGATTTTCCTCTGAACAAGCGTTTGCGAAAGGAACGGGCCGTGAGACGCCTCATGCTTCACGCATGGAGCCTTGGCTTCCCGATTCCATCCAAATCCGGAGCACTGCGGACGGAACTGCGGACCCTGCTTTCGGATATTCCGGACTGCTTCCAACCCTTCATGCAAGAACTTGGCCTCGATCCCCGATCCGTAAACCCCGATTCCGGACCTGCTTCCATGCCGACCTGACACGGCACACAGGCGCGTACAGGCACGTGCTGTGTCAGGTCGGTCGCCGACTTGACACGGTACGCGCTTTTTCCCATCATTGGTCAGCGTATGAACGATCATCGGTTAACCCGAGCCTATCTTGAATCACTCTCAACCGACGATCTATCCCGTACGGCATCCGAATGCGGTCTGGAATTGCCATCTGAGTTGAATCGTAATTTTGTCATCGAAGAAATACTTGATTTCGCTGTCGAAGACGATTCGGTTTCGGACGATGAGGATACCCTCACGGATGACCCTGGAACCGTACCGGTGCATAGTAGCCTTCCGGAGAACTATAACGATACTTTTATCGGTGTTTTGTTGCGAGACCCACTTTGGGCGTACGCTTTTTGGGAAATAAGGGCTTCCGAGCGGGAGGCACGTGAAAACATGACCGGATTCTCCGGGTATCGCCTGCGCGTATCCGCCCTGACCGGCAACAAGCCGAATCCGGATGACGAGTGTTTTATGATTCCGGTGGGCATCGACGATTCCGCATGGTATGTATGTCTGCCCGGTAGTTGCGGATGGTTCAGGCTGGAACTGCTGGCCGCCCAATCAGCCGGTTTCGATGTCCTGGCTGCATCCGCCCCATTCCGGGTACCCCGGGGGCGTATCAATACCGATTCGGTCGGTGAAGAAGGCAGCTTACCGGAAATTCTTCGTCTTTCCGGATTGGACGAACTGAGGGTCCTCAAATCAGGGGATGCCGTTTCCCGTCTGATCCAACACTGCGAATCCTGAGGAAACCCCCTTATGACCGACCATACTACCTTGGCGCTTGTATTGCACGCGCATCTTCCTTATGTACGCCACCCTGGCCAAAACCGGGTTCCGGAAGAGCAGCGTCTCTTTGATGCGATCAGCGAAATCTATCTCCCCCTGCTCGGGGTTTTTGAACGATTGGAAGCGGACAAGGTTCCCTTCCGGCTTGCCATGTCCTTTTCACCGAGCCTTTGTGAAATGCTTAACGATGATTTACTCAGGAAGCGTTACCTGGAGCACTTGGACAGGCTCATCGAGCTGGGTGCCCGCGAAACCAAACGTACTTCGGCCGATCCGGCATTGAACCGGCTAGCCTGCGTATACTACGACAGGTTTGTGGACGACAGGCTTCGTTATGTCGAACGATACGAAATGGACTTGATAAAAGCCTTTGATTTTTTCCATAAAAAAGGTCGCTTGGAACTCCTCACCACGGCTGCGACCCATGCGTTCCTTCCTTTTTATTCTGTCTATCCGGAAGCAATCCAAGCACAGATGGAAACCGCAATCGCTTGTCATCGGAGTTTTTTTGGCAAGAATCCCTCCGGTTTCTGGTTGCCCGAGCTGGGTTGGTTCTCCGGGGTGGACGAATATTTGCGGGGCTATAACTTCGCCTATACCATTGTGGAAACCCATGCGCTTATTTTTGGAAGTCCGGTCCCCCGTGCGGGAACTTGGGCTCCCGTGCGTACTCCCAACGGCTTGGTCGTATTTGCGAGAGATCTCCATGCTTCCCGACAGCTGGAAGATCCGGAAAATGGCTTTCCAGCCCATTCCCTTTATAGGGACGGAGCCCGCGATATAGGCTTTGATCTTCCTTACAACGACCTTTGCGATTTTCTCGACCCCGATAGCCCGCGGTCCGCTACTGGTTTCAGATATTGGGCAAGCGGCGAAGCCGGAGAGACCAGACAAGCCTATGATCCCGATTTGGCAGCCATCCTCGTCGAAGACCATGCCGATGCCTTCATGGACCAGCGCTCCGAACTTGGTCGCAAGGCTGCGGGACTCAGTGGATTCCCCGGACTTTCGGTATGCGCCTTCGATGCCGAACTATTTGGGCATTTATGGTTCGAAGGCCCATCCTTCCTTGAAGCCTTGTTCCGCAGGGGTGCCCAGCGTCGGGATATCCGTTTCGCCGCTCCCGGAGATTGTCTGGAATTGAACGGTGAACCTCAGGAAGTGGTTCCACAATTCTCATCCTGGGGTGCGAACGGTTATGCGGAAACCTGGCTGGACAGTTCAAATGATTGGACCTATCGTCATCTACTCCGGTCGGTGGTCCGCATGTCCGAACTAGCCGAGCGTTTTCCCGATGACGGAGGGCTCAAGGAACGGGCGCTGAACCAGGCTGCCCGTGAGTTGCTATTAGCCCAATCATCAGACTGGGCGCTTATAATGAACAGACGGAGCTCTCCCGACTACGCCCGACTAAGGGTGGAAGAGGGAATCATGAATTTTACTTCAATTTATGAATCCCTGGGAGGTAATTATATAAGCACTGAATGGCTAACCAATCTGGAACGCAGCCATAAGTTATTCCCAGCTATCAATTACCGTGTATTCAGAAAAAAACGCTGAGACTGGCTTATTCCAGCCTTTGTATTTCATTCATACGGTCCACCAAGGACTTGGAACCGAGCAGGGCGTTCCTGCCTTCACGGGCCGGGTCGAAGCCGCTGTCCAGCTGGAGTACCTCTTCCCATAGCCGGAGGGCCTCTTCCTGATTGCCATTTGCGTATTCGACCAGACCACTCAGATAGAGTTCTTCAATACGTTTCGCCTTGCTTGCCCTGCCACCATCTCCGAAATCGAAGCGGGCAGAGAGGCTAATCCTATTCAAGGGTTGAAGTTGTGTAAGAAGGTCGAGAGTGTAGTTGATATTAAGATCCACTCCGGCAACAGTCACCCTGCTTCCGATGGAGATCCGCGGATTTGTTCCCTTTACGAGCAAACCTGCCTGCATGGAAAGAAAATCGGTGACGGTTACCGAAAGCCCGGTTGCCCAATAGGGCTGCTCCGATAGGGTTAGGTCCACCAGGTTGAGAGGGAGGGTATAATCGAAGGAAACCAGGACCGGACGTATGGGCCTGTAGGCGATGCCCGCAGCGATTGCCGTCGGCAAGGGTTCATTGAGGGGGGCGGGACCAATATTCCGAAATACGGCAGCAAATGCGGCATTCCTATCGCGGGAGTGATAGAATTTAAACAGGTTGAAGCGTGTAAGGACTCCCAAATCAGCCATGAGGGCTAGTGTGGATTGCGCGTCTCCGGAGTTCTGGTCAACCGAACCGGCGTCATCGGAAAAATCGGGTACGAAGCGGTACGCGGCCTTGATGTTTCCTCCAACGGAAACGCCATCGAAGTAATAACCGCGAAAGAGGTTGTACGAGGCGTTTGCCACCGCAATCGTCTCCGCATAGTAGCCCTTGGACGCCCGGTTTCCGTAGTTGTCATATTCCGTAAAAGGGAGGTACAACCATTTGCCGCCAACGGCCAACCCCAAATCTTCGATTCGGGTGGCGAAAACGGCCGCTTCTATTTTCGTATCTTCTATCCAGTTATTATGGAAAAAGGCGAGTTCGGTAAGTTTGAGCGTCGCTGAACCTGCGGGATTCCATTCGAGGAAGGATGCATCATCGGATACCGCAGTAAAGGCCGTTCCCATCGCTTCGGAGCGGCCTCCAGCGGGAACATTAAGGGCGGGCAGGGACGTAAGCCCTTGGTTGGGGTCTATGCCATACAGATCGACTAGGTAATCAAGGGCGGATGCGTAGGCATCCGTCGAGACGTCCACCGCGAAGGCAGTGACGGAAGAAGTGAGGATAATCCAGAATGCTAAGACCTTCCTGTACGACATTTAATGGCAACCCCCCTCAGTATATCGCTCGAATGTCCTGCTTTCTATAGCCCAGATGATATTGCACCGATATTATTAAGAAGAGGACTTGATCGGAAAAGCACTGATGCGGAAAAAGCACCGCGCACGAACGCGGCACTTGATCATTTTGGCGGTCGTCGTACTACTCTCGACGATCGCGCCGACGCTTCATGCGGGTGGGCGTAAGGAAGATCGACTGTCCAAAGCCGACCAATTTATCGCAGACCGTCGGTACACCGATGCCATCCTGGCCCTTACGGCCTTTATCAAAGAGTCTCCTGAACGTTTCGATGAAGCCCAGCGCAGGTTGCAGCGCATTGTCCGCCTTCGTGACGAATACAATGCCACCGCGAGCGAGCTCCTCGATGTCTTGGTCAACGATCCCACCAACGATGAAAGGAAGCTGGAAATGATCCGGCGCCTGGAGGCGTTGGAAACCGCTCCCAACCGCGCCGCCAGGGAATTCATCTCAAGAACCAAAGAAACAGCCCTGTTTACCTTCAACAAAGCCCGATTCGAGGCCATCATGCTGGCAGGCCGGACTTTGATCGACAATAAGGATTATCCCGGTGCTGTAAGGAAGTATGCGGAAGGTTTTGCTTTATATAAAGAAGAATTTGATACCGCAGGATATGGGCAGCTCGTGGTTTCCCGAGTCAACGAAGGTCTCAAGACGGTGGGCGAGGGTAATACACGTTTCATCAACCTCACTGAAAAGCTCATCTCCGGGATAACTGCCCTGGAAACCACCTTCGCCAAGGCAGAAGGACCCGAAAGCGTCGAACTTACAGTGGCCTCGTATGAAGCGTTCGAATCCCTTCTTCTGGAATTTGCGTCCCTGCGTAACGCAAGCGCATCGGCGGGACGTAGTTTCGAGAATCAATTCCTGCTTCTCCAAGGCGCGGATAAGAAATTGACGGAAAGTTCATTCCTGCCCTTCGCCTTTCGTTTTGTGCTGGGTCGCAAGACTGAGATACGGCCGGAAGGGATACTCGGTGCGATGGACACCTTGTGGATGGAGTTGGCCAATCGGGTTCAGACAGCAGCAGTCGCCACGGCGGACCGATCCTACCTCGCGTCCTTGGCCGTGCGGGAATCGGGCAATCATGTTCGTGCCGGAAACGCATTCCTGGCCACCTCAACCTATGCCGAGCTGGCCATGCGTGGCATCGCCCTGTGGTCTGCAGTTGCCGGGTCCGAATCCATCCCTGCACTTACATCTTATGGTCGCTCCATACTCACCGGTAAACCACCAAGCGCCCTTCGTTACAGGACGCTCTCCCGGGTATCCCGCTTTGCGAATGTGGCGGAAAAGTACATAGTGGAACACACCAGTCTGGTTGATAACGCACGCTTGGGACCTACGCAATACGATAAGGGTTCGCTGGCGGCGTCACAGGCGATCGATGTTGTCAGGACCGACCGAAACGCCTTCCGGAATCTGGCCCAGCGCATCGAATCGGACCGGAATGCGTTCTCCTCCTACGCAGAGCTCGTGCGGTCCTACCGCGAAACATCTTTCGTCGGTCCGGAGACTACGGCATATGTCGAGGATGTCTCGCTGCTCCTTAAAGAGATAGAAGCCGATGTGATCGCTTCGGGCATCGATTCCGCCGCTGCCCAATATGCGATTGCTGAAAAGGAACTTGCAAGAATCCTTTCTTTACGGAATGCCGATCTGGGAAATGCCCGATTGCTCCTGGATGGAACGCCTAATCCGGATTTGACTCCAGGACCAAAGTATCCTGCGGAGAGTATCCCCGCCTTCAAGTCCACGGAAACCGCTGCGTCGGTGGATGCCGCGAATGCGAACCTGCTTCTTGGATCTTTGCGCGTAGAAGACCCCAATGTGTTGACCGATGCCCGCATCATCGCCCTTATCGGTGCGGTCCGTGATTCGGCGGGTAAGCTGCAGGCCCTGCAGGTCGCCGCCCGGACTGCCTCCCAGGATGCCGCCGAGAGGGTTCGCCAGGCTGAAAGCGCCCGTCTCGAAGCCGAGCGAAGGTACGAGGAAGCCAGGTCAGCCCTGTCCCGGCTGAATTTCGACCTTGCACGCGAAAGGCTTCAACGTTCGGGTGAGCGGTTCGATGCGTCACTTGCCATTCAGGAAGCACCTGCGTTGCGGACAGACCGCGACCGTCGTCTGCTTGCCCTGTCTTCCGAAATCACCAAAACCGAAAACGAGGTTGTCGTACGGGACGTTCGCCGACTTATTAATGAAGCACGTCAGGCTTATTTTGCCGGTACCTTCGATCGTGCGGAAGAATCTCTTGTCCAAGCCCAATCCAGATGGAAAACGACCAACGTCGAAGATGAACCGGAAGTAGTATATTGGCTCACCCTGGTTCGAGGCGCCCTTTCCATAAAAACCGGCCGTACCATCCCGGTCACCGCGCCTCTTTTTGCGGAAATGGGGCAATTGCTCAGTTTTGCCCGTCGATATTATGAGGAAGGACGGCAATTGCTTGCTGCACGGCGAAAAACCGAAGCCCTGGCACGGTTTGAGGACGCCAAAAAGAAGATTCAGGAAGTAAAAATCGTTTTCCCCATTAATCAGGAAGCGGGGTTGCTTGAACTTCGCATCGATCAGGTTATCGACCCGGAAGCCTTCAACGCCGTGTTCAGGCGAAGGCTGGCTGAAGCCCAGGCTAAAATGAAGGACAGGCCCCAGGAAGGCTATTCGGAGTTGCAGGACTTGTACGAAATTAACCCGCGTTATGCGGGTCTGAAAGCGATCATCGAGAAGGCGGAGATCGATCTCGGCTTGCGCTTGCCGCCTCCTGACCGCGCCGCGCTGACACGCTCCATCGATCTGACCAGCACGGCGCGTCGCATCGTGGACGCAAACCTCCGCGGCCAATTCCCTGTCGCTCTCGAGCAGCTGAACGAAGCCCTCCGTCTGAATCCGAACAACGACCAGGCGGTTAGCCTTAAGGATCGTATCCAGACCGATGTTGGCGGACAGGCTGCCGTCGTCCTTTCCAACGTCGCGGAAAAGGAATACCAGCGTGCAGTCCAGGAACTTCAGAAGGGTAATACCATCGCGGCGCTGGCCATAGTCGAACAGCTATTACGGGATCCGGGAAATAGAAATTCACCGCGCATCATCGAGTTGCAGCGAAGGATTCAGTCACGACTATGAGTTTCCTTCGCAAAAGGGCCATTCTTGCCGTACTCTCCGTCCTCGGCTTATTCTTCGCGGGAAAACTTGCAGCGATCGATTTTTATTGGGAGAATCCGGCTCCCTTCATAGATGCAGCAGCCCGTTTCCCCGTCTCCGATACCCGTGGAGGTCTCTCTGCCGTGGTTTGGCAGGAATCATCGGTTGTGGAGGACGCTGCCCTGAGTGTACGCCTCTCGATCGCAATCAAGAAGAGCGGCGGTTCTTGGAGAATCAAGAGGAATTTTGCAGGTCCCTACCTGTTCGTTGGTTCCGAACCCGCTATCGCCAGCGTGGCTGTTGGCGAGGGCGGAAAGATCGCCGTCGTAGTCTCTGCCTCCGCAGGTGCCATCGATGTCTTTTCTTCCGAAGACGAAGGTGGGACTTTTTCCCGGGCAATTATCGGAGGTGTCTCTGCTATATCAGAAAGTGAAGGATCCGTCGCACCCCGTATCCATGCACGTTCCGATGGCGGGTATCTCCTTTTCGTTACCAAGGGTACCGATCAATCGCTTTCCATCTTTCTGTCCCGCTCCGATGATGGCCGTGAATGGTCATCCTTTGTTCCTTTCGTCATCGAAGAAGGCTTGCGTCTCAATTTCCTGCCTACCCACGCAACAATTGGTGGAAAGGATTTTGTCATATTTCAATCCTTATCCAATGCGCTCAGACCCAGCTTCCAGCTCTATCTTAAACGCTCCTCCGATTCGGGAGTCACTTGGTCCGAGGCAGTCTTGGTCACGGATTTTCGTGATGGTTTTGCACAGACCAGGGTAGAAGCGGATGCGTATGATAATCAACGCCCTCAACTTTCCGCCGTGGGAGATGCCCTTTTCCTGGCTTGGGAGCGAAGGACAGGTTCACTTTCTCCGCAAATCTACATCACCGAACTATCCGAGGATGGAAAACCGGTTTCTGAGCCGGAACGGGTTACGAATGCAGGCGCGTACTGCAACAACCCGGTCATAAGCGATTTTAAGGGTGAGCCCCTTCTTTTCTGGTTTGACAACCGTCGGGGTCAAAACCGTGTGTATCTGGCGCAACGACAAGGCATCCTCTGGCAGGATTACGATTTATCCGGTTCCCGGGCGGATGCCGCTTTCGCCCGGCCAGCTGTCGATTCCGATGGTTTATACGTTTTTTGGCAGGCTAGCACGCGGGGTGGAAGTGACAGGCTGTATGTGTTGCGTCCGGACAAAAGCGTCGATCCGCCCGCATTGTTGGCTGAGAATTTCACATCCGGCAAGCGGGTCCGCAGGGACACGGCCCGTATCTCCTGGAAGGCTCCCGATGACTCTTCCGGAGTAGCAGCCTATTCACTTTCATGGAGCATGGACGGCGAAGTCGTTCCGCCTAGCGTTTTCGAATTTTTTCCTACCGTCACGAGCGCCGAACGTGTGGCGGATGAGGATGGATCCTGGTATTTTTCCATCACCGCCCAGGATTATGCGGGAAATTGGTCCGAACCGGCCACTTTGGAATTCGTACGCGACACCACTCCTCCCGGCCGCGTCAATATCGTAATGCCGCAGCTCGACCAGAATGGGTATCTGTTATCGAATTCCTTCTCCCTTTCATGGAATCCACCACCAGCATCGGACCTCGCCGGTTATAGTTGGGATCTGGAATACGTTGCCCCCCTGGATTACCTGCGTGTCCTCGAGCGGAGAAGCTTGTCGCCAACCAGTCCATCCTTGCCGGTACGTTACGATTTCGAGACTGCGGCTGCCTTGGCTTTCGGCAGTAAGGACGCTCCCCGGGTCATGCTGGGCAACGCATTATCCGCAGATTTCGTCAATCGTGACGATGGAATTTGGCGCTTCACTGTAGCCGCCGTGGACGAGGTAGGCAATATCGGCGAATCCTCCAGCCGTTATTTCCGTACCGACAAATACGTGCCATACACCTATATAACCCTGGCAGATGCTTCCCGTGATGATTTGGGCGTTCTGACCATGCGCTTGGTCGGCCGGGGATTCTCGGAGGGCGGCAGGGTGGAACGGGTATTCCTCGATCGGGACGGACGAGCTCCCTACGATCGGGAGTTCCTTCTGTCCAGGGGCGAATTCAGGATAGAATCAGACCGCGTCATCTCCGGATTGCGCGTCGAAGATCTGGAAGAAGGTCGCTATCGAATCGGTTTGGTCCATCCTGAACGGGGTTTATACATTACCGCGCCTCTGATCAATGTTGATTCCAGTGGTACCATCAAATTCGGAGACTACTCCAAAACCTGGGAGCCTTCGTGGGTCAATGCTATCCGCCGCCGTTTCGTACTGGATTCGACCCTGCTACTAATGGGCGCGATTGTACTGTTCGGCCTCCTTGGCGCGTACGCATCCTTGCGTGGTATCGGGGGGGTTCTTCAGGAGAGCATTGAAATTCAAACCGAAGTCCAAGCCCTCATAACGGGAGAACTTATGCCGTCTGAAAAAAAACGTCGCGTATCGGGCATCAAAAAGCGGGGAGGTGGTCTCAGCTTCAAGCTCGCATCATTTACGACCGGTCTGGTTGTCGTGGTTGTCGTGCTCGTTTCGGTACCGCTTTCACTCCTGATGACCCGTACGCAGGAGCAAACCCTCGTTCGCGGTTTAAAGGACCGGTCACGGGTACTGCTTGAGAGCCTCGCGTCGGGTGCCCGCGCGTATTTGCCCAGCCAAAACGTATTGGAACTCGGATTCCTTCCCGCGCAAACCGTCGCGGTACCAGAAGCCCTCTATGCTACGATTACCGGCTTCGGTTCGGACGCGACCACCTTCAGCGACCATGTCTGGGCTACGAACGATCCTGAAATCGCTGCGAAGGTCGACACTGCGGATTACCAGGCGGGAATATCCCGAATCGAGGATTCCCTCAGCCCGAGGCTGGCTTCGATCGCCAAGGAATTGGATGATCGTGCCCGAACCGAGGTTGGAGCGCTCTCCGCGGGCATAGCCGAACTCACCCAGGAAGGATTGAAGCTCGCGCTCAGGACCGATGCCGAAAGTGTAAGGCGACGTGACGATATCCAGACGACAACCAGGGAACTGGAAACCCGATTGACAGAACGCCTGGCCTTCATTTCCGGCATCATAGGTTCAGAACCAGCATTCGGCGAGGATTTGTTGCCATCAGGTATCAACCGTTTCATATTCTTCAAACCAGTCATGTACCGTCAGGGTGCGGAGGATGTCTATTTCCGGGGACTCGTGCGTCTGGAGGTCAGTACTGATAGTATCGTGTCCGCCATGGTTGCAGGCCGTATCGACCTGTTGAAAATTACCGGTGCGGTCGCCTTGCTGGCGGTTCTCATGGGTGTAATCGGCGCCCTTGTTTTGGCTTCGCTCATCGTTCGACCTCTGAAGCGTCTTGTCGATCAGGTGAAAAAGATAAGCGAGACCGAAGACAAGGCAAAGCTGGAAGGCCAGGATATAAAAGTAAAAAGCCGGGATGAGATTGCGACCTTGGGGGATACCATCAACGAGATGACCCACGGTCTGGTAAAGGCAGCCAAGGCATCCGCTGATTTGACGGTAGGTAAGGAAGTCCAGAAAATGTTCATCCCGCTCGATACGGATTCGATGGGCCGGAAATTGACCAGCGGGAAAAAGGATTTTCCTAAGGTCGAATTCTTCGGTTACTACGAAGGCGCCAAGGGCGTTTCGGGCGATTATTTCGATTATCTGAAGCTGGACGAGCGGTTTTTCGCCCTGATCAAGTGCGACGTCGCCGGCAAGGGTGTTCCCGCCGCCCTCATTATGATCGAAGTCGCAACTTTGTTTCTCAGTTTCTTCAAAGGCTGGAAACCAACGCCAGAAGGCAAGAACCTTTCCAGGCTGGTCTACCAGATCAACGATTTTCTGGAAGAGCGCGGTTTCAAAGGCCGTTTTGCCGCATTCACCTTATGCCTCTTCGATACAAATTCGGGCGATCTCACCTTCTGCAACGCGGGTGACAACTTGGTCCACATCTTTGATGCAGCGGCGGGCAGCATGAAACTGATCACCCTTCCAGCGACGCCGACCGCTGGAGTATTCACCAACCCGGAGATAGAAGAAAAGAGCGGCTACCCCATGCAGACCCTAAGATTGAATCCCGGAGATATCCTGCTCCTCTATTCTGACGGTATCGAAGAAGCCAAAAGGAAGTTCCGCGATGGCCAGCTGAACGAACTCCTGTACTGGAAGGGTGACGATGCCTACACTCTCGCCACCGAATCGGCGTCCCGGGCGGTCGGGACCGGCGATCAGTCCGAGCAGGGTATCCCGGACGAGGAACTCGGTGCGGATCGGGTCGCCGACCTTTTGAATACTGTTTATACGCGTGGTAGGTATGAATTGAAGAAGGTCCATAATCCCGATCCCGATGAACGTTTCACCTTCGATTTTTCCGATTCTGACGGATCCGCCGAAGCCGGTATCATGGCGATGGTGTCTGTCGAAAAGATATTCCGCTTATTCCGTGACCCGAAAGCCGGCGACGATAACCTGGTGCTAGTTGATCGAAAGGTCGACGAATTCCTGAAAAAGCACTTCGCCCAGTACCGGACTTATTGCGCCCGAACCAAGGAGCATCCGCAATATTCGGAGTATTTGTACTATACACATGTCAAAGAGGATGAGCAGTACGACGACCTCACCATTCTTGGTGTCAGGAAAAAATAGGAGGCTTACATGACTTTTGCTGATAAAATGAAGCATTTGGTCGAGCATGGGGTTGCGGCATCAAAAAGCATGGCAATGAAAGCCGGGACGAAAGCCCAGGATTTGGGCGAAAAGGGAGTGCTCAAATTCGAAATTCTTCAGCTCGAAAGCCAGGCAAAAAAATTGATTGCCCAGTTTGGAGCAGAGGTCTATGCTATCTTTGTCGAAAAAGATCAGCTGAGCATATCCCGGGATAATCCAGTAATCGGTGACTTGTTGCGACAAATTGCAGACTTGAAACGGAATATTGAAAAGCGCGAAAAAGAACTTGAAGATTCTTCCAAAATTAATGTCTAGGCTCTTGATAAAGGAACGTTTAGGTGTTAGAGTATCCTTCGCACTTGAGAGCCTGAATGTGAAATTACAAAGCGATCAAATCGGTTTTATTTAAGGTTAAAGTTTTTCTTAGTATTGACATGTTTTTGATGCCATGTTATAAAACGGCATCGCGTCTGGCACGGAAGTTGCTGGCGCGGAGAGAGCGAGGACGGGCGGCCCGAGGGTTGCGAAGTCCGAGCGAGACGATCTTTGGCAAATCAGGGATGGAGAGGAAAGCGTAAGGGACACCCCTCTGGGGTGGACCTGAACGGAGGTGCGCGAGCATCTCCGCCAACGTGGCCTGCGCGAGCGGGGCACGGGCGAGGGGAACGGGCGGGAAGGCACCTTCGGGTGCCGGCTCCAAATGATTCTTCCAGCCTTCGGGCTGAGAGAAATATATCAT
>CAXNJE010000026.1:0-27905 GCA_964202565.1 Breznakiellaceae bacterium | reverse complement strand
GTCTGGTATTTTTTTCCATAATCCATCCTTTGTAAGGGAGGACTCTTACAGTCCATCTTACAGTTAATTAGGGAAGGATGGAAAACCATTGAATTCCAGAAAAAAATAAGCCACAAAACCTTATTTCATAAGGATTTATGGCTTTATCTTTAAGTGGAGAATGGGGGATTCGAACCCCCGACCTATTGATTGCGAACCAATCGCTCTACCAACTGAGCTAATTCCCCGGTAGCGGAGAATGTAGCAGGGGGACCTGAAAAAATCAAGCCCTTGTGGGAGGATGGCAGAGGGGTCAGATGGTGAAGGCTATCTCCAATCCAAAACCGGGGCCAGGGAGGGGGAGCAGTTCTGCCTTGATCTGGGTCGCAAGGATGTCGATCAATTTCAGCCCCAGACTGTCGGAGTGGGCTGCGGAAAAGCCGGCAGGCAGGCCAACGCCGTCATCCTGGATTCTCAATCGGGCTTGTGTCCCCTCCACTTCCAGCTCGATCCTGATGGTGCCGTTCCTACCATCGGGAAAGGCATGTTTTGTCGCGTTGGTCAGTAGTTCGTTCAGAATGAGCCCGAGAGGAATGGCTCGTTTCAGATCGACGCGCAACGGCATCATGACTTTGGAAATGCGGATGCGGTTTCTTTCTGTAACGCTCGTTCCAAGGAATATTTCTATGATGTCGGAGGTGTATTCATCTAGATCCACACTATCCAACTCCTTGGATCGGTAGAGCCGTTCGTATATGGTGGCGATGGTTATAATACGGTTTTGTGCTTCCCTGAAAATATCCCGTGCTCGACCCTCATCCAGTCGTTGCTCTTCAAGCGAGAGCAGGCTGGAAATCATGCCCAGACTATTCTTGACCCGGTGCTGTAATTCCAGGAACAGCGCATCCCGTTCGGCAAGGGCGTTCTCAAGGTCTCTCGCGGTCCGTTCCTTTTCAGCCATACCTGCTGTCAACCTGACATTGGCTGCTTCCACTTCCTTCTGGAGGGTAAAAGTCCGGATCTCGTAGTGTCCGAGGGCCATCGAGAAAGCGATGGATATGATTCCGTCGAGGGCTAAGGGCACTGAGATGCCATATTCGATAGATTTTTCGCCCAGAAGCCATATGCCTAAGATAAACAGGATGAAAACTCCAAGAACGGAAAGGGAAAACCAGTGAAGTGGGCAACGGAAAAATACGGATACGGTGATGAGACCCAGAAACAAGGCGGTGACATCACCCGAAGAGCTGTAGTCAAGGACAGCCAGTGCGGTCGCTCCTCCGAGTATCAGCAGGACAATCAACCATTGGGCGAGAACAGAATATGAACGGCGGGAGACTAAACGGTCGGACAGGACATAGGCGAGCGAACCCACGATGAAACAGACATAGATTTTCAGGTAAAGAGGATACAAGTGATTCGATGGTTCCAGACCGGGACTCAGGATGTGCTGGATCAGAAGGATGGAGAACATCATGACAAGTATGACTGCGACGATGCGCAGTCGTTCAGCGTTTCCGGAATTGCGTGAGCCCGTATACAAACCACGATATTCGGGAGACGGTTTGAGTACCCACTGCAGAAACGCCACCTTCATGAATGTTGCCCTCCTTTTTTATGAGGTCTCCTTTTTTATGACTTTATTTTTAAATGCGATATGGCGTTTCTACCCATGGATCAGGTTTTCTCCTTTTGCATGCCCAGGGCTGCGCTGAGGGTGTCGGAGTTGACCATCAGGATGGGCTGGTGGGTGGCTTCGAGGACGTCGCGCCAGAGGCTGCCCTCGGGGTCCACGTGGTTGCGTCGGGATACGGCCACTTTCATGGGCAGGTGGACGAATTCGTTGTTCACCAGGCCGATGAGGACTTTGGTTTTTCCGGCCATGGCTGCGTGTACGGCACTGTTGCCCAGGCGTTCGCAGTAGACCGAGTCGATGGCCTCGGCGGGGGAAGAACGGATAAGGTAGCTGGGATCTATGTATTTCAGGTTTATCTCGATGCCTTTTTTGTCGAAGTGGGCTTGGATCTTTTCTTTAAGATAAATACCCACATCTCCCATTTTGAGGTTGCCCGAGGCGTCGGTTTTCATTTCCTTGGCCAGGATGTCCTGGCAAGCGCCTTCGGCGACGACGATGACCGCGTGGTGGCGCTTTTCCAGGCGTTTTTCCAGATTGGCGATCAGGCCGTTGGGCCCCTCGATATCGAAGGGAATTTCCGGGATAAGTACGAAATTTACTTCATGGCTGGCCAGTGCGGTGTGGGCTGCGATGAAACCCGATTCGCGTCCCATAACTTTCACCAGGCCTATGCCGTTGATTTGGGAATGGGCTTCCATATGGGCTGCGGAAACGGCCACCACCGCTTTGACAACCGCGGTGTCGAAGCCAAAGGATTTCTGGATGAAGGAGAAGTCGTTGTCTATGGTCTTTGGTACGCCGATCATGGCAATCTTGAGCTTCCGTTTCTCTATCTCGTTGGCGATGTCCAGGGAACCTCGTTGGGTCCCGTCACCACCGATGGTGATGAGCATGTTCAGGTTCAGCCGTTCCATGGCGTCCACGATGTCCGATACCTGTTTGCCGCCGCCCCTCGCCGTGCCCAGTATGCTGCCACCGATTTTGTGGATGTCATCCACCACATCCGGATCGAGGGCTTTGATGTCGAATTTATATTCCGGCAGGAAGCCCTTATACCCATAGCGTATGCCGGATATGCGTTTGACCCCGTACCTGTACCACAAGCAGCGCACTACAGACCGGATTACATCGTTCAGGCCTGGACACAGGCCTCCGCAGGTAATGATGCCCGCATGCACGTGTTGGGGGCTGAAATAGATCTTTTCCCTTGGTCCTGCCTTTTCAAAGACGTCCTTCCGGGCGATTGGGGCCTGTTCGCCCAAGTGGGCTTCCGTACCGTAACGGACAAATTCGTTGTCTGAAACATAATTGGCGATAAAATCACCCAGGGTCTTGGACAAACTTATCGGCGAGTCGATCGCGCACTTGCCCAAATCTTCAACCGTAAAATCGTAAGCCTCGCTCATGCTTCCTCCTGGTCGCGATTTGGCAAGTATAGGTCGTCGCCTTCTGTCTTTCAACGGTAAAAAACAAAGAGTATACTGTGCCAATGGAACAGGAAGAAATCAGCCACCGTTTTGATGCCATCGAGACCAAACTCGCGTATCTGGAGGATTTTCTGGGGCGTTTGCAGGAGCAGGTTCTGGAACGCAACGGCGTGAGCGACCGTTTGGTATCGGAACAGGCTGCGGTAAAGGAAAAATTGCTGCAGGTAGCGGCCGAACTGGAAGAAATACCCAACAGAAAACCGCCCCACTACTGATTACGATGGGTTGCCCTGGTTATGTGGCTTGACCCTTGAAGCTGGGGTTTCGTATTATTCACTGGTACAAACTTGTATGAAGGAGTCATATATGCTCGAAGATAAGGTGAAGGCCGCACTCAATAACGTACGTCCTTCCTTGCAAGCCGATGGCGGCGATGTGGAATTTGTGGGTTTCTCCGATGAGGGGATCCTCTCTGTCAAACTGACCGGAGCCTGCGGTTCCTGTCCCATGTCCCAAATGACCCTTAAAATGGGTATAGAAAAGTACATGAAAAAAGAGGTGCCCGAGGTAAAGGAAGTGATCGGCGTATAGCTGATTCAGTATGAAAGCAAGCGATCGCGACTCCTTCCTGCCCGTTTCGCGGTGCGATCTGGATAGTCGGGGCTGGGATGAGTGCGATTTCATCTTCGTTTCCGGCGATGCCTACGTTGATCACCCTTCCTTCGCCGCAGCCGTCATAGGCAGGAGCCTGGAGGCGGCGGGTTATAGGGTGGGGATACTTGCCCAGCCCGAACTCAAAAACGAACAGCAGTGGACCGAACTGGGACGTCCACGGCTTGCCTTCCTTGTGAGTTCCGGCAATGTCGATTCCATGGTGGCCCATTACACGGTGGCCAAAAGGTTACGGTCGGAGGATGCCTATTCACCCGGCGGCAAGGCCGGACGCCGGCCGGACCGGGCCCTCCTTCGCTATGTAGAAACCCTTCGTTCATTCCACAAGGATGTACCTGTAGTCATTGGCGGAGTGGAGGCGAGCCTTCGCCGTTTTTGCCACTATGACTACTGGTCCGATACGATGCGCCGGTCCATCCTTTTGGATTCCAAGGCCGATATCCTGGTATTCGGCATGGGCGAGCGTCCCATACTGGAAATTGCGAGGCGCCTGGCTGCAGGCGAGACAGTCGGCACCATACGCGACGTACGTGGTACCTGTATAAGGTCCCACGGTGGCCCCGGCATGCCGGAAGGTTCGTACCTGCAACTCCCCGACTTCGACGATGTGAGGGGGTCTGACCCTGCGGCTTTCAGGGCTTATGCCGAACATTTCATGATCCAGAAAAGAAACGCCGACGCCCTGGGGGGCAAGATCCTGGTGGAGCGCGTGGATGAACGCTGGATAGTCCAGAACCCGCCGGCCTTTCCGTTGGAAAGTGCGGAACTGGATGGGGTCTATGAACTGCCGTATACGCGCCGGGCTCACCCGGATTATGAGGCGGAGGGTGGGGTTCCTGCCCTCAAGGAAGTCGAATTTTCCCTGGTTTCAAGCCGTGGTTGCTACGGAGACTGTTCCTTCTGCGCCATCACCTTCCACCAGGGGCGCGCCGTGCGTGGCCGTACCAAGGAATCGCTGGTCCGTGAGGCCAGACTGCTGGCGGCGAAGGAAAACTTCAAGGGCTACATCCACGACGTGGGCGGGCCGACGGCGAATTTCCGTGCCCCCGCCTGTGAGCTGCAGGAGAGGGGCGGTGCCTGCCCCCAACGCGAATGCCTGTATCCCGAACCCTGCCCCCGGCTCCGGGTGGACCATAGCGAATACCTGGAAGTGTTGCGGGCTATCCGCAAGGTCCCGGGTGTCAAAAAAGCCTTCATCCGGTCGGGGGTACGTTTCGACTACCTTCTGCTGGATAAGAAAGGTGGCAAGGCCTTCATGGACGAGTTGTGTGCCCACCACGTTGGCGGCCAGCTGAAGGTAGCCCCCGAGCACGTGTCGGCCTCTGTATTGGACGCCATGGGAAAAACGGGCAATGCAGTGTATGAGGAATTCCGGGACCTGTTCGGGGAAACCAATGAAAGGTTGGGCATGGACCAATACCTGGTGCCCTATTTCATCTCGAGCCATCCCGGATCGACCCTGGCGGATGCGATCGAGCTTGCCCTGCACATGAAGCGTACCAATTTCGTGCCCGACCAGGTTCAGGACTTTTACCCCACCCCCGGCACGCTGTCCACCGTCATGTACCGCACCGGACTGGATCCCCGCACGATGGAACCCATTTATGTGCCCCGTGGGGACCGGGAAAAACGGCTTCAGCGCGCCCTATTGCAATACACCCATCCGGCAAATCATGCCCTGGTGCTGGAAGCCCTGCACGAAGCGCAACGGGATGACCTTATCGGTAACGGCAAGGATTGCCTGGTCTCCAATGGCACGGGCGGGCAAAAAAAAGGCACGGGCTACCGGCGGGGGTAACCCGTGCACATATTGGCTTCCTATGCCGCCTGAGGCTTCAAGCCTTGGGAGTTATTCCCCTACCCGAATGCCCTGCCAGGCCTGGTTGTACAGTTCCAGGTTGGCTCCCAGGTCTTCCTTCAGTTCGGTTGAGGCGAGTGCCTCGGCCGGATAGTAGGGGGTAACCTTCTGAAGGGCCCGGGCGGGAATGTTGGCGGTCGCAGGGAAGCCGAAGCTGTCCACGAACTCGGCGTAGATTTCCGGCCGGTGTATGAAGTCGATGAACTTGAGGGCCGCATCCAGATTCTTGCTGCCCTTGAGTATGCACATGCTGTCGATATAGCTCGGGCCGCCCTCTGAGGGAATGAAGAAGTCCACGTCCTTTTTCATATCTTCGGCCACCTCGGCGTAGACCACCTCGGCATAACCCTGCACCACCCAGAATTCACCGGCGGCGAAGCCCTTGCCGAAAGCCTCGGCGTCGAATTTAAGCAGGTTGGGCTTCCATTTTTCATTGATGAGTTTTTTGGCTGCCTCGATCTGTACGGGATCCACCGTGTTCACGGAATACCCCAGATGGGCAAGCGCATCACCCATGACCTCACGCATATCGTCCAGCATGGTCATCTTGTTTTTCAGATCAGCGCGCTCGAAGATTGCCCAACCCTTTTCGTAGCTGGGAACCTTGGCCTTGTTCACCGCGATGCCGGCGGCACCGAAGTAGTAGGGTACGCTGTAATCCATGGCCGGATCGTAGGTGGCTTTCTGAAGCACCACCGGATCGATGTTGCCCATATTCTTCAGTTTGGTCCTGTCGATTTTTTCGAGCATCTGTTCGCTTTTCATGATGGAAACGTAATCGCCCGAGGGGAATACTATGTCGTAACCGGAACCACCAGCCTTGAGTTTGGCGAACATTTCCTCATTGGACGCGAAGGAGTCGTAGATGACATCGATGCCGTACTCTTTTTCAAACTTCTCGATTACCGAATCGGGCGTGTAGTACGTCCAATTGAAAATGTACAATTTTCCGCCGGCAGTCGTGGACCCCTCGGCTTTCTTGGAACAGGACGACACCGAGAGCGTCAAAACGAGGACGGCGGTCAGCAGGACCGCAATATGCAAGGCCTTCTTCATGATCATTTCCCCCCGAAAATGGAATGTAACCCCCAAAGGGGTCCTCCGGCTTTAAGGAGCCGGATTCCTTGACTCGCCTTGTATTTGTGGCAAGGAGCGGAAGAACCGTTTCCGCTATTTCGCCGCAATATATTTCAGGAAATTCCGGAGTGAGTAGGTCAGGATCACGGTTCCCAGGATCATGACCACCGAAAGCGCGTTGATGACCGGCGAAACCCCGAAGCGTATGGCCGAGTAGACGTACAGGGGCAGGGTCGTGGACCCCGGTCCCGAAACGAAAAAGGTTATTACGAAGTCTTCCAGCGACAGGGTTATGGCAGTAAGGAAACCGGAAACTATCCCCGGCATGGCGGCTGGCAAGATGACACGAAGCAGGGTCTGCCGTTCCGTGGCACCCAGGTCGTGGGCGGCTTCTATTATGGAATAGTCGAATTCATCCAGCCGCGCCATGACCATCAGGTAGACGAAGGGCAGGTTGAAGGTCGTATGGGCAATGAAGATGGATACCAGCCCCAGTTTGAGCTTGATTCCCGCGAAAAACACCAACAGCGATACGCCGATGATGATCTCCGGCAGGATCATGGGCAGGAAGGTGATGGCCTGGACATAGACCTTGAGCTTGAATTTATACCAATTGACGCCAATCGCCCCCAGGGTGCCGATCACCGTGGCCACACCGGCCGACGAGAAGGCTACGATCGCGCTGTTGCCGAAAGCCCGCCACAGGTCATCGGATTGGAGGAACAGCTTTTCGTACCAGACCAACGAGAAACGCGTCCAGCCCATGCCTTTGGATTCATTGAAGGAATACAGTACCAGCACGAAGAGGGGCATGAAAAGGAACACGATGGAGGCGATGAAAATGGTCTGGGAAAGGGAAAAACGCGAGCGGTATGCACGTCTGGCGTGTCTGGAAGCCTCGCCTTGGGGTTGCTTGCGTACGGGAAAGGGAATGTTCATTCTTGCCCCCCCGCAGGATGGGTTGCAGGATCCGCCACGGAATCCACGACTGAATCGGCAAAAGCCCGCCGCTCTTCCATCGCCCTGTTGGCCTCGCGCTTGTTCATGGCCATCATCACCAGAATCCCAGCCGTGGTGACCGCCGTTATGACCATGGATATGGCCGAGGCAAGGGGCCAGTTGCGCGTTTTCGTCAGCTGGTCGGCAATGACATTCCCCAGCATGTACGAGTCCTTTCCGCCTACCAGGAGCGGGACCGCATAGGCCCCGAATATGGGGATGAAGGTAAACAGGACCGCAGTGAAGATCCCCGCCCGAATGTTGGGCAGGAGAATCTTGGTCATGGACTGGGTTTTGGTGGCGCCCAGGTCGCGGGCCGCTTCCAGCAGGGAAAAGTCAAACTTATCGATGGTGGAAAAGAGCGGAAGGATCGCGTAGGGCAGGTACATGTATACCAGCACCAGTATGACCGCCTCCTGATTGTAGAGGAATTGTATGTATTCCCGGGTCAGGTGTATGCGATGAAGGAAATTATTCAGGAATCCGTTGTTGCCGAGTATGGCGATCCAGGCGTACACGCGGATCAGGAAATTGGTCCAGAAGGGGATGATGACCAGAAGGAGGAGGGTTGTCTGGTGACGGCTTTTCGCCATGAAATAGCCGCAGGGCAGGGCGATGAGTATGGTGATGACCGTGGCGATGATGGAGGAGACCAGGGTCTTGAAGGCGACTGCCGCGAACGTGGGGTTTGCGAGAGCCGTATACGCATCCAGCGAAAAAATCGGTTCCACGCCGCCATACAGGCCTTTCTTGAGAAAACTGTACAGGACAATGATCAGGAGCGGTGCGGCAAAGAAAAAACTGAACCAGAGCGCCGTGGGTCCGGCGTAGGTCAGGCCGTAGTTCCTGGTAGCCCGTACGGGCGGGGTCGCGCTCCCGGGAGAGGCCACCGGCTTCACGCGTCCCTCGCCTCGACGATATAGCCGTCGTCGGCGCTCCACGACAGGTAGACGGAATCCTTCCAGATGATATCCGGGCCCTCGTCGGAATAATTGGCGTGTTGTTTGATCACCTTGAACACGATGCGGTCCGAAATGCGGACATAGAACTTGGTCTGGAAACCGGAATAGATGGGTTCGTCGACTATGCCCTCGAAAAGGTTGATGTCGCCCCTTTTTGTCGCGGGTTTGTCGCAGGAAATGGCAATTTTCTCAGGCCTGACTGTAAATGTGACTTTTTGACCCACCCGGACATTATCCACAGTGGTCACCTTGATGCGGCCGAGTTCCTCGATGTCCAGTTCCGCCATGTATACCGTCTGGCTCGTCGTTACCGTGGCACCGACGGTTCGGGGTGGGTTGGCCATTTTTTCGACCCCGGTAACCGTACCTTCGTACAGGTTCGTCTCGCCTATGAAGCTCGCGACGAAATCGGTGGCGGGGCTCTCGTAAATCTCATGGGGGGTACCCACCTGCAGCACATCGCCCTGGCACATCACCGCGAGGCGGTCAGAAACAGATAGGGCTTCCTGCTGGTCGTGGGTGACATAGATGAAGGTTATGCCGATCTTGTCATGGATGCGGTCCAGCTCGATGAGCATGTGCTGGCGCAACTTTGCGTCCAGTGCCGAAAGGGGCTCGTCCAGTAGCAGCACGCTCGGTTCGTTGATCAGGGCCCTGGCTATGGCTACCCGCTGTTTTTGGCCACCCGACAGCTGGGATGGTTTCTTGGAGGCATGGTCCTGCAGCTCCACCAGCTTGAGATAATCGCGGACCTTGTCCTTTATCGCCGCGTTCGGAAGTTTTTTTATCCGGAGCGGGAAGGCGACATTCTCAAAAACCGATAGATGCGGAAAAAGCGCGTAATTCTGGAAAACCGTGTTCACATGCCGCATATTTGGCGGCAGGGACAATACTTCGGTACCGTCCAGCGCAATGGCTCCGTCGTCCGGGGTTTCGAAGCCTGCGATGATGCGCAGCAGGGTAGTCTTGCCGCAACCGGAAGGACCGAGGAGCGAAAAAAACTCGCCTTTTTTTATCTCCAGACTGACGTCCTTAAGTGCCTTGAAATCGCCGAACGCCTTGGATATGCGCTCGATGGTGACGTCGCTCCCTTTCAATTCAGGTCCTTCACCTCCCGTGACCGGGTATCGGCCTGTTCCGTTCCCTTCGTTTTGATGGAACCGGAATCGCCGTGTTCTTCGTGTCGCGGATTAATGTTTATTTTGCTGTCCCCTACGGGTCATTACGTACCGAACAATGCGGCTTTTCTTGGCCATTGTCAATGGATTGTCTATGCATGGAAAATACATTGCGGAATACCTTCATAATGCGTGTCCCTGTTGTTATAATTGCATCATGGGTGTAGCGTAACATGATGATCACAGATGGGGTCCTTGGCAAGAAAATTGGCGGCGTCCGGGTAGTTCCACTTACCTTGAAGATACTTACGGTCTTTATCATTTTTATTCTGGTATCCAACTTTTCATCAAACTACATCAACCTTACGCTCAACCGCGGAGAGTTGATCAGGCTCATGAACGAGCTCCTGGTAAAGGAATTGAAGGAAATCTATACCTACGCCTCAAACCAGTATGATATTTTCGGGTTTTCGGGTGATATCGGGGAAGCAGCCGCAGCCATGGAGACGAACGCCGCGCGCGAATTGAAGCGGAGCCGTTCGCTCGCGCTGGCCGTTCGACCGGATGGCAGCCTGTTTTTCCAGGCGGGAGGATCGAAATCCTTGGGGTCCTTCCCGGACAAGAAAATATTTTCCGGAATTCTTGCAGCAAAAAATAATGATCACGTGTTCGAGGGGCCCCTTTTCCCCAAAATGGATGGCCAGGACTATTTTGGCGTGTATAAATACAACGAAAAATGGGACGTCTATCTGATACGGCTCGAGGAACTATCCGAGTTCTATAGTCCTACCCGGCGAATTATGTTGCAGATCGGGGCAATCATCATCGGTATTGCCCTGGTCTTCGCCCTGCTTGGCGCTTTCCTGGTACGCTTCATCCTGCGTTTCGTCAGACGCATAACCGATGCCCTGATGCGCATGCAGGAATCCCAGCAGTTGGAGCTTATAGACCTGTCCGATGCTCCGAATGACGATGTAACCTACCTGGGGGCGTCTTTCAACTCCTTATCATCATCCATCGACAACCTGATGACCATTTTCCGCACCTTTGTGACCCAGGACGTGGTTCAGCGCGCCTATAAGGAAAAGGAAATCCGCTTGGAAGGATCCCAGAAGGAGTTGACCATACTTTTCACCGACATAAAGGGCTTCACCTATATGACGGAGACCCTGGGCAACGACATCATCTCCCTGCTCAACCTGCATTATGACCGTTCGATCCGTAAAATCCACGAACATTACGGTATAGTCGGCTCGATCATCGGGGATGCCCTGCTCACCGTCTACGGAACCCTTACTGAAGGGCCTTCCAAGTCGCTGGAAGCTCTCCTGTCCGCGTACGAGATTCAGACTGTCGCCACATCCCTGCGGGCTGCGATGACCGATATCAAGGAGCTTACCGAAAAGGAGCGCGGGGGATTGAGTCCCGCTGAATTGAAGGTTTATCAGGCGGTCATGCTCGAGGTTGGAGTCGGAATCGACGGCGGAGCGGTTTTCTACGGCAATATAGGTTCCAGCGAGCGAATGACGAATACGGTCATCGGCGACAATGTCAATTCGGCTTCGCGGCTGGAAGGCCTGACCCGGGTGTATAAGGTTCCCATTATCTGTTCCGACTTCGTCGTAAACGAAGTGCTCTCCGAGACGGACCGCTTTGTTTTTGTCGAACTGGACACGGTCCAGGTCAAGGGCAAGACGGAAGGGAAAAAGATTTTCTTCCCCCTGGACCGAACGAACCTACCCGCCACTGAGCTTGATAAATTCGAACGCTACGGTGTAGGACTCGCCGCGTATTACGCGGGACGTTGGGATGAGGCCGCTACCGAATTTGCAGCCTCCGGAATACCAGCCGCCTCCGTTTTCCTTCAGCGTATCGACGGTCAGACTGCCCCTCCGGACTGGACTGGCGTTTGGACCATGGAGTCGAAATGAACGAACTTGAAACGCGCAACGCATCAGACCTGAGACGACGGGAAGATATCAAGCTGTTTTTGGGCAAGGCAACCGAAAAACTCCGTGCGGGTGGCGGAGCCGGTTATGACCTGATCTCCGAATACCGCAAAACGCGAAAAAATCGGTCCCTGATCGTGCCCCTCTCGATAATCGTTGTATTGCTGGTCTTTTTAGGAGTTTCCTGGCTGGTTACCAGGTCTATCGATGCGAGTGCCCGCAAGGTATCCATCGATATCGAGGCCTTTGAGGATCTTAATCTGAAAGACCTTCTCGACCTGGCTAAAAACAGCTCTGAAAGCCTGGATCGCGCGAGTTACGAGCTGGCGACCCTCGAAGCCGTCCTTACGGCGGAATTTTCCCGCCTGAAAGAACAAAGGGATGCTGCCTTGGCCGTGGCAAAGGCTATGGGTACTGCCGCGTTCGAAAAGAGGCGTATACCTATTGAAGCTGCCCAGAAGGAAGGAGAGCGTGCCGCCCGCGCAAAATATGAACCCTTGATTAAGGAAAAACGCCTGGAAGTAGCCGCCTTGCAGGAGCAAATTGCATCCTATGATTCCAGAAGCCTGGAGGAAGCAAGAAAACAACAAGAAATACTGGATAACCAGCAGCAGTTATTCGAATTGGAAAAGCAAAGGCTCATCACACTCTACGAAGAACGGGTAGTGGCGTTGGAGAAAAACCTTCAGACCGAAAAAATTACCGGAGCTGCCAGGCTGGATGCGGCACTTGCCGATCTGACAGAACTCCATCAACAGGAAATGGCCGAACTTACCACAAAGTATAATCCGATCTGGACGGATGAGCGCTCGGTCTCGCTCGCTGCATCGGTGGACGCTTCTGCCTCGACCGGCGCTCCTCCCGATCCCTGGGCATTGGGCACCTCCGATCTCCCTGACGGATCACCCATAAAATTGGACGATTTCCAGGCTTCCATGGCCAAATACGAACAGTTGCGTTTTCTTGTAAGCAAGCTCAGGTCCGTTCCCTATATCAACTCCATTCCCGGAACCTTGGCGGCGACGGAATTCACTGCAGCAGCTTTTGCAGCTTCCTATACCGGGCTGCTGGATCGATCTGCATCGGCAAGCCGCGCTCTCTCGGCCAGAATAGCAGACCTGGAAGCCGACCTCATCGCGACCCGTACCCGTTATGAAGCTGAGGCTGCCAGTCTGGTCGCCTCCCGGGCGAGCATCCAGGCATCCCTGAACAGCGTAAGTGGCTCTTTGGATAAGGCCAAGGGATCATTGGATAGTTATAAGTGGGCATTTTCCTCCTTTGCCCGTGGAGAAAACGAAGCTGGATTCATCGTGGACAGCCGGAACCCGGTACGACTCCTGCTATTCATAGATCCGGTGTACAAGGTTCAGGACGGGACCAGCGCCTGGGTTTTCAGGTCTGTCGATGCTCCGGTGGCTGAGATCAGGCTGAGGCGCGAGGGCGATGCGATCATCGGATCGGTGGAACGTACCGAAGCCGGACAGCGTATCGAACCCTTCGACCGGATTCTGTTGAAATTGACCGACAAGCCCGGGACAGGAAAAACGGAGAAAAGCGAATGAACCATTCAAGGATATTTTTTCTTGCGTTCTTGGTAGCCGTCGCGGGAGCGCCCACGATTGTCGGTGCCCAGGATAGCGTAGAAGCCTTGCTCCAGGAACGGGGTGTCTCCCTGGTGTCCAGGGAGTCTTCTGGCGGCCGTACTTTATATACTTTGTCGGATAAGGACCAGGGTCGTTTTACGATCGAGACGGTGGGTTTGGTCAGCGACTCGACTGTTCGTTCCGCGCTGTTGCTGCTGGAAAACGTCGATGGCTGGAAGAGTATGAGCCCCGGTCTCCCCGCTTTTCAAACCGACGGCGAGACGGTGCGCATGCGCATTGTGCCCGATCGCTTTGTGGCCTCCGGACGCGACCTGCGTCCTTTCGTGCCTTCCGGTCTGTCATTTTCTGCCCAGGGCGAACAGGTGGATTACGATTTCAGGGTAAAATCCGGGTCTTATTTCCTTAGGGTCCAAGGGCGTTTCCAAGGGGAAGCTGCGTTTCTTGAACGTGTCCTGCGGGCAATAAACGATCCAGCCCTCTATGCCCGGGATTTTGACACGGATTATCAGACCAGACGGTTGGGTGAATTGCTGGAACTGGTTATGGAACTGGAAGAGTCGGCCATCAGGAAGAGCTCCGCCATGGACAAGGCCGTCCGCGATCTTGAAACAAGGTTGGCCATAGCCGAATCAAAAGCAGGCCAAAGCGAAAAACGCATCGAAGCGAATCTGCTTGCCCAGCAAGCAGGCGATGCGGCAGTCCTGGAGGCCGTGACTCAGAGCGAAGCCGGCCTCAGGGCTGAGTTTGCCACGGCCGAAGGAGGAATCAGGACTGAATTAGCCAGAGGAGCTGCGGAATTCAAGGCCTATCAGGCCTCCCGGGCCGCAGCCGAAGCGGACATGATCGCAGCCCGAAAGGCGACGGAAGCAGCGGTGATGGCCGCACTTTCGAAAGGCCTGTTCGGGGCGCCAAAACCGGTGGAAGCCGCCGCGGTAGAAAGGATAGCATCCCTCAAAACAGCCAATCAGGCGCTTACGCCAAAGGAACTGCTGAGCGCGCTGAAAGCGGATGGAATCGCGGTGACGGATAAACAAATAAAAGCTGTCTTGGCTGTCTTGTTCAACGAGTATTGATACCCGAGGATATGTATGAACCGTGTATTGTATCTGGGCATGGATGCCGGCTCCACCACGGTTAAAGTGGCTTTATTGGATGATGTGGGGCGTCTTTTGTACGGTGCCTATGAAAGGCATCGTGCGGACATCCGGAAAACGCTCCTCAGGACAGGTGTCGCAGCCCTGATCGAGGCGGAGCGCTTGGGTGCGGAATCCATCAGGGTTACGGCTACTGGTTCCGGCGGGCTTTCCCTTTCCAACTGGATATCCATACCCTTCGTCCAGGAAGTCACCGCCTCCAGCACAGCTGTCAAGGCCTATATCCCGAATACGGATGTGGCGGTTGAGCTGGGCGGGGAGGACGCAAAGATAACCTACTTTTCCGGCGGTATCGAACAGCGCATGAACGGGAGCTGCGCCGGCGGAACCGGTTCGTTCATCGACCAGATGGCGGGTTTGCTGAATACCGATGCCAAGGGCCTGAATGAGTTGGCCCGCGATGCGCATACCATCTATCCCATCGCCGCCCGCTGCGGGGTCTTTGCCAAGACCGATATCCAACCGCTCATCAACGAAGGTGCCAGGCGCGAGGATATCGCCGCCAGTGTCTTTCAGGCAGTCGTCAACCAGACGATATCCGGCCTGGCCTGCGGCAAGCCCATACGCGGTCGCGTCGCCTTTCTGGGCGGACCGCTGCACTTCCTGCCCGAATGCAGGCGACGCTTTGCGGAAACCCTCAAACTGTCCGATGACGAGATAGAAGCCCCGGAAAACTCGCAACTTTTCGTTGCGATGGGCGCGGCCTTGGCTGCCCGCGATTCTGGTTGCGAACCTGTGCCTGTCAGCGAACTGCGTCGGCGTCTCGTTGAATTGGGAAGCGCCCATCACCCCGAAGTGGACAGGCTCCCCCCCTTGTTTGCATCCCCCGAAGCATTGGTTTCCTTTCATGGACGTCACGGACGGAACATCGTCGCCCGCAAGCCTCTGGCGTCGGCTCGGGGTCCCTGTTTTCTGGGTGTGGACGCCGGCTCGACGACGACGAAGTTGGCTCTGGTGGACAGCGATGGTGCCTTGCTGGAGAGTTTCTACCGGAACAACGGCGGACACCCTCTTCTGGTGGCCATTGAATTCATACGTGAACTATACGCCCGCATGCCAAGCGGCGCCTGGATCGCGCGGGCGTGCTCCACAGGCTATGGCGAGGCTTTGGTAAAGGAAGCCCTCAGCCTGGACCTGAGCGAGGTTGAAACCATAGCGCACTGCCGAGCGGCCCGGGCCTTTTCCCCGGACGTCGATTTTCTGCTTGATATAGGCGGACAGGATATGAAAAGCCTGCGTCTCAAAGACGGGGCGATTACGTCCATCCAGCTGAACGAGGCCTGTTCCTCGGGTTGCGGCTCCTTCCTGGAAACCTTTGCCCTCTCGTTGGACCTGGACGTACGCGCCTTTTCCGCCGCAGCCCTGGAAGCAGCCTCGCCGGTGGATTTGGGGACCCGTTGTACGGTTTTCATGAATAGCCGCGTGAAGCAGGCCCAAAAGGAAGGCGCTTCGGTCGCCGACATTTCGGCAGGCCTTTCGTATTCGGTCATCAAGAACGCCCTGTTCAAGGTCATAAAGCTGCGGGATGTTTCCGGCTTGGGCCGTACGGTCCTGGTACAGGGAGGCACCTTCCTCAACGACGCGGTGCTGAGGGCTTTCGAACTGGTTTCCGGCCGTGAGGTTGTACGGCCCGATATTGCGGGTCTTATGGGCGCGTACGGCGCGGCGCTCCTTTCGATGGATGCCTTTGCGGCCGGGTCCACAGCCCGAGCGGGGCGTGACAGCAGGTCGACCATCGCTACCCCGCAGGACCTGGAGAATTTTACTGTCAGGACCGAATTGGTCCGCTGCCCCGGGTGCGCGAACACCTGCATGCTCACCCTTAACCTGTTCAACGGTGGCCGGCGTTTTACCAGCGGAAACCGCTGCGAAAGGGGCCCCCTCCTGGTGGACAAGCCCTCTCCCATCAATACCGCCGCGAGTCTCAAACCTGTAAATACTATCCCGAATCTGTTCGCCTGGAAACTCGCCCGGGTTTTCCGCTATGAACCATTGCCCAGAAACCAGGCGCCCCGGGGTACGGTGGGCATCCCGCGGGTGCTGAACATGTACGAGAACTATCCACTTTGGTACACCCTCTTGACGGAATTGGGTTTCAGGGTGGAACTTTCCTCCCGTTCAACAAAAAAAATGTATGAGACGGGTATGGAAACCATACCTTCCGAGTCGGTCTGCTATCCGGCCAAACTGGCGCATGGCCATGTGGAACAGCTGATTGCCCGGGGGGTCTCCTTCATCTTCTATCCCTGCGCACCCTGGGAAAAAAAAGAGGACGTCGCTGCGGACAACCACTACAATTGCCCCATAGTCACGAGTTATCCCGAGGTGCTGAGGAACAACATCGATGCCCTCAGATCGGGATTTGCCGAGGACGGCAGACAGTCCTTGTCGCCGGCTTCGGAGTCCATACGATACCTCGATCCTTTCCTGCCGCTGGACGACGAAAAGCGGCTGGCTGAACGCATCGCCGAAGAGTTCGCCTGTTTTGGTGTGACGAAGGCCGAGGCGGTCTCCGCCGTCTCAAAAGCCTGGAAGGAACAGGAACGCTTCAAGGCCGAGGTCCGCGCGAAGGGCGAGGAAGCCCTGAAAGAGCTTGAGGCCAGTGGTCTGAGGGGTATCGTACTGGCCGGCCGCCCCTATCATGTGGATCAGGAAATAAACCACGGAATCCCGGAGCTGATAGTATCCTTGGGTTTGGCTGTCCTTACCGAGGACAGCGTTGCCCATCTGGGGCAGGTGGAACGGCCCCTGCGCGTGGTGGACCAATGGACCTACCATTCACGCCTATACGCGGCGGCGCACTTTACTGCAACCCGGCCGGACCTGGAATTCGTCCAACTTACATCCTTCGGTTGCGGCCTCGACGCCGTAACCTCGGACCAGGCCGAAGAAATCCTCAATGCGAAAAACAGGTTGCATACCCTGGTGAAGATAGACGAGGGCGCCAACCTGGGTGCAGTGCGCATCCGCCTGCGGTCCTTGCTGGCGGTGACGTCCGGTAACAGGAGTGCCGTCAAACTTCCCGCGGTTCCGGCACGGGCGCGGGTCCTGTTCACCAAGGCAATGCGTAAAACCCACACGGTCTTGGCCCCCCAGATGTCTCCCATCCACTTCCGGCTGCTCCAGGAGGCTTTCAGGGCGGATGGGCTGGATTTTCAGATCCTGCCCGCGCAGGATTCGGGAGCGGTTAACGAGGGGTTGAAGTTCGTCAACAACGACGCCTGCTACCCGTCCATACTTGTCGTGGGGCAGATGATGGAAGCCCTCCGTTCAGGCCGTTACGACCCCGACCATACCGCCTTGCTGGTCACCCAAACCGGTGGTGGCTGCAGGGCGACCAATTATATAGCCTTTATCCGGCGCGCCTTGAAGGACGCCGGTCTGGAAAGGGTGCCGGTCATCTCGCTTTCCGCTCAGGGTTTCGAGAACAACCCGGGTTTCAGGGTGTCGCCAGTCCTTCTGCACCGGGCCTTGGTCTCCCTGGTATTTGGCGATCTTCTCATGCGCATGCTCTACCGCACCCGTCCCTACGAGGAGGTTCCGGGGGCTGCCAACGCCTTGTACGAGTCCTGGAACGGGCGCTGTTCCTCATGGCTCCGTTCCAGGGATTTGTTCGGTTTCGGCAAGCTGGTACGGAGGATGGTGGATGATTTCGACCTGCTTCCCCTGAGGCTTGCAGCCAAACCCAAGGTGGGTCTGGTGGGCGAAATACTGGTGAAATTCCACCCCACGGCAAACAACGGCATAGTGGAACTCCTCGAGGCCGAAGGAGCCGAGGTAGTAGTCCCCGATTTGCTCGATTTCCTTATCTATACCGCCTATACGGGTGTTTTCAAGCACCAAAAGCTCTCCCTGCCCAGAAGCGCGGAATTGAAAGCCCGCGCGATGATAGGTTTCCTGGAGCTATACCGTCGGAGCATGAAAAGGTCACTCGCCGCAAGCCGGCGTTTCGACCCGCCCAAAAGCATAGGGGAACTGGCGCGCGGTGTGGATGACATAGTCCAGCTGGGCAACTTTGCCGGGGAAGGCTGGTTCCTGACCGCCGAAATGGTGGAACTCATCGAAACGGGTGCCTATACCATAGCCTGCGTGCAACCCTTCGCCTGCCTGCCCAATCACGTTACGGGAAAGGGCATGATAAAAGAACTGCGCAGACGATACCCCCAGGCCAACATTGCGGCCATCGATTATGATCCGGGCGCTTCCGAGGTGAACCAGCTGAACCGCATAAAACTCATGCTCGCTAATGCGGGACTGCCCGGCACCCAGGATGGGCGGATAATGGCTGCTGAAGGGAAGGACGGCGTGGAAACCGGGGCGGAAAGCGGCAAAAAGGCGGAATCCCGGGATGATCTGTATGCCTAAGCGTACAGGGCTCATACGCCGATAAAAGAATGACATGAATACCAGGTCCACTCTTTTCTTTTGCGCATGCCTGAGTTTGGCATCCCTTTACGCACTACCGCCCGATGTACGGGTTACCGTACCGCTTGTGACACTTTCGGCTATAGGTGACGATTCGGTCTTGCGTGTCGAACTGGACGCGACCATTTTTCGTTTGGCCCCAAGACAAGCCTTGGCGCTGAAACCGGAACGGCGGATTCTGCTGGATGGAAACAAGGTTGAAATCCGGGTCGAACAGGGCAATGGCGAATTCATGACGGTTCTGGCCAGGGAAGGGGATGGTACCTTTCCTTCCTGGTCCCAGGGAACCTGGGTACTGTACCGTAGCCTGTCCGACGGATCCCGTACAAGGATCAGGTTTTTTCCACGAAGCGACCCTTTTTGCTATATCCAGTTCCGGCCGGATGGTCAGGACCGGACCCTTCTGGATGCCGTGGCCTACGAGGGCTATGTTGTCCGTTCCATGATTTTGCCCCTGAGTCTGGATCGGGTTGTCATCGAATCCATGAACCGGGTACTGATGCCGGTGATGGAAACGTTCCCGCGCAGGTATTTCGAGCCCCGTCCGGAGTATTATGCCGATATCCGTGCACTTTCCGGTGCCATACGCTCCCGATTGGGTTCCCTGGCCTACGCGGATGACGGAGCCTTGGACGAAAATGGGCTGCCTGTGTACATTAAAAGCGGTTCACGGCAAACCGGGTCTATCGGGCTGAATTGTTCCGGTTTCGCCAAATGGGTAGTGGACGGCACGCTGAAACCCCTGACGGGCAAGCGATTGCCCATCACGCCGCTCAAACAGCCCCCGCTTCCCCGGGGGAATACCTTTTCGGAACCCTGGGAGAGCCTGCGGGACCCTTATTTCGGGCTGGACTGGACCCGTAATCTGGCGGCAGAGGCCGGGCGGGTATTCCGGGGTGAACGGGGGGCGGATCCTAAGGAATACGAGGTAAGGCGGACCGCCATAGCCGCTTTGAGAACCGCCGGCGGAAATGGCACTACTTCGCGCTCCTACCCGGGTTATATTGAGGATACGGGTTTCGAGATCAAGGGGTTGAAGGCGATTTTGTACACCCTTTCCATCGACGAGCCGGGAACCATGTACCTGGCATCGGTGAACAATGAGATGGGGGATGCACCCCGGCTGCGACAACATTACCATGTGGCGGTGTTGCTGCCACAATTCGATGAGGAAGGCCGCTTCTCGATCAGCGTATTCGAGAGCGCCGTGGAATCGAAATTCGACTCCTTCATCAAGAGATATCCCGGACATGCGGTCCATCTGACCAGAATACCCGTGGAATCCGGTTTCGATCCCTGAGCAGATTTCAAAAATCAGGAATTTTTGAAATCTGCTCTTGCAGTATTTTTACAAACTTATATAAAGAAATGATTTGTAAAAATACTGCGGATCAGGTTGCTCTTTCAAATGACTTTTGAAAGAGGCTCCCCTAATGTAACTATAGCGAAGTGGTGGTATTATAATTAGGTATGCGTAAATACATTGTCCTTTTTCTGTTGGTCGCAGTAACGGTTTTGTCCGCCGGAGCCCAAAGTCTCGAACGTGAGGCCTTTCTGGACGCTGAAAGCCGTTTCCTATCGCGGGCATACCCGCTAGCCCTTGAGCGGTATGACGAATTCCTGCGTTCCTGGCCCGATTCGGCCTATTCCAGCGATGCGCGGTATCGCCGTTCGGTTACCCTGTACAGGCTCGGCCGCTCCACGGAAGCCTACGAAGGGTTTTCTACCGTAGAGGCGCGTTACAGGTCGACGAAGTATCTGGCCTACGTGCCATTCTGGAAGGCCGTCATCGAGTACGACCGGGGTGAGCTGGAAAGGGCGGCGACCCGCTTTACCATCTTGGCACAAAAACCACCGGATCCCGAATCCCTCAGACTTTCCTTGGTGTATCTAGGTAAGGCCTCCACAGCTCTCGATCGCCCATCCCAGGCAAAAGCCGCTTTTGAACGTCTCCTGGATGAAATCGAGGCACCCGAATCGGAAGGCTCGGCCCTGATCTTTCTGGCCGATTTATACGCAAAGGATAGCGAAAGTGAAAAATTGGCCGCGCTTTGGAAGCGAATAGACCCGGACAAACTGGACACTCCCACCCGCGAACGCATTGCAATTCGGGTCGCCGAAGCCTTTTCACTATTGGGCAGGGATACCGAATCGGTAGCACTTTTCGAATCCCTATCCTCGTCGCCACGGAGGGAAATAGCCATTTCGGCCCTCCAGCGGCTATTTGTCGAGGCCCGTCGTTCCGGAGACGAGACCCGTATCTCGGCGACCCTGGTAAAGGCCGAGAACGCACTGCGCGCGTCTCCCGAGCAGCTAAGCGAATTCTGGCTGCGTGTTGGCGAAGGTGCCTTCCGCGACGGCAGGCTGGATCTCGCACGATCGTATTTCCTGAGAATTTCCGCGTTGCTGCCGCCCCAGGGCGTTCATCCTGATGTCCCCATCTATATGGCGGAAATAGCCGCGCGGGAAGGCAACACCGAGGAGGCCTTTGCAATCCTGTCCTCCGCAGCGACCTTGGACGCAGGAGACCGTGAAGCCCTGCTCAAAACGAGATTGGGATGGTACGCGCTCGGCCTGAAGCGCTGGGCCGATGCTGGTGCCGCCCTGTCGGGAGCCCTCGCGGCGATTCCCTCGGAAGCCAACGAATACGACAGGGAAATCGAGCGCGCCGCCAGGTCGTATCTGGCCTACGCGTTGTATCGTGAGGACCAGGCCGCCTCGGGCTTGGAGGTCCTTGCGGAGGCCGATGCGCTTTCCCTTCCCGGGATGGCGCGCCTACGGGCGGAGCTGCTCAGGAAAGCGGGGCGTGCCGCCGACGCGCTGCAGGCTCTCGACGAGCTCGTTGTCGCGGATTCCGGGGATGCTGAAGCGCGAGTCGCCCAGATGTCGCTGTTTTTTGAGAATGGAAGGCACTCGAGAGTCGTAGCCGCCGCTGCGGAATTGGATAAGATCGCTCCCGACGGAAAAGGCCTTGGGCCGTCCCTCCGGGCCTCCTCGATGTATCTGGCAGGTATTTCCTCCGCCGCGACGGGTGATTTCGCGCTGGCATTGTCGCGTCTGGAGAAAGCCCGCGAGGCTGGCTTCGGCTTGCTTGGTCCCGCCGCATCCTGGGCTGCCTACTATCGCGCTTGGGCGCTGTACAGGCTTTCGCGTTTCGAGGAAGCCCGTTCTTCCTTTGATGCCTTCATAAGCGGGCAAGGCGAGCATCCCCGTGCGTATTCGGCCGCGTACCTCGCCGCCTGGAGTGCCATCAACCTGGCGGACTACCGTTCAGGGGCGGCTTTTGCCCGCAAGGCCGCCGACATGACCGCCCGAACACCTGTGGACGGATTGATTCCCGGGTTGCCCAAAGGTTCGGATGCCGGGGAAGAAAAGGCCCGGGCTGCTTTCCTTGAGGGAACAGCGAGGACCTTCATGAAGGACTGGGAAGGTGCGGTCGCCGCCTACGACCGGGCCATCGCCGCCAGGTCAGGCCTGACCAAGTCCGGTCTGACATCCTATACCGTACGCGCAGCCTACGAACGCGCGGCAGCCTTTGACCTGTCGGGCAGCGTGGACGCCGCCGACGAGGCTTTTTCCCTGGTGTCGCGCAACTATCCTGCGGACCCCTTGGCCTCGGAGGCAGCCTACCGTCGCGGCGAGCTGATGTACCGGGCCAAACGCTGGACGACTGCCTCGGAGCGATTCGCCTCCTACCGTGAAACATACCGGTCAGGTCCCCGCGCCGATGCGGCCCTGTATTTCGGTGGCTTGTCCATCCAGGCATCGGGAAAGACCGACGCGGCCATACTGCTCTGGGAACGCCTGTTGACGGATTACAAGACCAGCCGCTACCGCTTCGCGTCCATTCTTGCTGCTGCGCGGGCATATAAGGAAAAAAGGGATTGGGAAGCAGCCTTCCGTTCGTATACCTCCGCAATCGCCGAATTCGGGGATAACGCCAGGAAAGCGGGGGCAGGGGACGAGGCGGAAGTATTGCGTTACCTGATAACGGGGCTGCCGGAGAAGGCCGCGCGCCTGCACATGATCCTGAGCAGGGAAGGCGGGGCGAGTACAGCCGTAGGAAGGGCTGCCGCTCTGGATTTGGCCAGGTTCTACATACGCGAGAGCGCCCAACGCGAGGCAGGCCTGCCCTTGTTGGACGAGACCATCGCCATGAGAAATGAGGATACCGTCTCCGCCGCCGAAGCCGCTTTCCTCAAGGGAGAATATTTCGGCGCTGTCGAAGCTTTCGACAAGGCTGCACTTGCGTACCTGGACGCCGTAGCCTATGCGACGGGGGTTCCTATTGTATCGTCGTCCGGTGCCATAGGTCAGGGTTTGCGTGAGGATTTTATCCCTGAATCCCTGTTCCGAGCCGTTTCCATGCGCCTGCGTTTGGGCAAAAAGGATAGCGCCGCCGAAATACAGGCTTTGCTTGTCAAGAATTACCCGTCCTCGACCTGGACCACCCAGGCGCGGCGCCTGCTGGAGGGCAACTGATGAACCGCCATACCAACGTTGCCGCTGCGGATTTTCCGTCCGGCAAGACTTTCCGGCAAGCTTCGGGATTGCTTCCCTTCCTTGCGCTCACTATCCCGCTCCTTCTCCTGGGATTCGGGTTTACGCAAACCCTTTCCGCACAGGCGGGCCCTGCCGGTGGAACCGATCCGGCTACCGAGACCGCACCGGTACCCGAGTTGCGCCTGCCAGACCTGGACACCGAAGTTCGCGGTGTGGCTCCGAAAGAATTGGAAGCGCCCCAGCCGTCTTTTGATCCCCTTCCGGCGCCTGTTACCGAACCACCCCTGCCTCCGGGCAAGGAACTGACGCTTCCCGAATCGGCTTATCTGACCGAAGCTACCCTGGATACGGTCGCCAGGGACGGTAAGGGCGATACCTTTACGGAAGCCAGCGCCGGAACTGGTCTATGGGATGCCGTGTCGGCTTCGCTCTCCATCTATCGGCCTGGGTCGGACCCCTCTTTCAGCATGACTTTTACCCATGATGCCCTGGATGGTTTTGCCTATCATGAAGCCGGGGATGGATTTTCCCGGCGGATCACCACTTTGAGCGGACGGGTACGCGGTGCGTTGGGCGACGGTTCCGTCTGGCGTTTCGCGGCTGGTTTCCGGGACGAGGCGAACGGCTTGCAGGGTCAGAGCCAGGACTTCTACGGCGTATCACAACGGTATCTGGACCTGGGCGGCTCGTACCGCAAACCCTTCGGCAAGCTTTTCGGCGGCGAATTGGGCCTGCTTTCTGAATTGGCCCTCGGGTCCGCATCCCGGGCACTCGAACTTTCCGCGAGCGACCCCGCAGGCATCACCGGAGTGGACGAGCTGATCCTGGTTCCGCGTATCGCTACCGAACTCCGTTTTGAAAAGGTATCGCTGGAACTGGTATCCTTCTATGAATTCCGTGGCTTGTTGGGTCTTGATTCGGAGGATAATCCCAAAGACCGGTATTCCCATAGGGGTGGCGCGGATCTGAAAGCCGATTTCGAACTCTCCTCATCCCTTTCCCTGGCAGCCGATCTTGGGTTTGCCAGTTCCGTGGCCTTCCCTGCTCTCGTTCCCTTTTCCCTGTCCGCTGAAGCCGGGCTGGGTGGTTTCGCCTCGCTCTCCCTGTCCGGAGGGCTGCGTTCGGATCTGAACACCTTTTCCTCAGCCTGGCAGAATAATCCCTATCTGGATATCGGTGAACTGCCGCCGGACGACGCCCGCTGGTTTTCTGACGGCAAGCTGGATCTATTCCTCGCTCCGGGTTTGAGCGCCCGACTTGGAGGCACCTGGGCTATGAGCCTGGACGGGGCAGGGCGTATCACGCCGGTGGCCCCAACCCTGGTTACCCGTGGCTTGTATACCTACCTCGTCGAGCCCTACGATAGCCTGGCTTCCACTCTGTCCCTGCGCTGGGTTGCCGGTGCTGCGAGCGCGGGCTTGTCCTGGATAGCCGATTGGATGGATGCACCCCTTTTAGGCGAAAGGCAACAATTCAAGGCAGAAATGGAGTACAGGGAACGGGCGGAAAGTTTTGGCGGTGCCGTTTCGGCATCGGTGGGGTTCGGGGCGGACGGTTTTGATGTGCCAGTCGTGGATGCGGGTGGCTTCGTCAGTCTGACCCCCGAATTGCGTTTCATTGCCGAGTTCCGGGATGTAGTGCTTGCATTCCGGGGCATGGAAGGGCGAATTCGCTGGGACCCCTTCTATGCGGAAGGTTTCCAGGCGAGTGTCCGAATACAAATATCTCTTTAGTATTGATTCAGGAGGAAGCGTATGCTCGATCTGCTCTTGAAGGGCGGACCAGTCATGATCCCCATCGGTTTGAGCGCTCTGGTCGCGACCATCATTGTCGTGGAGCGCTTCCTGTTCTTTCGCGCCGTCAGGAAAGACGACGCGATTCTCCTGCAAAAGACGACCCCTGCTGTGCGGGAAGGCCGCTTTGAAGAAGCCGCCGCCTTCTGCGAGTCCAGCTCGTCGCCGCTTGCCCGCCTGCTCTCTGCCGGTATAGAGCAACGTGACGCGCCGGAAGCGGACATCAAGGAAGCGGTCATGAACGCCGCCAATCGCGAGGTACCGCGTCTGGAAAAATACATCAGCACCCTCGGTACCATTTCCAATATCGCCACGCTTCTGGGACTTTTCGGTACGGTCACGGGTAATATCCGCGCTTTCGGCGTGCTCGCGGCTTCCGGCGCGATGGGTAATCCCTCCTTGTTGGCCGGAGCCATCGCCGAAGCCCTGGTGACCACGGCTGCCGGCCTTTCCGTGTCCATACCCACAATCGTGTTTTACAATTATTTCGTCAGCCAGGCCAATCGGACCATAATCGGCATGGAAAGTTCTGTTGGGGACTTGGTGATACTGATAGCAGCCAGAAACAGGACGCGGCAGCCATCGCCTGGTACCTCCGGACTGGCCGAGCGCAGGTCCGCTGTCCCAACGGCTGCTGCTCTACCGCCTGCAAAAACCACTTCTGCGCCTGTCGCGAAAGCTGTCCCCACCAGCGGCGTCCCAAAAACAGGTGCCACGAAGGCTGTAGCCGGAAAGGCTGGCGGGAGCGAGGCCAATGCGCTTTAAACGACGTCTGGAACCCCACTCCCTGGTTGACCTGGTTCCCATGATCGACGTGGTTTTTCAGCTCATCCTGTTTTTCCTGGTATCAACGACCTTTGCCATTTTACCGGGCATCACGCTGCAGCTTCCTGAATCCTCCACAGCGGAACCCACGGCCATGACGCGACTCGCGGTGGTGGTGGTTTCCCGGGAAGAGGTGTATCTGAACAAGGATCGTATGGACCTGGCCGCCCTGGATGAAGCCCTGGCCCGACTTTCACCTGCCGAAAAGGCGGAAATCAAATCCATAACCCTGGAAGGCGACAAGCAGCTTTCCTACGGATTGACCATAGAAGTGCTGGACCTGCTTCGCAAGAACGGGTTTCGCGGCATCAACCTGCATACCCTGGAGAAATGATGGACGCCGGGTGGGTTTTGGTACGGAATGCCGATGCGCGCCGCCTGCGCACCAGTGTCATCGTTTCGGCGATAATCTGGACCTGCGCCCTGCCTTTTTTTGCCCTGTTCCGTATGCAGAGCCCCGCGCTCGAAACCCCAAGCATGAATCCCGTCTACGTCGAACTGGCTCCTTATCCCGAAGAATTACCCGAGGAGACGCCTGAACCGATAGCCAAGACCTTGCCGGAAACAGTGCCGCTAACACAACCGGCACCCCTTGTTGTTCCGCCTGTGGAAGCCAAGTCCGTACCCGAAGTGGCCGAAGTATCGGATATCGACCAGCGTGCCACGCAGCCTGCGCGGGCTCCGGCCGTGGCACCGAAACAAGCCACGCCAGCTCCCGCAACACGGGAAGCGCCTAGTCCCGCATTCCGGGAGATGCCGACCCCCACGATACGGGAAAGCTCCGCACCGGCAGTACGGGAGCTAGCACCCCCTGCGGTCGCCAGCGTGCCAGTCGAGACTGCTCCTATTGCGGCGAAACCTGCCGCGGCTGTTCCTTCTGCCAAGGCTCCTGTGGAGGTTGCCAAGTCAGTTGCCGTTGAGGAACCGGTCCCGATCCCGACGACCAGAATTCCCGCGCCAACAGCACCCGCTCCTCCCAAGACCAGGACCCCAAGCAAGTACCAAACCCAGACTCCGGCAGCCGAATTATCCGAACAATTTTCTGCCGATAAATTTTCCAGCCCCGATACTGCCGAGGCTGCCGCCTCCGTACAGGCAACGGGATCGGCTGCCGCTAGCCAGCCCCGGGGGGCTGTTCTTTCCGGCCAGCGTGTCGCTGACGCTACAGATAGGAAAGTGGACCAGCTGGGAAAGAATTTGACTTCCCCAGCCATTGGTACGACCAACAAAGATTCTCAATCCACGATCGGATCGCCGTCCTCCACAAAAGCTGCCAGCGGGACTCCCTTTCCCAGTGGTAACATAGCCCCAGGCAGCGGCAATCTTTCCGGAGACTTCGACTTTGGGGGAGCCAATGCCAGGCAGTTTCTGGGCAGTAAGAAGGTAACGATTCCGCCAAAGGATCTGAGGGAGGAGCCGGAGGATCTATCGACTCTTGTTTCGTTCGTAATCGAGCCTGGCGGAACGGTGTTCAGTAGTACCATCCGCTTCGAGCCACCCCTTTCCCCGGCAATAGAGGCCATTTTACGTATGGCTTTTTCAAACTGGCAGTTTTCTCCGGCCGAATCCGATGGACGAGTCGAGTTCAGGTATAGTATAAAAGTCCGGTAATGTTGGATATCGATGCGGTTGCTTTCGACCTGGACGGGACCTTGTACCCGAATTATCGCTTCTACATGCTTCTCCTTCCCTTCATCATAAGGGAGCATAAGTTGTTGCGTGCCATGGGCCAAGCCCGGGACGTCATGCGTTCGGCATCGAAGGAAGGCCGTTTCTACGAGCTTCAGGCACGCCTGATGGCCGAAATTCTTAGTGAAAACGTGGATATTGTCAAAGAGAGGACCGAAAAACTTATTTATCGGGGTTGGGAACCCTTGTTCAGAAAGGTCCATCTTTTCCGGGGAGTCCGGGAAACCTTGGCGGA
>CAXNJE010000025.1:0-28293 GCA_964202565.1 Breznakiellaceae bacterium | reverse complement strand
GAAGCCCGTGGCGCGGCCGAGCGGCTGGCATTGCGCGAAGGATCGGTCGACGAGGTGGTGCGGCAGGTGCTCGATGCTTTCCGGCCAACTTTCTCCGAACGGGGCATCGAGGTGCGGACCGAGCTGAACGCGAGCGAACCGGTCATGATAGATACGGACCTGGTCGACCAGGTGACGGGCAATCTGCTATCGAACGCCGAAAAGTACGCCGCTTCCGGTCACCTTGTCGAAATTGCGACGGGACAGTCGGATGGACAGTTGGAGGGACACCCGGACGGGCTGGCCTGGATACGAGTCAGGGACTTCGGCCCGGGCATCAAGGACGGGGACAGGACCCGCCTCTTCCGCCAGTTCGAACGTTTCCATACCTCGGTGACCGACGCCGTGGGCGGCACGGGGCTCGGTCTGTACCTGAGCCGTACCCTTGCCCGCAGGCACGGCGGCGACCTCGTCCTGGAAGGGACCGAGACCGGCTGCTCCTTCCTGTTCACCTTCAAGGCGGGGTCATGAAAGCGCTCGTTGCGGAGGACGACAACCACACCAGGCGGGCAATAGCGGAGATCCTCCGGGGCGCGGGTTGGGAGGTGACCGCCGTGGCGGACGGTCGGGCTGCCATCACCTGCTTCCGCGACTTCCGGCCCGACCTTGTCTGCCTGGACGTCATGATGCCCGTTCTTTCAGGCTTCGACGCGTGCCGGGAAATTCGGGCCATGGACCGCGCAGTTCCCCTACTGTTCATCAGCGCCAAGAGCGAGGAGATCGACAAGGTTTTGGGCCTGGAACTGGGGGCGGACGATTTTATCCAGAAGCCCTTCGGGGTGCGTGAATTCCTGGCCAGGGTAGCCGCGGTCCAACGGCGTAGCGGCCGCGAACCCGCCATGGCCGACGACAGGGGCAAGCCGGACCTGGACGGGATGGAGCCTTTCTCCTTCGGCCCGTGGACGGTACGCCCCCGGGAACTCCGTGCCCAGGTTGAAAACTCGCAGGGCGGGAATACGCCGCATGACGGGGGTATACAGCGGGGCGTCAAGCGCGTGATTGATCTGACCCGAAGGGAAGCGCGTATCCTTGGCCTGCTTTTTTTACGATGTGGCGAGGTGGTGGGGCGGGATGATTTTTTCCGGTACTGTTGGGATTTCGACAACCCGCCTGCGAGCCGTACCCTGGACCAGCACATGGTGGCCCTCAGGAGAAAATTGGAAGAGGATCCCTCGAAACCCTTGCTGATCCGTACGGTACCGGGGGCTGGGTATCGGTACGAAAGAAGCTGAGAGCCGTGTTCCTGACACCATGCCCCCGATCTGGTCAAACAATCGGGTAAGACAGTCGGGTCATGAATGGATTATGGACTTCAATTCTTCTCCGGCACCTTTCGGGCTATCTCCAGGGCGAGTATCGCGACTGCCTCCGAAATGGCCTCACCGACAAGGACCTCGCGATCCTTGTCTATTTTCGATTCGCCCATGGCGCCAAAAAAGGTGCCCGACGCGGCTTGGGCGGAACTTGATGCCGCTGCCAGAATCTCGCCCGTCGTGGCGGAGGCCAACCTGGCTGAAAGTTTTGCCTCAATGCCCAGGCTTACGTCGTCCCACCAGCCGGTAACCGCATCGGTGGTCTTGCCCGAGTACTCCCGGATTTCCGTCACCTTCGTAAAGAGCACCGCGTCGGCGCCTATGGCCTGAAGGAATACCGGTCCGGCAGATACATCACCCAAGGCACTCATGGTCAGTTCGTTCTCGCTCAGCAGGGCGTCCAACCTGGCCCTTTCGATGACCCGTACCCGTTTGGACTCCAGTAGTCCGGTGACCAGTTCCTCTTCCCACGAACTTGAGTCCTGGGCAGGGCTATTCTCCAAGGCGGCGACGGCCACAACCAAGCGGCTCTCCGGGGGGAGTTCGGCGGGAGTTGGCGTTCCCGCGCAGGAATTGAAGGCGAGAATGGAAATAATGGCAGAAGGAATAAGAATTCCGGAAAGCTTGATCATGCTGTCCCCCTGGGTTTAAATATAACAAAAATAGTCATGATAATTGCATAAAACAATGAATATTTGGAAAAACCATAATAATTGTGACTCCCTGAAATCATTCTGACAGGATTTAAACCTTGAGAGGCCTTGGGTGCGCTATACTCGTTCCATGCGTGTGAAAGCAGACGGCGATACGCGCCGCGGAATCCATCGCCGGCTCGTAGTTGTTTCCATGGATGGCCTGTCCGAGGCCGAACGGGACTCCCTGTACGGATTGCCGAATTTCTCGGCTTTCCTGCGCCGGGGAACGGGTATCGGATCCATAGAAACCCTGTACCCCAGCCTGACCTACGTCGTCCACGCGACCATGATGACTGGCAGATACCCCGATGGACACGGCATCGACCACAACCATCCCTTGCAGCCGGGCATCCCCGCCGATCACCAGCGCTGGTATTGGTACGCCAGGGAATTGCGCTGTTCCACCCTCTTCGATCTGGCAAGGGGCGCTGGCCTCAGGACGGCGGCTGTTTTGTGGCCCCTCACCGCCGGTGCGCGGATACGCTGGAACTTTCCGGAAATAGCCGCCTTGCCGGGGGAAAACCAGACCCTGAAAGTCCTGCGTTCCGGTTCCGCAGCCTGGCTGATCTCCCTGCAACTGCGTTTCGGGCGTTACCGCAGGGGCAGCGAACAGCCCGCCCTGGACGATTTCGTGTCCCGCTGCGCCGCCGATACCATCCGGCGCAAGCGGCCCCGGTTGCTCATGACCCACCTTATCGCATTGGACGACGCCAAGCACCGCTACGGTTCCGACGCTCCGCAGACAAGAGCCGCCCTTGTAAGTCTGGATATGTGCCTGGGGCGCATCGTTGCGGCCATCGAGGACTCGGGACTTGCAGCCGAGACCGACGTGGTCGTGCTCGGCGACCATGGACATGTTGACACCCGACGGCTCGTGCGTCTCAATCACCTGCTCGTGGCTGCGGGTTTGGCCGGCGTGCAGGAAGAATCCGGCCTGGGCGCCCCATCCTCTGGTCGCAGGTCAAAAACGAGGGCCGGCCGCGCCGGGAAGGATATTCCCGTGTGGCGGGCCTGGTTCAGGTGCTCCGGTGGTTCGGCCTATCTGCACGTCCGCCCGGGGGATACCGCAGCCGAAATTCAGGTTCGCGAGCTTTTGCGGAAGGCTTCCCAGGATGCGTCCTTGGGTATCGCCGGCATCCACTCCGGCCCCGGATTGGCGGGTCTGCGCACGGGTTCCGGAGCGTTGTGCGCGGTGGACGCGATGTCCGGCTTCCGCTTCATCGAGGATCCGGATGGCCCCTTGGTGGAGGACGCCCCCGAACCGGGAGCCTTCGGGGCGGACCATGGGTATCCTCCCGGGATGGCGAAGTACCGCAGCCTCTTCATGGCCGCAGGAAACGGCCTGCGTCAAGGAGCGGAGCCTGGCGTCCTCGCCATGGTGGATGTCGCACCGACCCTCGCGAAACTCATGGGCCTTAAATTCGAAGCTTGCGACGGATCCGTGTTGGATGCTATTTTACCCTGATTCCTTTTACGCCTGGTAGCACGGAAATGTGGTGTGTACACATCCTGGAGGTTCCATGGAAACGAAGGTGGAAATCGTGAACGACAAGAAGGAACTGTCCGGCTGGGCCATGTACGACTGGGCGAACAGCGCCTTCAGCACGACGGTGGGCACGGTATTCCTGGGTCCCTACCTGGCCTCCCTCGCCGCCGAAGCCGCCAAACAGTGGCCCGACGGTATGGCCCGGCTTGCAGGCATCCCTGTCGCGCCCGACTCCTTCCTTCCCTACTGCGTCTCGCTGTCGGTGGGGCTGCAGGTGCTCTTTCTGCCCATACTGGGTGCGATCGCCGATTATTCACACCTGCGCAAAAGTCTGATGCGTGCCTTTGCCACCTTGGGCGCGGTATCCACCATCGCGCTCTTTTTTGTGGCCGGCAGCCTTTGGTGGCTGGGGGGCATACTCTATATAATCGCCAACTTGGCCTTTGGCGCGGCGATGGTCTTCTACAACGCGTACCTGCCGGACATCGTCTCGGAAGAGCGCCGCGACAAGGTATCGTCCTGGGGTTGGGCCATGGGTTACCTGGGGGGTGGAAGCCTGCTCCTCCTCAACCTCATCTTCTACCAGTTCCGCGAAGCCCTGGGAGTGCCCACCGGACTGGCGGTACGCATCAACCTTGCCTCCGCCGGTGTCTGGTGGCTTGGCTTCTCCTTGATCACCTGGAGCCGCCTCCGCGCGCGGCGGGCCCGCCGTGCCCTGCCGGCCGGCAGCGGTTACCTGAAAATCGGTTTCGGTCAACTGAGGGAGACGCTCGGGGATCTCAGGCACTTTCCGGAAACGCTCAAATTCCTGTTGGCCTATTTCCTGTACAATGACGGCATCCAGACGGTGATCGCCGTGGCGGCGACCTTCGCGGCGGCTCCGGTCCTTCGGGGCGGACTGGGCATCGATACGGGAACCCTCACCATCGTCATACTCATGATCCAGTTCATGGCCTTTTTCGGCGCCCTCCTCTGGGGTTTCCTGGCCGGAAAAATGGGCGCCAAGCAATCGGTCGTCCTGAGCCTGGTAATCTGGGCGGGGGTGGTCATCTACGCATACGGAGGTCTTTACGGAGAAAGCCGGGTCCTGCAGTTCTTCATACTCGGGGCCTGCATCGCCCTGGTCATGGGCGGATCCCAGGCCATAAGCCGCAGCCTGTTCGCGCGCTTTATCCCCCGGGGCAAGGAAGCCGAGTACTATTCGTTCTACGAGATTTCCGAGCGGGGCACGTCCTGGATAGGCCCGTTGCTGTTCGGTCTGATGAACCAAATGTTCGGCTCACTCCGTCCCGCCATCCTGTCCCTCATTTTCTTTTTTGTAGCCGGTTTATTGCTGTTGCCCTTCGTCAACGTAAGGAAGGCCCAGGAGGACGTCCAACGCTACGACGAGGCAAGGAACAGGGAAAAGGAATAAGGAAAGGTGTAAGGAGTAAGCTGAAAAGCGGAAACATGGTATGCCCATGTACGCGGATAATGAAGCGAATTCGCAATTTTTTCCTAAAATAGCAAACTATTTTTTCCTGATAACAATTTTTAACCAAGTTATTGCATGAAATAAAGTGCAACACCATCTATACTATTTCAGAATGCACGGCGTTGCTGTGATCAATCGGGCAGAATCGAAACCCGGATATGCGGCTATATGCGAAGGTTTGAAGAGATAAAATACTTCCGGCTTCCTGTTAATCCAGCCACAAGTCCAGATAAAGAAAACTGTCATTTCACAAGGAGTCCCTGATGAAAAGAAAAAGCGTGTTTCTGGTAGCCATTGCGGCCGTGTTCTTTATGGTCACCCTGGCCTCGGGTTTTGCGGCAGGAAGCAAGGAAAAGCCGGCGGCAGGCGCAGCGGCTGCCAAGGAACTGAATGTGTCCGTCCTGGTATGGAAATATTCCGATACCTACGGCTCATCGGTCCGCGCCGCGATGGAATCCTGGGCAGCCAAACTGGGTGCCGAAAAGGGTATCAAAGTTACCCTGAAAATGGTCGACGGCAACGACGATCAGGCCATCCAGAATGACCAGGCAGTAACCCTCCTCGAGAAAAAGCCCGACATCCTGGTCATCAACCTTTGCCAGGTAACCGCCGGACAGCACCTTGTGGACCTCGCCAAGGCGAAGGGCGTTCCCGTACTGTTCTACAACAAGGAACCCTCCGAAGCTTCGGTCGTAACCGGCGCGCAGAGCATGTTCATCGGTACCAAGGCCGAGCAGGCCGGCGAAATGCAGGGTGACATCCTTGCCAAACTCTGGAAGGACAATCCCGCTTTCGACAAGAACAAGGACGGAAAGGTCCAATACCTGATGTTCAAGGGTGACGCGGACAATATCGAAGCCATCGCACGCACCGAATTCTCCGTTTCCAGGTCCAAAGCCCTGGGTCTCAACATGGAACTTGCCAACGGCCAGATCATTGTAGCCAACTGGGACACCGCGAAGGCGCAGGACGCCATGCAGGCTGTCTGGGCAAAATATGGCGACAAGATTGAAGTCATCTTCTGCAACAACGACGACATGGCTCTCGGCGTCATCGCCGCGCTCAACGGCGTCGGCTACAACATGGGAACCAAGGAAAGCAAGTTCATCCCGATCATCGGCGTGGATGCATCCAACGCGGCAGTTCAGTCGATCGCGGACGGCAAGCTGGCCGGTACCGTCAAGCAGGACGGCGACGCGATGGGCAAGGCCATCATTGAACTTGCGATGAACGGCGCCCAGAAAAAAGGCTGGTTGGACGGAACGAGCTACAAGCTTTCCGACGACGGATTCTCCATCCGTATCCCCTATTCCCCGATCACGAAGTAAACTGTTGATGTGACGCGCTCGGCGTATCAAACGTCAAGGCGGGAATCGCCGCGCGGGTCACGCTAGTCTATCGATCTGTTGACGGCCTTGAACCCAAAAGCTTCAAGGCCCAGGAGCCTGTCGGACTTAGGATTTTTGCTGGACAAAAGCGAGCCACGAGTGGAAAAAGGGCGAGGATTGAGGGGCATACTTCCTGTATGACCCGATTGACGAGCCTTTTTTACGCCGTGGATCGCCGAGTCCAACAAAAAAGCGCCCTAAAGGCAGGTGTTTTTCGTTTACACCACTCGCGCGTTCATAAGTCCGACATGCTCCTAGTTTTATTCCGAGGAAGGTGGCGATTCACATGGCAGGGAATACGACTTTACTGGAAATGGTTGATATCGATAAACAATTCCCCGGCGTGAAAGCCCTGGATCATGCCCAATTCCAACTAAAGTCCGGCGAGATCCATGCGCTCATGGGCGAGAACGGTGCAGGCAAGAGCACCCTGATGAAATGCCTGTTCGGTATATATAAAAAAGACAAGGGGAGTGTTTCCCTTGAGGGCAAGGAAGTCCACATCAACGACCCCCGGCACGCCCTGGGTCATGGCGTCGCCATGGTGCACCAGGAATTGAACCAGGTTTTGCGCCGGAGCGTGATGGAAAATATGTGGCTTGGCAGGTTCCCCAAGAAAGCCGGCTTCATCGATCATAGAAAAATGTACGAAGACACCCTGAAGATTTTCGAACAACTCGAAATCAAACTCAATCCGAAAGATATTATCGGCGACCTGTCCGTTTCAAAACGGCAGATGGCCGAGATCGCCAAAGTCGTTTCCTTCGACGCCAGGGTCATAGTGCTCGATGAGCCCACCTCATCCCTGGCCACCGAGGAAGCGGAGCATCTTTTCCGCATCATCAAAAAACTTGCCGGAAAAGGCGTGGGCATCGTATTCATCTCCCACAAGATGGATGAGATACTCAGGAACTGTGACCGGGTCACGGTCATGCGGGACGGCAAATGGATAGCCACCAAGGAATCCAGCGACCTCACCATGAACGAGATCATCAAATTGATGGTAGGCCGGGATCTGACAAACCGCTTTCCACCCAAGACGAACAAGCCCGGTGATGTCCTTCTGGAAGTGAAAAACCTCACCGGTAAATATATGCCCTCCTGCATTGACGCCAGTTTCGATCTGCGCAAGGGCGAAATTCTGGGTATCGCCGGCCTTGTGGGTTCCCGCAGGACCGAGTTGGTCCAGACCGTGTTCGGAACCATGAAAAAGGAAGGCGGCGAGGTGCTCGTCCGGGGCAAGCAAGTCCACAACAAGGATTCCTGCCTGGCGATCAGGAACGGTTTCGCCCTGGTGACGGAAGAGCGCAGGGCAACGGGTATCTTTCCGGAAATGAACATCATCTTCAATTCCCTCATAGCCAACATGCGGTCCTACGAGAAGTGGGGTTTCCTCTCCACCAAAAAGATGGCCAAGGATACCGGTTGGGTAGTGGATAGCATGAATGTGAAAACCCCCAGCCAGAAAACCCACATCAAGTACCTTTCCGGCGGAAACCAGCAGAAAGTCATCATCGGACGCTGGCTTCTTGCCAACCCCGACATCCTTTTGATGGACGAACCCACCAGGGGAATCGATGTCGGCGCGAAGTATGAAATCTACCAATTGATCCTGAATCAGGCAAACGACGGCAAGGGAGTGGTGATGGTATCTTCGGAGATGCCCGAACTCATAGGAATCTGCGACCGGATCCTCGTGATGAGCAACGGGCGGGTAGCCGGAATTCTGGATATGCATGGGGATCATCAGGGTAAGGAACAGGAACTGATCATGCACATGGCCGCAAAATACGTATAACGGAGCGTCATACACATGGAAGCGACAAAAGCACAAGGCCGTAAGTTCAGCGATTATCTTTTGGACTACGCCATTTATTTCATCCTTGGACTTATCCTGGTGGTCGTCGTCATTCTGGAGCCCCAATTCCTGTCGATCACCAATTTCATCAACATACTGACCCAGGCCTCTACCAAGGGGATCCTCGCCCTTGGTTGCGCTGGTCTAATCGTGCTCGGCGGTACCGACCTTTCCCTTGGACGCATAGTCGGCCTGAGCGCGGCGGTCACGGCTTCCCTGGTACAATCGGTCACCTACGCCTCGCGTTATTACCTGCAGATAAACGAGCCTGTGCCCTTGATCGTGCCGTTCCTGCTCAGCGTCGCCATCGCCACCGCGTTCAGCGTGTTCAACGGCTTCGGTGTCGCGAAGCTGCGACTGCATGCCTTCATCGTCACCCTGGGTACCTCGCTCATCACCTATGGAATAACCTGTACCTATATCGAGAATCAGTCCCTCGGTTCCGCCATGGCCCTCTCCACCTTTGACAAGGCCTTCGTCAGGATCGTCAGTGGAACGTTCAGCATCCTGGGCGTGCCCGTGCCCTTCGTGATCCTCTATTTCCTCATTGCCGCCATCGTCGTATACATAATCTGGAACTTTACGACCCTGGGCAAGAACATGTTCGCCGTGGGCGGCAATCCGGAAGCTGCCGCCGTCTCGGGTGTCAACATCAGCAAGACGATAATCGGCGTATACATCCTTGCAGGCATCCTGTACGGGACAGGCGCTTTCCTGGAAGCGGCCCGCATCCAGTCGGTGAGCACCAACACGGGTTTCAACTACGAGCTGGATGCCATTTCCGCCTGCGTCATCGGTGGCATTTCCTTCTCCGGCGGTGTGGGAAATGTGCCGGGAATCATCGTCGGCGTCATAATCCTGCAGGCCATCAACTACAGCCTGTATTTCCTGGACGTCAATGCATACCTGCAATTCATAATCAAAGGTTGTATCATCATCGTGGCGGTTGCCATCGACGTACGGAAATACGTGGCAAGGAAGTAACGGGGGCTGGCGGGAATGGAATCAGCTACCTAATTCAGTTCCAACAAGCCGTAGGCTGCCTTGACCATGAGGATGCGTTCCACGTTCCTGTCGATGGTGTCCATTGAAACGAGTCCTTCCAGCACCAGACTCTCCATCAGGTCGATCATTTCTGCGGGGGCATAACGGTTGTAGAGCAGGATGAGATTGATGCCGGCCTGCAATGCCCTGAGAAGGGACTCGCGCTTGCCCAAGGTTTTTGATAGGGCACCCATCTCGAATCCGTCGGTAAGGATGATGCCGTCGAAGCCCAGGGTATCCCGGAGCAGGTCGTTGAGGATGAGTGGCGAGAGCGTCGCGGGGTTGATGGGGTCTATGGCGGGGTACAGTATATGCGCGGTCATCACCACGGGGGCGCCCGCCCGGATGCCCTCACCGAAGGGGAGCATGTCATGCTCGATCAGCTGGACCCTGTCGCCGGACACGACGGGGAGTTCCGCATGGGAATCGATGGTGGTTACTCCGTGGCCGGGGAAGTGTTTGAGCGTTGGGATGACGCCTCCGCGGGTAAGCCCGCGTACATAGGCCGCTACCGCGGTACCCGTTGCTGCCGGGTCCGGCCCGAAAGATCTGTCTCCGATTATGGTGGAATCCGCCTTGGAGTACAGATCGGCCACCGGAGCGAGGTTCATATTGAGGCCCAGGTACTTGAGTTGCAGGGCTGTCGCAAAGGCGGCGGCTTCCACTATGGCGGGGTCACCAAGGCTGCCCAGCAGGAAGGCAGAGGGCTGGACGGGAAATTCCTTGAAGCGGAAGGCAGCAACCCTGCCACCCTCCTGATCCGCGCAGATGAAAGGAACGATTTGGGTTCCTTCCCCTTCGTCCATCCCTGTGGACGCGAGCTTGGATGTGAGGGCGCGCAGGTCCGCAAGGGACGCATAATTCCAGGGGTACACGATATAACCGGCAGGTCTCAGTTCCTTCAATGATTCGATCGCCGCCGCATCCGCATTCCGGGCTATCCAGACGATGAAATGCTGGGCCAGTTTCTCACGCAGGTCCATGCGGGCAATCCTTTCCTGGATCATTCCATGCCTTGAAATCGGCATGGCAAGGGTTGGGAACGGTACTGGCTGCCAGGACTTGATGGGGGTTTCCTCCTGGTATTCCTGTTCCCCATCCGGTGTTTCAGATTGCCCATCAACCGGGGTGTGTGCAGCCTGGTCGGCTCTGACTGTCTTGTCGGTCTGGCTGGGAATCGCAATCTGCCTGGCGGGTGTGGATGTGGCGCACGCGGCGATCAGGATCGCGAGGAGTGGAAGGAATGGGCGGAGTACGCCCTTGAGTCTGACGGGGTACAACATATTCGTTTACATGATCGGCAAAGGATGGATTCAGGTCAAGCCTCTTGTCGGTCTGGGTGTACAATAGGGAATGGCGCGTCCCGGCTTCACCGGGACCGCGCTGATACGTTAACATATACCCTGGAGGCAATAATGAGATGGATTACCCGCGCCCATATCCACGTCGATCGCGTGGCCTGCCCCTGGCTCATCCGGCGCTTCATCGATGCCGAGGCCGAATTCAGCTTCGTGGCCACATCCCTTGTCGAGGAAGAAGCCAGTAAGAATGGAGCCATACCCTTCGATGCTCCCGGTGTGGAACTCGGGCACCATGGTGACGACTGTTCCTTCGTGTCGATCATCAAGAAGTACGGGCTCAAGGACCCGGCCCTCCTTATGCTCGCCGAGGCCGTGAACGCGGCCGACACCGACAGGCTCGACGCCAATCCCTATGCTGCAGGCCTCGAGGCCATCGCCCAGGGTTTCTCCCTCATGCGACCAGACGACTTCGAGAACCTGGAGGCACAGTTCATGGTCTATGACGCCCTCTATGCCTTTTTCAGGCTGAAAGCCGCGAGGACTTGAGCTGCAGGCCGAGCCTCATCATCCTTGACTCGCCCACGGGCTGCGTCTATGGTCTTACAGGTGAGTACCTTTTGCATGCCATGCAATCTGGAATATCGGGATCTCTCAGACCAGACTGGTCGCGAGGCCTGGCAGGGATTTGACTTGACCTCCGCGACAGGGGCCTGGACCTTCCTCTTTATGGCAAGGGGCCAAGCCGGCATTTCGGCGGGTACAGGAATGGGATCATCACTCCTGTTGGAGGTCAATCAGGCACTCGTCCTGGTGCCCGACTCCGGGTTGCATCTGCTTCCATCACTCACAGGTCGCGGAACGGCATTTGTACGTTGCCAGTTCCTGAGCGATCCTGCCGGCCTGCTGCCTGTGGAACTGCTCGGTGATCTGGCCAACAAGGGTGCCTTGACGGTTTTGAGTCCGGTTTGCCGAAACCAGCTGGTGGAGTTGGGATTGGCCGGAGCCGGGCGGAGGATGCCGACTTCGTTGCGCATGTCCATGAGTGCGGTGGTCATGGCACTCTCGGAGGATGGCGCGACACGCGATGATGCGCCCCCCGGCTTTGGTTCAAGTATGGGCAGGCATCAAGTCGAGCGGGCGATCAACTGGATGATGGATCATGTGGACTGCGCGATACGGTTGGAAGAACTTGCCGAATGGCTCGGCGTTTCAGCCGAGAGCCTCAACCTGTCCTTTCGCCGGGTAGTCGGCGATTCACCAGTCCATTATCATCAGGCCCTACGGCACCGTGAAGCCCGCCGCCTCTTGTCCAATGCGGATGTTTCAATAAAGGAAATAAGCTGGCGGCTGGGGTTCAAGGATCAATATGCGTTTTCCCGCAGTTTCCGCAGCCACACTGGCCAGTCCCCCAGGGATTACAGGCAGACCCACCTGATTGGACACAGTGGGTAGTGTTATGAAGCTTATGGTTAAATATGCCCATAAGTAATTCAGCTTCAACCATTTATGGGCGTACAACACTGAAAATCAGTAACGGTCGTTATATATCCATATAGGTTATGGATATAACTATGATGTATCCTTAAGCTTCGTAGCACTCTACTCAGCGCCGGGGTGGTGCCACCGTTTCCCGTTTCACCAACTCCGGGTGGACGGTGATCCTTCTCCGCAGACTATCGGTACCGCGATCGATCTGGTCGAAGAGGATGTCGGCCGCCCAGCGACCGCAGAAATATTTGGGGTGTTCCATGGTGGTCAGTCTGATGTCCGGCGCGGCCGCGCTGGGAATATTGTCGAATCCGATTATGGATATATCCTGGGGAATGTGCATTCCTGCGTCATGAATGGCCCGCATGCCGTGGATGGCCAATTCGTCATTGAAATAGAAGATGGCTGTGGGTCGATTTTCCTGCATGAGCAGCCGTTTGGTAAGGAAATACCCGGGATTCTGCGGTTCTTCATTCTCGGTATAGGGACACAGGCAGGATTCTCCACCATGAAGACCCGCTGATTTCATGGCGGCAAGAAAACCGTCGCGTCGGTCCAGCGCGGGCAGTACCGTTTCCTTGAAGATATAGGTGATGGAACGGTGGCCCTGGCCGATAAGGTACCGTGTCGCGACCTCGCCTCCCCGATAATCATCAATGATGACTTGTGAACTTTCGAGTCCGGGTATGTCATTGTCGATCAATACGAAAGGTAGGGGAAAGGACTTCAGAAGTTTGAAGGTTCGGGTGCCTGGCTGGTCGAAGCGGGCGTGGGTTGGTTCCAGAATCAGTCCATCCACATTGCGCCCGATCATTTCCTGCATGAGGGTGAGTTCGCGATCACGATTGGCATAGGTATTGCCAATAAATACGCTGCATCCCCTGGCACTGGCGACGTCCTCGACACCGCGCACGATGCGGGGGTAGATTTCATTCAGCATGGTTGGCACAAGCAATCCAATAAGACCTTTTTTCTTCTTGTTTCCAGTCATCATCCCTGAGTCCTGCCAGGGATGGACTGTTCCCGGTGAAGAATCCACGGTGTCGGGGCTGGCCGGCTCAGGTTTCAGGACTTCTCGGGTCGAGTTTGCAAAGACATCGGTCACGAAGGTTCCCTGGCCTTGCTTGCAGTATACACAGCCAAGCATTTTCAGCTCTTCCAATGACTTGCGGATGGTTGACCGGGAAAGTCCCAACAATTCGTTCAGTTCGTTTTCGCTGGGCAATTTGGTGTGGGGCCTGATGTTGAGGTCCCTGATATGGATCTCTATGGCCCGGGCCAGTTGCTGGTATTTTGGAAGGGGAGAATCGTCGTTCAGGGCGATAGGCGGGAGGTCGCCCCAGCTGGCCATACAGTGCTCCTTGCCTGGATACTATACAGGTATGGGTATCGTTTTGCCATACCTGTATAGCCTGTGGTTTATTCTTTGACGCTGCCGGAAGCCAGACCGGCCACCAGATGGCGTGAAAATAAGGCGAATGCCACCATCACCGGTACGATGCTGATGCCCACTCCCGCGTACAAGGCACCCAAATCACGGTTGAAGGTGGTGGTGTTGAGTTGCTGGATGAGCAGGGGCAGGGTCTGCAGTCCCTCGCTGTTGATTATGGTCAATGGAAGCAGATAGGAGTTCCAGCTTCCGAGAAAACCGAAGATCGAGATAGTGGCTATGCCTGGCATCGCCAGGGGGAGAACCATGGAATGGAAGATCCGTGGTTCGCTGGCACCGTCGATTCGGGCTGCTTCCAGCAGGCTGAAGGGCAATGCGGTCCGCAAGTAGTTGCGTAGGAAAAAGACAGCAAAGGGATTGGCCATGGCCGGAAGGATCAGCGGCCACCAGGTATCCAGCAGACCGATGGTTACGACAAGCTTATAAATACCGATCAGTGATACGGTGCTCGGGATCATCATTATGCCCAGGATCAGTGCGAAAAAGATCTTCTTTCCCCGGAAGCTATAAGCCACGAAGGCGAAAGCGGTCATGCTGCAGAAGTAGGCTGTCAGCAGGGTCGCGCTGGCCGAGATGATGAATGAGTTGACGAAACCCCGTGGTACGTTTATCCCGGCGACCCTCAGGCCGGTTTGTGTATTCAGACGGCCGAGTATGAGGGTTTTGACATTTTCAACGAGGGCGGTTCCGGGAACCAGGCTTATTCCGGTGTTGATTTCATTGTTGGTGCGGGTCGTATTCACCAGCATCAGCCAGAATGGCAGGATGCTCAACAGGGCAAAGAATCCGAGAATGAGATAGACGGTGGTTTTCTGGAAAATCACGACACTTTTTGTGCTCATGGCTTGTCTCCTTCCTTGTCGCGCGTCGCACGAAGGTAGATGGCGCTGACCGTTGCGATGAACATGAACAGGAGCCAGCTGACAGCGGAAGCACCGCCCAGATTCTGATCCCAGGAGAATGCGCGGCTATATAGGTAGACCATCGAGGTCGTCAGGCTGTTCTCCACTCCTCCGGGGGCATTGCCGGCTCCGTTGGTCAGGACCCAGGGCAAATCGAAAATCTGCATGCCGCCGATCAGGGAAGTGATGAGGACATAGGTCATCATGGGGCGCAGCAAGGGCAGCGTGATCCGGCGGAAGACCTGCCATTCGTTTGCGCCGTCTATGACAGCCGCTTCGACGTAGCTCTCGGAAATGGACTGGATCCCGGCGATGAACATGATCATGGTATATCCAAACCACATCCAGGTCTGAATGATGCTGACGATGATCTGGGATAGGCGGGGATCGTTGAACCACCAGATATATTTTTTGGCGTCCTCCGGACCTGTCCCGAATAGCAGGAAGTTGATCGGACCTTTCTGCCAGTCAAAAAGGGCGTAGGTGAGGACGGCGATCGAAGCTACGGTGACCAGATTCGGGAAAAAATAGATGGCCCGGAAAAAGGAGCTGCCCTTTGCCCTTAGTCGGGCGTTTGTCAGAATCCAGGCAAGTCCCAGGCCAATGGCCAACTGGGAGATGATGTTTGGCAACCAGATAATCAGCGTGTTGAGCAGGGCTTTCCAGAAGAGTGGCTGGCTGAGCTCGACGAAATAATTTTCCAGGCCGATGAAATTGCTTTCGAAGGTGGTCATGGATTCATCGGTCAGGCTTACCCACAGGGTGTTCCCTATTGGGTAGGCGATGAAGATGGCAAAGACAACGAAGAAAGGCAGAATGAAGATATATGCCCAGTTGTCCGGTTTTTTCATTGCGTGCTCCTGGTAGTACCCGGCAACAGGCCGGGACCAAATGCCGCCGGGTCTCCCTCCAAGAGGAGACCCGGTGACAGGTGGGACGAATCTTACTTGATGATCCACCGGGGATAGGCGGTTTTTACCCGGCCCTTCAGGTCAGTCATAGCCTGGTTCAGGTCCTTCTTGTTTTCCAGGTATTCGTTCAGGACCGTATTGACCATCTGCATGATCGGCCGGTCTTCGGAACTGATGGTCTTTCCACTGACAAACTTGACCTGGTTCATGAAAAATTCATAGTGGTTGTCATTGGGACCAAGGGCTGCGGCTTTTCCCTTGAAGCTCGGAATGAGCTTCTCGACAACGGTGCGGTCGGACATGAAGTCTCCGGAGCGCAGGGCGTAGTCTTCCATGTACTTCTTGTCCTGGGTCAGCATCTTGATGAATTCCCAGGCAACGTCCTTGTTCTTGCTGTCCTTGTAGATGCCCATCCAGGTACCACCCCAGGTGTAGGGTTTTGGAGAGGGGGCCATCGCCCAGTCGCCATTGGATTTGGTCTGTCCATTCAGGACGAAGTGGAGACCCCAGGTCGGCCAGCCGAAGACGAACACGTTCGCGTCGGAGGGGGTGGAATTCATGGAGTCGAAGAAGGGGCCCGACCAATCGGCGAGTTTTGCATCATAGCCCTTGTCGCGGAAGGTCTTGGCCATCTTGAAGTAATCGACGATGGTAGGGTCGATCACGAATTCGTTTTTCGCGTTGACCCAGGGTTCGGCGCGGTTGGCGGTGAAGATCCTCGAAAATCCGTCACCCAGACCCGAGAAGAAGTAGTGCTTGCCGCCTGATTTCTGCTTGATGGTTTCGGCCGCCTGCAGGACTGATTCCCAGGAGGAGAACATTTTTCCTATGACAGCAGGATCATCTGTACCGAAATAGGTCTTGGCCATGGAACGCCGATAGAACCAGCCTCCGGGGGTGGTCTGCCAGGTCAGGGCGACTACCTCACCCTTCTTATTGGTGCCCATCTCCACCGCGTAGGGGAACATGTCCTTGGTGTTGGCGTTGAAGGGTGCCTTTGACAGTACTGCCCAAACGCCGGAATCGACATATTCCTTCACATAGCCAGCCTCACCGGTAAAGACGTCCGGTACGCCCTTTCCGGTCTTGAGCAGTGGGGTCATTTTGCTTTCGTAGTTTTCATTGGGAACGATTTGCAAGTCGACCTTGGCCCCGGTCATCTTTTCAAAATCCGCCACAAAGCCCTGATCCTTGAATTCACCTGCGAAGGTGATGATGGACAGGGTCCTTCCCTTGAACTGCTGGGCTTGGACAGTCACCAATCCGGCGATTACTGCCAAGCAAGTAACAAGAATGGCAATCTTTTTCATGCACATTCCTCCTTATTGTTTGTATCCTTATCATCAACCAGCTTGTATGCTAATGCAAGAAATATATGATGGCAAAAAATGTATAATAATATCAAATAAATATATTCGTCGTATTGGCAAACGTGGCTGAAATGGGTTTGTGTATGATTCTATATTCATATATATATACATAATAATAAAATAAAAAATATTAAAATTACAATACTAGCTTAATTATCAAGAAAAAATAAAAAGAATGTGAATTTGACTTGTATTATTTTTGGTACTTATAATCAGCCATGTATCCACCAACGTGAAGGAAAATGAGTATGGAAGCAATGACCGATCATACACGTATGTTCGTTGAGATCGACGGTGAGACCTGGTTCCGGATCGGCAGCCTGGAAGCCATGCCGGAGTTTTTCATGACCTTGGCCAGTTCGGGCAATCATTGGTTTTTCATCTCCAGCCTGGGAGCGTTGACTGCAGGCCGTGGCAGTCCCGATTATGCCATCTTTCCCTACCAAACGGTGGACAAGATTTATGACAGCCGGGGAATAGCCGGACCGGTAAGCTCCGTGGCAATCATGCAGGCCGAACACAGGTTGATTTGGGAACCCTTTGCCGATTGGAGTGGCAGGGTCTGGCGGACCAGCCGTGCCTTGTATCGGAATTCAATCGGTTCCCGTGTCCTTTTCGAAGAACGGAACCATGACCTTAAGCTGGTCTGGCGCGCATCCTGGCACTGTTCCCACGACTTCGGATTCATCCGGACAGTCACGCTACAGAACGAATCGCGCGAAGCGCTGGATTGCTCCGTGCTTGATGGTTTTCTCAATATCATGCCGGCAGGGGTCAACCGTCAGCTTCAATCCGAATACAGTTGCCTTGCCGATGCCTACAAGGACAGTGTCTACGATCCGGATCACGGCTTGGCCTGTTATGGTATGGCCGCCCTTCTCACCGACCGCTCCATGCCAATGGAGGCGTTCCGGGCAAGTTCGGTATGGTATCACGGATCAGGTACCGCTCGGCTCAGCCTGCTCCAGCAGTCAACACATGAATTTCGTCAGTCAGGTACCTTCGTCGAACAGCACCGCAACCGTGGTCAGCGCGGCGCGTTCCTGACCGGCCGTGACCTGGTCTTGCAGCCCGGCCAGACCGAAACCTGGTTCCTTGTCGCCGACATCGGCCAGGACCATATGGATATCAGCCGCCTGCGCAGCTTCCTGGATTCGCCATCAATGGAGATATCTGCCCGGCTGGCGGACGAGTCGACCCGGATCGGCCGGGAACTGGGTTCCATGGTAGGAAGGGCGGATGGCTTGTCGGTCTCCGGCTTACGCTTGCATTCCTGGCACCACACATCCAATGTCCTGTTCAACATCATGCGGGGTGGATTACCAATCCACGGATATCGGATCGATGTGGAGGATTTTCTGGATTTTGTCCGCCTGCGCCATCCTTCCTTGGTCCCCCAGGCGGCACGGGTTTTGGCCGGACATTCGACCACCGATATCCAGGAATTGTGTACTCGCCTGGCAGTGGCAAATGAAGACCGTTTGGCGTCCCTTGGTCGTGAATACCTGCCCCTGAGCTTCAGCCGGAGGCATGGGGATCCCAGCAGACCCTGGAACTGGTTCGACATCCGCGTGCGCGATCGGCAAGGCCGGGCTGTGTTGGATCATCAGGGCAACTGGCGGGATATCTTCCAGAATTGGGAAGCCCTCGCCCTGTCCCATCCAGGTCTTCTCCCGGGTTTCATCGCCAACTTTCTGGGTTCCATGACTCTGGATGGTTTCAACCCCTACCATATTGGGCGGAATGGCATTGCCTGGGAGAAAGTGGAACCGGATAATCCCTGGGCAAATATCGGCTACTGGAATGACCATCAGGTGGTCTATTTCCAGCGCCTGGCCGAGCTGCAGGAGGCGGTATCCCCCGGCAGCCTGCTGGCGGGCTTGAACGATGCCCGCTATCCCTCCGCGCTCGTGCCCTACCGGATCGCCGACTGGCAACAACTGTGCCGTGACCCGCGTACCACGATCGGGTTCGACCAGGCTCTCGATGCACAGATCAGCGCTGAACTGGCCGAGAAAGGAAGCGATGCACGCCTGGTGGCCAATGCGGACGGAAGCATCCAACATTCCAGCCTGATCCAGAAAATTCTGGTCATTCTTCTGGCAAAGACCTGCAGTTTTGCGCCAGGTGGCGGCATCTGGATGAATACCCAGAGGCCTGAATGGAATGATGCCAACAATGCATTGGTGGGTAATGGCCTATCATTGGTCACTACGGCCCACCTACGACGCTTCGTGGCTTTCTGGCAGAAGATCCTGCGAAATGAAAGTACCGGTATATGTATGCTCCCGGCTGAACTGGCGGAGTTGCTGGGTGCCCAGGCGGCTACGATCCGATCAACGGGCCAGGCGGCCTTGCAGGATGACGGGGTCCGCTTTGAATTCATCCAGCGCATGTCCCTGGCCGGTGATGCGTGGCGGAGTGTACTGTATCGGGACCACCGGGCCGGACCGGCTGTAGCGGTGAAGACCGGGACCATACTTGATTTCCTTGATGCTGTCCTTTCAATGCTCGACCTTACACTTGCCCGGGTTTTTCGTCCCGATGGGCTCTATGATTCCTACAATCTGCTTTCCATCGACCAAAAGGCGGGTACTGCCACGGTCAGCCGACTGTATCCCATGCTGGAGGGGCAGGTGGCGATCCTTTCTTCCGGCAGTCTGACCGCGGGGACGGCTCTGGATTTGCTTGAGGCTCTACCCCGTTCCCCTCTCTATCGCCCGGACCAGAAATCCTACCTGCTCTATCCCTGGAGGGAGCTACCTGATTTTTTCCATAAGAACCTTGTTTCCGATACCCTGGTCGAGACGGATCCCCGCTTGGTTGCCCAGCTGGAGAAGCAGGACCGAGACCTACTGTATCGGGACGTCGAGGGAGCCATTCATTTTGGTGCCGGGCTATGCAATCATGAGGCCCTGGCTGGAGCCTGCAAGGATGTGGAACCGGCCACCCGTGAAGCCTTGGCAACCCTCTACGAAACCGTATTCCACCACCGGGCCTTTACCGGCCGTAGCGGGACCATGTATGCGTATGAGGGTCTCGGAAGCATCTACTGGCACATGGTCGCCAAACTCCTGCTTTCAGTTATGGAGCTGCGCCAGTCGGTCGAACGGACCCAGCCCGATCTGCTTTCCCGGTGCGACCGCGCGTATCTGGCCGTCCGGGATGGCATTGGATACAGGAAAACTGCGGAGGTCTATGGAGCCTTCCCTTGGGAACCCTATTCCCATACCCCGTTCGATGGCGGAGCCCGGCAGCCGGGTATGACGGGCCAGGTCAAGGAAGAAATCATCACCCGCTTGGGGGAGTTCGGGTTGGAGTTTTCGGGTGGAACGATCCAGGTCAGGCGTGCACACCTGCTTGATGGGGAGTTTACCACTGAACCCCAGCCCTGGTGCCTGACCGATGTCATGGATAGGGACCAAGGTCTGGATCTGCCTGCGGGAATAGTTGCCTGTACGGTCTGCCAGGTCCCCTTCATTCGCCATGAAACTGCCGGCGTGCACGGCGAATGCCGCCTTCGCGTGTTCTGGCACGATGGAAAGACTGTCGAGTGCTCGGGATGCTTGCCTGTGAATGCCGCCCGGGAAATATTTAATCGAAGTGGCCTGGTTTCCAGGGTGGAGATCCGGTAGGCCGTCACAGGATACGGCTGAGCCATGCGGAGTTAACAGAGCACATTCCACGCGTGGTATCCAGGAAATTTGCTTCTTTTTATCCGAATGCGTACATTGAATGGTAAGAATTCGCCGCGGTTTTGCCGGACGGATTCTGCGGTCGCTCCGTACGGAGGATCGAACGAGAGGGCTGGTCCCGAGTGGACGGCATGCCGGAGACGGCGGGAGAAGAACATGAACAATCCATACGGTTTCGGAAGCGGATTCGGCAATGATTTCGGCGGCAGCTTTGATGAACTCAGGCGGGTAGCCGAAGGCTTCGGCGAATGCATCAAGAAAATGGCGGAGGAGCGCGGATTCAACCCTGACCCCACCGACCGGAACGTGCCCCCCGTGAATATCTGGAAAACCGACGATGGCAAGCTTATTCACCAGTTTGCCCTTCCCGGGTTCGAGGAAGCGGGCATTTCAGTGACTTTCAAAGGCGATTTCATGGTTGTGAAAGCCAGGCTGCCAGAAGGCGCGGTGGAAGCCGGAGGACAGCGCTACCAGCGCCGCGATTTCACCCTCCGCGACATCGAACGGCAGGAGTACCCTGTGCCAGCTGATATCTGGGACCAGGAGAAGACCAAGGCAGTGCTGCGCAACGGCATCCTCACCGTGACCGTTTCCGCCAAAGTCGAATCCGAAGGTTCCGACGGCGTCAGGATAGAAATAATCCGCGAAGCAAACTGATCACCGTTCTGGCCTGCCCGGCGTCCGTTCGGAACATGATTTTTATACGATTAGTGTAGAAATCGCGTTCGACAGCGCCGGGCAGCTTGGACCAAGCGCCAGTGTAGGTGGGGCGCAATTGTTTTCCCTATCGGTTATGATGCGCCGCAGGTGACACCATGATGAACAAGGCCATCCAGCTCTACAAGGAACACAACACCAACCTGTTCCACTCCGATAAATTCTATACCAAGCAGGATATCGACAATACCTTCCTGCAGAGCGGCACCATCTTCAACTCCATCGAGGACGGCATCAGCATCCTCGACGGGGATTTCAATATCCAGAACGTAAATTTCACCATGCAGACCTGGTACTCCCACAAAAAACGCATGTGCGGGGAAAAATGCTACGCTGTCTACCATGACCGCACCAGTCCCTGTACCGGCTGCCCCATCATCCGCGCGCTCAGGGAGGGGACAGCTTCGAGGGACATAATCTCCTACCGCAACGAGGAGAAAAACGTTTCCGGCTGGCACGACCTCCAGGCGTTCCCGGTCATGGACCAGGGGCGGATCGTGGGCGTGGTGGAGTTTGTGAAGGACATAACCTATGAGGTGGACCTGTACGCCAAGATTACATCCATAGAGCACGACATGATCCACATCAGGGAACAGAACCAATTGCTGAAGCAATACCTTCAGCAGAAGGAATCCGAAAAAGAGGACATCCGGAAGAATATTTCCCAGAACGTCAAAAAGTACATCAAACCCGTCCTGAAGCAGATGAAGGAATCGTTCAGCGGGAAGCCCATGGAATCCGGCATGGTCTCGCTGGTGGAAAGCCTTTTCGAAAATATCGTGAAGCCCCATTGGGACGGCGCGACGGACCTGAACGATTTTACCTCCCGGGAAATCCAGATCATGGCCCTCATCAAGAATGGCAGCACCACCAAGGATATTGCCGGGGAACTTTGCCTCTCGGCCAAGACCGTGGACTTCCACCGGGCCAACATCAGGCAGAAACTCGGCCTTACCCAGGGAAAGGACAAGCTCCGCGCCTACTTGTTGAGCCGCCCCTTCAATTTCAGCGAAGACTGAGGCACTTGGCTCCTTTATCATCACGTCAATACTTGTTCTGAAACTCGCTGTCTTATACTAGGTATTTACTGGTATTAACCCGTGTTTTGTCGCGTATTACCCCCCTGCGGATTGTGGGTTACCCTGAACCCAGCCAAACAACCGTAAGGGGGATATGTATGTCCGCACAGGATCAATTAAGCCGACCGATCAAAATCGGGACCAAGACGGCCCCGAACCGTTTTGTAATCAACGCCATGGAATGTTGCGACTCCGACGAGGTGGGAAATCCCGGCCCGAATACCTACCTGCGCTACAAGAATCTGTTCGAAGGCGGCGCGGGTGTCGTCGTTCTCGAGGCGATCACGGTGGGTTATGAGAACCGTTCACGGCAGTTCCAGCTTTCCATCATGCCCCATAACGAGAAGCCCCTTCAGTCCTTCATCAAGGATATGCGCAAGGTCAACGACAAGACCCTCTTCCTTTTCCAGCTGACCCATTCAGGCGAGCTGAGCCACAGGGATTTCTCAAAACGGGTCTGCATCAAACCACTGCCGGGCTTTGGGGGAGACATCCTGGCCGAGGACGACGTCTTCAAGATCATGGATCAGTTCGTGCTTGCGGCCAAAATCGCCCACGACGCGGGGGCCGACGGGATAGACATGAAACTGTGCCATGGCTACCTGGGTTCCCAGATTCTCAGGCCCTACAACGACAGGAAGTGGAAGTACGGCGGTGCCTGGGAAAACAGGCGACAGTTCGCTTTCGACCTTATCGAACGGATCATGAAAGAAGTGAACGACAAGAACTTCCTTGTTGGTTCCAAGGTTTCCTTCTGGGAAGGTTTTCCGGGCGGGCAGGGCAGCGCCGGACCCGATACGGCCATCCTGGACCTGCGGGAACCGCTGGACCTGATCAAGGGACTGGAAGAGCGCGGCGCATCCTTCATACTCCAATCCGCCGGCAGCCCGTCCATCACCCTGGCCCTCTCGCAGCCCGACAAGTCCATCCCCGACCAGGTGTACCTGCACCACACCTTCCAGAAAGCCGCCAAGGACGTGCTGAAGAGCGCGGTCGTCATCGGTTCGGCCTACTCGGTGTTCAACAAGGGCAACAACAAGCTGCAGGCCCGCAACAAGGAAGAGAACACCCTCTTCTTCTGGGGCAACAAGAACATCGCCGACGGAGTCACCGACATGATCGCCCTGGGGAGGCAATCCCTGGCGGACCCGAAACTGCCCATCAAGTACCTTGAAGGAAGGGAAAGCGAGATCAAGTACTGCACCGCCTGCGACAACTGCATCGAATTGTTGATCCGTCAGAAAAATGTCGGCTGTACCACGTACAACCGCCCCTACACCGACGCATTATCGGCTATCCGCCTGGCGGAAGGCGCGCTCAAGGAAAAACGCACCTAAGTACCTGTCAACAAGCCAATCTCAAAGTCAGGAACTTTTGAGAATAGCTTGCGCTAGGATTGTTCGCTCAGTATGGACCGGGCGCTTATGGAAAAGCGGCGGTAGATCAGGAACGAGACGGGGAAGGCCAGGCTTACCACGGGGAACAAAATTTCCGCATAGAACGGTGTCGCGTAGGAAAGCAGCAGGAAAGCGAGGGAACCGAGTGTCCGTCCCAGATTGAGGACGGTCTCCATCGCGATGTTTCTACCAGCGATACCGCCTTCCTTTTTTTCGTAAGCCGAGAGGACACCATAGAGGGCTACGTTTAAGGGCAGGATGACCAGGGCTTCGGCGGCACGCCAGACGGACCCGGCAATCGCGGCTCCGACTGGCGTTGGAAGGGCCACCAGAAGTACCGAAGCGCCCAACGCGGCCAAGCTTCCCCAACCCCAGAACGCCAGTGACCGACGCGGCCCAAAGAAGCGGCCGCCCAGGACATTCGCAGCGGTGCCCACCAAAGCGAATACTATCGAAAGTGTTCCAGCCCGCACATCGTTGCCTGCGGCCTTCAGCACGAGCACGCTCAGGATGGACCAATTTGCGCCTTCCCGGACACCGTAGACAAGGTTAACGAGTATGGCAAAGCGCCAGCCATCCTCCTTTCCTGGCAGCAATTTATCCAGTACCCTGAATCGTTCGGGCCGTTCCTCTACCCTGAGTGCCAGCGCCGCTGCTCCGATGGCGACGCTGACTGCGACGACAAAGCCGAAAAGCCTGAAATAGCCGGTTTCCAGGGTAGGCGAGATTCCCAGCAACAGCGTCGAAACCATGGGTGCCAGGGCGCTCGCGACCGATCCCAAAGCCCCAAACCAGGCAAAGAAGCGGCCTCGTGTGGACTCCTGGGTAATATGGGTGATGAGTATGTTGAAAGAATACCAGAAAAAACCGTTCGCCAAACCGTTCACGCTTCCAAGCAGGTACAAATAACTGGCAGAGCGTTCACCCAAAACGAGAAGTAGGGCATAAAACACTATGAAGCCCAGCAAGCCAGCGATCAGCGTCCATTTTTTTCCAATGACATTGACCAGATGGCCTGCAACATAAAAACCCAGAGGCATTATCGTGAATTGGAAAAGATTGAATACCGTGAGTGCTGCCATGCCATCCAGATAGCGGTACAGGTACATATTCACAAAAACGGAGGAGACTGCGTATGAAAACGCAAAACCTGAGAATATGCCCAGAATCAGTTTTTCATTTCGTGACATGTTCCAGCAACGTACCTGCGGATGGAATAAAAAGCAATGTGGTAAGGTTTATGCCCTGATCGGTGCTGACTCTGATACCCTCAGAATCCGTAAGCAGCGCGGAAAGTTGTCCCAGGTGAGGACGGAACGACGCGCACGTAGTACTTGTTCCAGTCGCCGCCGCCGGAGCACTTCCAACTCGGGGTAGTACCCGAGTCCGTGGTGGCCAGCAGGGGTTCCAGGGTCTTGTACCGGTAGAATTCCACAAAGCCGGTCTCGCCCCCGTCAAAGGCGAAACTGTACGAAAAGCCTTCCTGCAGCATGGTCACGTACCAGGCATCGTTCCCGGCGCAGCTGTATTCCCTGCCGCCGTCGTACCAGAGCAGTTCCTGCGTTTCCAGGGCAAAGCCCGTATCGCTGGAAGAGGCTTCCTCCGATTCTCCACCAGGACCTTCCACGATTGTTGTCACTTCGATGTTGTAGAGCCTGGCCCGGTTGCCAACGAGTACCTCGATCGAATGGCTGGTTGAATCTGTGTGGAAGAAACCGGATACGTCACCACCCGCGCTCCATGAAATGTCATAGCCCGTAATCTCGTATCCTTCCCATTTGTCGCTGGTCAGGCTGGGTTCAGTCCAGCTAACCTCGATCCTGTCCTTGTACTCACCGTCTGTCGCTTCCAGACCAACAGGCACGGGGTTGTCCAGGATGGTGTTCAGGACTTCCTCGCAGCCCGTAAGCAACAGGGATACCAGGAACAGGCAGGCGAGAGTAAGGCCGATGCTGGATGGGTGGCTCGTCTTATGGTACGAAGTGTGGCGGGTGGTCTGGTGCATATACCCTGGGACTGGTATCGTCAGCATGCTCATATCCGTAAACCCGCGAACAGTCTGAAATTTCCGGCTTGCTCTACGTAGTTCAATCCGGAATGGCCCATATTGTCCACAAAATCGGGAAGCGAATCGACAATGAACAGGTATTCCACACCCACCCGCAACAAGCGCCAGGGCGCATACTCCAAACCCACTGCGATGGACCAACCCGGGTGCATGTCGAAATCCAGCTCGAATTGTTCAAAGGCGTCCGAAAGACCGGGATAATAATCCGCTGAGCCGTTGGGGATGACCAGGGAAAGGACCGGTCCCGCACCCACCCTGAGGGCGAAGGGCGAGCGTCCTTCGTCGAAGCGCTCGACATACCAGGCCAGGGGGGAAATATAGTGGCGCGTGTGGTAGAAGATCCAGCTATCCTTGAGTCCGTTAAAACGGGAAGGTACGGAACTCCATTCCACCGGTCCCACCCAGGGGCCCGAGGGGGATTTCGGATAGTAGTATTCAAGGGCCAGGAAAGCGTAATCCAGGCTGAATTCGACGTGAGGGGAATAGAGGTACCTCAGGCTGATTCCCGGGAATACAGCCTGGAAGATATCGTCCGCCGCGGATGGGGTTCCCACGAACAGGTCCAGTCCAAAATGGGGTGTGTGGCTTGCTTCGGCTGGCATGGTTGCGTCCTCCGCATAGACGGCAGAAGCGATCAGCAACATACATCCGAACACGGCCAGACGGGGAAATTTTGCTGTCAACTTCAATCCTCCCTGTCTTCCACTATCCACTATCGATGATATTCCATTCCTGCCTTCATAACCAGAAAAACGCGCTTCAGGGTATGATCTCGTTGTTTTTCGTCAACGAGATGAGGCCGATCATGTTGCCCACCCCGAGCTTCCTGTACACATGGGCCAGGGTGTTGCGGATGGTGGATGCTGCCACCCCGGTAATGGAGGCGACTTCCTTGATGTTTTTGCCCTCCAGGATAAGCATGACCGCGTGTATTTCGGTTTGGGTAAGTCCCTTTCCAGCCAGGGAGATGCTGGCCTTGCCTTGGCCGACACGGATGATGTTCTGTACGAACTGGTCCCGGTAGGTACGGGCAATCATGAAAACGTAGGTTGCAATGGAACCGACGCTCGAGGCGATGATGATCAGAAAGAGCCAGGAATCCTGTGGGGCGCTAAGGAATTTATCTTTTTTCAGATCGAATACGGCGAAGACCAACCGTGCCGTCGATACGATCGTGAGGATGGCAAACAGGGAATCGCAGAGGCGCACATGCCTGATTCTCTTCGAGGTACGCAGGTTCAGGATGATGTTGGGTAGTACCAGCAGTATGGATGCGGCGGAAAAAGCGATGGTCCTCAAACCCAGATACTTGCGGAATACGAGATATGCGATGCATACGATGACCGCATGGCCGAATGCGACTGCAAGGTACCACTGACCGGACAGCCCGATGGCGAGCACGGACCGGATGCCGGCCAGAATGAACGCGAAGCCGGAAATAACGGCGACGATGGAGACATAGCTCCATAATATGCCCGACTGTATGTTTTCATGTTGGAGAAACTCAGTCGAGCCTCCAAGCAGGAAGAATGCAAGTCCGATCATGCAAAAGGCGAGGCCGCCCTTGTTGCCGCTGGATGAGAAGAGACGGGCCAGGATGAAGAGGATTATGACCATGAGGAAAGTGGATGATACGATTACGGTAGAAAAATCGAGCCCTTTCATCTTGCTTCCTGAGCTGATTGTACCAGACATCCACCTGTGGACGCAATCCAATTTTCTTGGTAATCCGAACTGCAGTCCGAACTGGTCTTGCACTCCGAATTTGACTGTGCTTCCGGCTGGACCTAAAATTAAGGCATATTTTGTCATCGCAACGGGATGACGACAAAACTGTCTTCCTGACGATGGCGGGAGGCAATCGAATGAAAGGATGCGTAAAAGTCGGTGCTTTGCTGCTTTCTTTCGCGGCCATGGGTTCCATCTGGCCGGCGCCGGTCGGCGCTTTTACCCAAATCGACATACTGGTAGCTCCTGCGGATAGCCCCGCAGCCCAGGCGGCCGAAGCCAAGGCTGACGGAAAGCGGGTGTACGCGGAAACAAGGCTGAACAAGGCCATCGACCTGGCGGTGGAGCTCATCAACGGGAAACCCCATTGTCCCCAGCCCAAGACCAAGGGCCTGGAACCGCCACCGTGCACGCTAAGCGAGAATGACAGGTACTGGACCGTGAACATCAAGGTTGCCGGTGGTACCTATACCGGCAAGGGAGGCAAGCCTGGCTTCGGCGTTCCGGAGTTGATCGAACCGGACACCACTTTCCGGGTACTCGGCGGCTACGACGAGACGTTCTCGAAGCGGGACCCCTTTGCAAATCCCACCATCATCAGCGGGGGAGGGACAGTATTCGTCCTGGCCGGGAGGGACCACGCGCTCAAGGAATTCTACCTGTCCGGCTTCGTCATGGATATAGGTGACGGGAACCAGTACGACGACAAGACGAACTCCATGCTCAAGGGCAGTTCCCTCGGGGTCCAGGCGGTGACCATAGGCTATCTGACCACCGAACGGCTGGTCTATGCGGACAACGTTTTCCTGAACAGTTCGCACAAGGCCGCGGCTCCGCTCATCCGCGCCGCGACGGACAAGGCCGAGGTGATCATCCGGAACAACTTCATC
>CAXNJE010000024.1:0-28982 GCA_964202565.1 Breznakiellaceae bacterium | reverse complement strand
GGACGCGGACGACCTTATCGACAAGCTCCGCGAGCTTGCCCTTGAAGAAATCCGGGAAAAGGGGCGGGAAGAGGCTGTGGGCGATCCCGATGCCATTGCGGAACGCATCGCTCTGGGTGCCCTGCATTATTTCCTTTTGCAGGTCACCGCCACCAAGGACATGCTGTTCGATCCCAAGGAATCCCTCTCCTTCACCGGGAATACCGGTCCGTACCTGCAATATATGGGTGCCCGCATCCATTCCATCCTGTCCAAGGCCGAGGGCAGCGCCGCGGCTTCGGGTTCCATCCACCCCGAACTGCTCACCGGCGAAGCCGAGTGGGAACTGGCCAAAACCGTCGCAGCCTGTCCGGAAGTCGTAGCCCTGGCTGCCGAGCGCCTGGATCCGTCCACGCTCTCCACCTATCTGTACGACCTTTCCAAGGCTTTCAGCCGCTTTTACCACGATTGCCCCATCCTGAACGCCTCCGATCAGGATCTGGCGGCGACAAGGCTGGCACTGGCAAAGGCAACCCTCCGGGCTTTACGGGGAACCATGGAATTGGCGTGCATCCCTTTCCTTGAAACCATGTAGGTTTGGCGGGTGGTATCGGTACGGGTGCTAACGGTACTTGACCCCCGGGCCTTCCGCGGTGTATAAAGCCCGGAGACTATCATTCGACATATAGAGGACGATCGTTCATGTACGCAGTAGTTCAGTTCATGGGAAAACAATACAAGGCCGAGAAGGGTGCCTTGTTGAAAGTAGACAGGATCGACGCCGAAAAAGGTGCCGCGGTCGATATCGACACGGTCCTTCTTCTGTCGGGTACTTCTGTCTCGGTGGGCGCCCCCTACGTGGCGGGCGCGAAAGTTACGGCCGTCGTCGAGGACCATGGAAAGGAAGACAAGATTATCGTCTTCAAGTACAAGTCCAAGAAGGACTATCGCCGCAAAGCCGGACATCGGCAACAGTATTCTTTGATTCGCGTTCAGGATATCCTCGGCGCGTAAGGTTTTACCTTGATCAGCGCCGAAATCGTCCTCGATGGAAAGGGCTTTCTCAAGTCCTGTAGGATCGAAGGCCATGCCGGTGCCGGAAAACGTGGTGAGGACGTGGTCTGCGCTGCGGTTTCCGTTCTTGCTCGTACGGCTTTCAGGACGCTGTCCCGTGCAGACGGCGTTGACGTTTCGGGAGAAGCCCCCGCGCGGGGCGCGTATGGCCTGAAGGTCGTCGCGTTCGACGGCAGCAATGCCGTTGCGGAAGGTTTTCTTGCGGGAACGACCGCCTTCCTTGTGGAAGGTTTGGGTTCGGTCGCCCGGGATTACCCGGAACAATGCACGGTGCTTATAAGTAATTAACGGAGGCAGCATCATGGCAACCAAGAAAGGCGGCGGTAACGCGCGCAACGGTCGTGACTCGAACCCCAAATATCTGGGTGTCAAGGAGTCAGGCGGATCCATCGTAACGGCCGGGTCCATCCTCGTGCGACAGCGCGGAACCAGGATTCATCCCGGAACCAACGTCGGGTGCGGCAAGGATCATACCCTGTTTGCCCTGGAAGACGGAAAAGTGATTTTTTATCAGCGCCACGGACGCAAGCTCGCCGGCATTGAAGTCGCGGTTGCATTGGTCGCCGGGGCCGCAAAGTAAGCGATACCACATGGAATCCGGTTCCAACCGAGGTTCCGTCTGTCGCTTTCGGCGCGCCACAAGGCGCGCTATTTTTTTTCTGAATGGGATATATGGTTAAATTCGCTGACGAAGCCCTTATTGAAGTAGCCTCCGGCAAGGGCGGGAACGGATGCGCCGCGTTCCGTCGCGAAAAGAATGCCCCCATGGGCGGACCCTCCGGCGGTGACGGCGGCAGGGGCGGGGACGTCATCTTTGAGGTGCGCCGCAACCTGCGTACCCTTGCCCATCTGCGTTACAAGCAGACCTTCCACGCCGAAAACGGCCGTGACGGTGAAGGCCGCAAGTGTTTTGGCCGCGACGGCAACGACATCATCGTGCCTGTTCCGCCAGGAACCATCATCCTGGATGCGGATACCGGCGAACTCATACGCGACTTTGGCGGTGAGGAAGGGCAATTCCTCTACCTGAAAGGCGGAAACGGAGGTTGGGGAAACGTCCACTTCAAGACTTCCACAAACCAGGCACCCACCACAGCCCTTCCGGGCAAACCCGGTGAAGTCCGCAAATTGCGGGTAGAACTGCAGGTCATGGCCGATATCGGATTTGTAGGTTTCCCCAACGCCGGCAAATCCTCGCTTCTGGACCGTTTTACGAACGCCCGGCCAAAAATAGCCGCCTATCCCTTCACCACCAAAATTCCCAATCTGGGGGTGCTGACCGTCGGCGACCGCGACATCGTATTGGCGGATATCCCAGGGCTGATAGAACACGCTTCCGAAGGCGCCGGCCTGGGAATCCGCTTTCTCAAGCACGTTTCCCGCGCGGCTGGTCTGGCTTTCATGATAGACCTTTCCGACGACAGTTACCTTACAGCCTTCGATACCCTATCCCATGAATTGGAAGCTTTTTCCACCATATTGGTGGAAAAGCCCCGTCTGATTCTGGGGACCAAGCTTGACCTTGAAGGAACTGCCGAGCGCTTGGATGAAATCCGCGCACGTTATCCCGACGAGCGGATAATAGGGGTTTCCGTATTTAGCGGAGAGGGGCTGGACGCGGTATCGGAAGCCTTCTCCCGCATGGTCAATGAGCTGGACGTCGCGGAGGCGTCCCGGAAGTGAAGGTAGCTCTTATGGGCGGGAGTTATGATCCCGTGCATTTCGGGCACCTTCGTCTTGCCGACGAGGCTGCCAGGCGTTTCGCCTTCGACCGCATCATCCTGATACCTTCATCCATCTCTCCGCACAAGGCAGTGCTTGACGGCGCCGACAGCGAATCCCGTCTGCGCATGCTCGCTGCAGCTGTGGCTGATGATCGGCGCCTCGTGGTGGATGATTGCGAATTGAGGCGTGGCGGCGTTTCGTATACCATAGATACCATAGGCGACATCGAGGAGCGATATGCCCATAAGGGCAAGCTCTCGCTGATACTGGGCGATGACCTGTTGCCGGGTTTCTCTTCATGGAAGAGCGCCGATGAGTTGGCGTCCCGCGTCGACCTTGTAATTGCTTCTCGTGTTCCAATTGCCAACGACCTCTCTGAGTCGTTCCGGTATCCCCATCGGTTCCTTGGAAACCCGCGTTTCGAACTTTCTTCAAGCCATATACGGAAACTCATAGCGGAAAATGGAGCCTGGCGCTATCTGGTGCCCGATGGGGTGAGGGATATCATCGAGAAACGCTCACTCTATTCGTGGGGGGCGACCCCACCCTCGGAATACACTGATCTGTGCCGGCGGGTTGATCGCTGGGTTTTCAGCCAGCTGAGCGAAGCCCGCTATCTGCATTCGCGGGGTGTGGCCTTGATTGCGGCGGATCTTTGTGAACGAAACGGGCAGGATCCTGATAAGGGCTACCTTGCGGGTATAGCCCACGATGTTTGCAAGGAACTTCCTTTCGAGGCCATGCGAAGTCTGGCACTCGAAAATGATGGCCCACTCTCCCCTATGGAACAGGAGTTGCCATCCTTGCTTCACGCCCGCGCGTCAGCCCGTTCGTTGGAAAAAAATTTCGGGGTCCGGGACCTGGACGTCCTTGAATCCATCCGCATGCATACCTTGGGATCGGAGTCGATGGGCACCCTGGCCAAACTAGTCTACGCAGCGGATAAGATCGAGCCTTCCCGAAGGGGCGTGAGTCCTGCCCTGCGGGTATTGGCCCTCAGCGCAAGGGCGGATGAGCTCTTCCTCGCCGTGTTGTCCGACAATGTCGACCACCTGCATTCCCGTGGAAAACGTGTGTTCGAGGAAACCCTTGCACTTTTATCCCGCTTGCAGTCGGAGTCGAACGGATGAAAGCGGTCAAGATGGATGCAAGCATTTTTTTCCTGACTGCCATGGTTGCCATTCTCATAGCAGGCGCCATAGGACTCTACTTTTCTGTCCGCATCGACCCGATGGACACGGCACTTTCAGGCGATCGGATAGTGAATACCCTGTTCGTTGTGGAGAAGGACGGTAAACCCCTCTTTTCCTATGTCCTGATGTATTACCCTACGACCAAACGGGCTGCAATTTTCGATGTTCCTGGAGAATTGGGGCTTATCATACAATCCCTTAAAAGGGTGGACCGGATCGATGCCCTCTACGATCCGGTAAATCCGGCTTTCTACCTGAATGAAATCTCGGATGTGCTTGGGGTGGAGATTCCGTTTTCGATTTCCTATGAAATTACAAATTTTGCCAGGCTTGTGGATTTACTCGAAGGTCTGGAAGTATTCATTCCTGATCCGGTGGAATCCTATGATACGGACCCCAAGATACTCCTTCCCGCTGGTACCGTGGTGTTGGACGGCGGTAAGGCCGTCCAGTACGCTGTGTACAAGCTGGAGGATGAGGATCCTTCAGCGGCAATAGCGCGACGGCAAAGGGTAATGCTTTCCCTGATAAAGCGCCTGGGAGAACGATATCCCTTCCTTTCGTCGAAACCCGTACGATCCCTGTTTTTCAGCCTATCCCGTACCAACATCGACGATGGTTCCTTCGAACGGCTCGTTGCGACCCTGGCGGACATAGATGTGGATAAACTGGTGATCCAGCGTGTGGCGGGAAACCAGAGGGACGTATCCGGGCAGACACTGCTTTTTCCCTTCTATGATGGAACCCTGATAAAGGATATAGTAAAGCAGTCGCTCTCGTCCTTGGTCCGGCAGGATGATGGCTGGTCCGCTGAACGGGTGTACACAATTGAAGTACTGAACGGCACGCCCAGGCAGGGGGTGGCCAAAAAGACCGCAGAGTTGCTCCAGGGCTTTGGCTATGAAGCCCTCAAGGTGGGGAATGCCGACAGCACCGATTATGCAAGTACGGAAATAATAGACAGGATCGGCGATGAGAAGGCAGTCCGACTCTTCGCGGATGTCATTCAATGCGAAACCGTACGTACCGAAATGCGTGCTGTTTCCGGCGACTCGGGATCCGATGGCGGTCTGGAGGCTGATGTGGATTTTACCCTCATAATAGGGAAGGATTTTAATGGAAGATTTGTCATACCGTAACACGAAAGAAGCGGCCGAAGGGATCGCAAAACTGCTCGCCGGTCATAAGGGCATCGATGCCCTGGCATTGGATCTGACCGGACTCAATACCTGGACCGATTTTTTCGTCATAACGACCGTAACCAGTTCTACCCATCTGAAGGGAATGCATCGTCACCTGAAGGAATACGCGTCGGAGCATGATCTGACCATACTAAGGCGTCAGCGCAAAACAGCTTCCGACGAAGAATGGAGCCTGATCGACTTTGGAAATATCGTCGTTCATCTGATGACCTCAAGGGCCCGATCCTTCTACGAGCTTGAACGTTTGTGGGGAGACGCGGCAGTTTGCTGGCGGGATGCTTCAGATTCGGACCATACCAAGGAATAATCCCAATGGATTTGAAAGTATGGGAATTGAAGTAGTTTTTTAGGGGGAATGGCTACATCCCGGCGTAATCTTACGCCGGGATGTAGCTGTCATTCGTCAAAATCGTCGAAATCTACATCGTCTTCGTAATCGAATTCATCATCATCTTCATCGTCACCGAAGTCGTCTTCGTCGTCTTCATCAAAATCATCGTCCTCATCATCTTCGTCTTCGAAATCGTCTTCGAAATCGTCGTCGAAATCATCCTCTTCGTCCATGTCGTCGAAATCTTCATCTTCGTCCATATCATCTTCCTCGTAGTCATCCTCAAAGTCATCGCCAAAGGCGATAGATGGAAAGGGGAAGGGGCTTGTTTCCGTTGACCCAGTTTGCACGGGTATTACTTCGAGCATCAGATTCGTATCTATGGTCTCAAAGGGAACCATGTCTTTCTCCGTCATCTCTAAAGGAATTTCCATAGAAACATAAGGGAGAGCTTTGGGCTCTGTCAACAGGTACTCGTCATGCGAGCGAAGAAAAAAACTCCTTTTCGAAAGTTCAGACAGGCTTGCTTCCTTTCAGGGCAACTATGCACCTGAAAGAACCGAAGGAATCGACGATGGAGAACTCGAACGTGTCGTCCGATTCAGGCAGGGTCGCGTCCACTCCGTTGCCGGTGATGACGGTCGGGGGGGTTATCATGCAGTCCATGCCCTTTTCGGACAGTAACGCGATGGCCTTGCCTCCAAATTGATTCGCGATCTCGCTGATCGCCGCTTTCCTGAAATGGGGATCGGAGTGGTCTGCATCGTCCATCCCGAGGGAGCCCGAAAGCGTCTTGACGAATTCGGTCGCCGAAGGCGTCCCGAAACGAAGTATGAAGTAACCCTTCAGCTGTCCTACCAGTCCGATACTTGCTATAAGATCGATGGTTTCTTTCACATTGCCGGAAACGGGAGTGATTTTTGCAGCGGTGAACCCGATTTCCGCGAGAACTAGATGGGTTGCTTCCGTAAAAGATGATCGTATGGATTCCAACACAGCTTCAGTATAGGTGAGCCTATTTTGGGAGTCAACGAGAATCGGAGGCCTTTGACAAAAGTCGTTGGATGGGTATAATCGTGTGCTGATCATGGGAGATGGTATCTTCGTCGCGGCGTCGTGTAAGATCAATACCCACCTCCGAATATTTGATCGTAGACCAGACGGCTTCCACGATATCCAGAGCGTGTTCCAGGCTCTCGATTTCGGAGATGATTTGACGGTCGTGTCTTTGAAAGATTGTTCCGCCTGTGAAGTCCTGATGGACGGTACGGTGCCGCCGGAGCAAAATATAGTAAGCAAGGCAGTTCTGGCCTTTCGCCGCGCGAGTGGGTTCGATGGTGGCGTGCGTATCCGGGTAGAAAAGAGGGTGCCGTTGGGAGCCGGTCTCGGCGGGGGATCCTCCGATGCCGCCGCTGCTCTCATGGCCTTAAACCGCATGTCGGGCGAAGCCTTATCACTAGCTGAACTGGAAGAAGTAGCCCAAAGCTTGGGCAGCGACGTCCCGTTTTTCCTTTTCGGGGGAACCGCGATTGTTGAAGGTAGGGGTGAACGAGTCAGAAACGTTCCCGCATACCTGGATTATGGTGTGGTTCTTATCCATCCGGGTTTTCCGAGCGACACTGGTCGTGCGTATTCCCTACTCGATCACGCCCGTCTCGAGGGTGGAAAGAGCGTGGAAACCGGAGCTTGCACCGCTGATACCGAGCATACGGGTCTGGAAAAGGCGGTGCTATCGAACCCCTCGACCTGGCCTTTCCGCAATGATTTCTACCCGGTCCTTCGGAAGCAATCCTTTGGATACGACCGGATGCTGACAGCGCTTCGTTCCGAAGGCGCTGTTTTTGCCTCCCTTTCCGGTTCCGGTTCCGCTTGTTTTGGCATTTTTCCCGATCATGAGGCATCGGAAGCGGCCGCTTCCCATCTGAAAGGGCGGTGGCCTTTCGTGCTTTCGGCTCGTCCCCTTGCGCGCTCCATGGATGCGGTATTACAATAGTTTGAGCGTTCAAAACCGGAGAGGGAAAAGAGGAGAGCCGCAATGGACATCACCGACATCAGAATTCGCAAGGTAACGAGCGAAGGCAAGCTTAAAGCGTACGTGACGGTGACTTTTGATGATTGTTTCGTAGTTCATAACGTAAAGATCATTGAAGGCAAAAGCGGTGTGTTCATTGCGATGCCAAGCCGAAAAACAAGGGCTGGAGAATACAAGGATGTAGCGCATCCCATCCATCCGGAGTTCAGGGCGGAACTGCAAAAGCGAATTCTTGATGTGTACGATTCAGGAAATGTCCAGGACGATCCCGATGTTGAGGTATGAGTTCAGATGGTAGGCGTCTGATTTTAGGTGTACGTACAGAGTAGTAGTTTTTTTGCATTGGGACGTCGGCAAGCGGTAAGCCACCGGGTTTTGATCCCGGCATTCGCAGGTTCGAATCCTGCCGTCCCAGGAAATACGCGTTCTGCGCGTCAGACAAGGAGTACATAGATGAATCAGGTAGTTTTTACGGCCCGCAAGCGTGCCGATTTGGGTTCGCGCAACACAGCCCGACTCCGCAAGCAAGGCCGGGTTCCGGCAGTCGTGTACGGACAAGGTGGCGTCTCGCTTCCGCTCGATCTGGACGCCATCGAATTCGCCAAGGGTATCAAGGGAATTTCCGAGAGTACCATTGTCAAACTCGATGTCGAAGGTGCTTTCCGCGAGGCCTTCGTCAAGGATACCCAGCATGATATCATTTCCGGTAGGATCATGCATGTCGACTTCTATGAGGTCGATTCCAAGAAGCTCGTACGAGCCCGCGTTCCCCTCCACCTGGTAGGTGTTCCGGTTGGCGTCCGCGATGGTGGCATCCTGGAAAACCCCATGCATGAAATTGAGGTCGAGTGCTTCCCCAGGTTCCTGCCTGAGAGGATCGACGTTGATGTCGCCGAATTGAAACCCAATCAGTCGATCCATATCCGGGAATTGAAGTTAAGTGCGGATGTAAGGATTCTGAGTTCCGCTGATCAGGTCATTGCTGTGGTCAAGTTCGCCAAGGCAGAAGTGGTCGTTGCGACGGATACCGCCGCCGCTCCCGCAGCCGGTGCTGCCGGCGCAACCGGTGCCACTGGCGCTGCCGGTGCCGCTCCGGCAGCTGGCGCTGCTCCTGCAGCTGGCGCCGCTTCTCCTAAAGCCGCTGCCAAGGCGTAACCTGCCTGCGAGGAATCGCCGCCTTTGAAAGGCGGCGTATTCCTTTTGGGAGTTCGCGATGTCGAAATGCCGCATACATCCTCTCGGGTAAATCCTGCGGTAGCCTCCTTCGAGGCTGCTGTCTCTTTGGCCATGGGTTCGATCGGTGCGGTTCCTTGCCTCGCCGTAGCCGTCTCGGGCGGTGCCGATTCCACCGCCATGCTGGTATCCCTTTCCCGCCTATGCCCCCAAATGGGAATTTCGCTCGTCTGCGTACATATAAGCCACGGTTTGCGTCCGGAGTATGAGGGCCGGGAAGACGCGGCTGCAGTCTCCTCGTTGTGCGATTCCTTATCCATCAGTCTATCCATAATCTCGGCTGCTCCTGGGTATATCTCGGGGCGTTCGGCCACAGAAGGCTGTGGCATCGAGGCCGCTGCCAGGGAATTCCGCATGGATGCCCTGCGCCGGGAAGCGGATCGGCTGGGGGCGAAACGCATAGCCGTTGGCCATACTCGGGACGACGCGCTTGAACACGTCCTGATACGTGTATTGCGGGGTTCAGGACCCGCAGGCCTGGCTGCCATGCCGATGGAACGGGGGCCCCTCGTACGGCCTCTGCTACGGCTTGGTCGGGCTGAGGTTCTGGCCTATCTTGATTCGCTCGGTATCAGGTATCGCACCGATTCCACCAATGTGGATCCCTCATTCCTTCGAAACCGCGTCCGCCTGGGGCTTGTTCCCTTGCTGGATACGGATTTTCCCGGTTGGCAGGGTTCGATCCACTCCTTGGCCAGAACACAGGCCAGGACAGCAGAATTCCTCTCGGCCGAGGCGGAAAAGCGCATCTTGTGGACAGCTGACAATCGGGCTTTCAACGCGTTCGCCACCGACGAGGTGAATTTTTTCAGCCAAGCCCCAATCCTTCGGGAAGAAGCCCTATTCCAGGTTGTGGACGCGTTGTTGCGCCTGGATACCCATAAGACCGGTTGCCCCCAGGCGGATCCAGCGCCACGGGGCAGGAAGGAACCACGGCGGGAAGCCATCGCTGTTTTCGCTTCCGGAACCGTGAAGGCAATGGATCTTGGACCAGTACTCGTCGAACGCAGGGATTCCCGCATTGTCGCCACGGTAAGGGGGGGACATGGGTCCGAAACAGGCTTTGCAATAGTCATCCGGGAGCCAGGCGTGCTGGAAATTGATGGAACATGCTTCCTGGTTGAACTGAAGGAAACCGCCATCGGGGTTTCATGCCCATCAGGCAAAGTGGTGGATGACTCTGACGGTTTTATCAATCGGGTCGGAGTGGAACTTCCTTTCGTTATCAGATCATGTTCATCGCAGGATCGTAGTCTTGTCCGCCTGTCAAACAAGGATGGCGCTGTCTTTCCGGAACCTTTCGCCTTGGTGGAGGATTCCGGAGGTATCGCGGCGTTGATATCGCGGGATAGGAAGGGAAAGCCGGTCCTGAAGGAGCTTGTACATAAAGACAGGCCGGCGGGCTATGCGCGAAGGGCGTTCTTTTCTATATTATAGGTTCAAGATATCGATTCGGGGGTATGATGCTTAATGATTCCAACGACAAGACGCCGCGGCCTCCTGTGGCGGGTGGAGCCGGCAATCGGTTCGCCCTCGTCTTTTTGCTTATAACCATCGGTTTGTTTGCCGTGTTCTTTTTTTCAAAGGATGCGAAGCCTGCTGCGGAGATTCCGTATTCTTCCTTCGTGGAATACCTTGATCGCGGTGAGGTGGATGCCGTAAAGATCGTCGACGGGAATTCCATTCAGGGAACCCTGAAAGGATCGGGTGGGGATACGGGGCTTTTCACGTCAATGATTCCCTATGATGATCCGGATTTGATCCGCACCCTTAAAGAAAAGGGTGTGAAGGTTTCAGGTGCCGTTGGTACTGTATCGCCTTTGAGGATTTTTCTCGAATTCCTGCCTTGGACCATTGGTTTCGTGTTCATCTGGCTGATGTTCCGACAAGCCCAGGGTGGTGGAAACAAGGCTTTCCAGTTTGGTAAGAGCCGCGCGAAACGTTATCTTGAAGCGACCAAAAAAACCACCTTCGCCGATGTTGCCGGCCAGGAAGAGGCCAAATACGAACTGCAGGAAGTGGTTGCCTTTCTCAAGAATCCGCAAAAATTCACTAAGATGGGAGCCCGCATACCCAAAGGCGTCCTTTTGGTGGGCATGCCGGGTACAGGCAAGACCCTTCTTGCCAAAGCCGTTGCCGGGGAGGCCGGAGTCGCCTACTTCCATATGTCCGGTTCGGACTTTGTGGAGATGTTCGTCGGCGTAGGTGCGAGTCGGGTGCGCGACCTGTTTGAACAGGGACGCAAGAGCGCACCATGCATCATATTCATTGACGAGCTGGACGCCGTGGGGCGTACCCGCGGAGCGGGTTACGGTGGCGGCCACGATGAACGGGAGCAGACCCTCAACCAGATGCTTGTGGAGATGGATGGTTTCGATTCAAAGGACGGAGTCATAATGCTCGCCGCGACGAACAGGCCGGATGTACTTGATCCTGCCCTGCTTCGTCCCGGTCGTTTCGACCGGCAGGTCGTCGTCGCCATGCCCGACATCAAGGAACGGGAAGCCATCCTGCGTATCCACGCGGAAAAGGTTCCCTTATCCACCGATGTGGATTTTCCGTATCTGGCGCGGGCCACACCGGGAACCAGCGGTGCGGATATTGCCAACCTTGTCAACGAGGCCGCGCTTTTTGCCGCCAGGAACGACAAGCCCACTGTCGAGATGTCCGATTTTGAGGAAGCCCGTGACAAGGTCCTGATGGGAGTCGCACGCAAGTCCATGGTGATTTCCGAGAAGGAACGCCGGATGACGGCTTTTCATGAGGCGGGCCATGCCCTGCTGCACTATCATCTGAAAAATGCAGATCCCCTGCACAAGGTCACCATAGTCCCGCGCGGGAGGGCCCTGGGCCTTGCGTTGTCCATCCCAGATGAGGACACCTACAGCCGCACCCGAGGCTGGATAGAGGACCGGATAACCATCATGTATGGCGGCTGGGTAGCGGAGAAGCTTTTCTATGCCGAAACCACCACCGGTACCAAGCAGGATATCCAGCAAGCCACAGAGCTTTCCCGTCGCATGGTCTGCGAATGGGGCATGGCCGAGAATATCGGTCCAGTCGCGTTCGGCCAGGAAGAGGAACCAATCTTCATCGGCAAGGAAATTGCCCGACACAAGGATTATTCAGAGGATTCGGCCCGCAAGATTGACGATGCCGTAAAGGCCATACTGGACAGGAGCCTGAGGGACGCCGAACGCATACTTACGGAGCACAAGGATACCCTGGAAAAACTTGCTTTGGAACTGATCCAGAAGGAAACCCTATCGGGCGACGACATACGTACCCTGCTGGGCTTGCCCGAAAGGATAGTTCCGGGCCGGTCCGAGGCAGCTTCTGCGGAGGCCGCAAGCCCGGAAACAACGGTTGCGGAGAATCTGGAGGCCTAAATGCGTGGCTTTGCGGTGGTCGTCGGTCTTCTGTTGCTCGCTTCCATCGTGCACGCTCAGGATGAGACCCCGCGGGGTCTGCCGGCTATCGCTTACCGCTACCGTGCGTACGCTATCGAAGCTGCGGAGGCGGGGCGCTGGAAGGACGCTGAGACCGTCCTATCCGGTGCCGCGGATTATGCCGACGACGCATCCGATCTATCGTACCTTCTGGCCCTTGCGCGACTCAAGCTTGGCAGGCCAGTAGGGAGCGCCCTCGAATCTGTCAGGCGCGGCTTGCTCGTATCCCGTTGGGATCTGTACTCGGCGGAACAGGCCAGGTTGCTGGAGGCAGAGTGCCTGATACGCCTGCGCGCATTCGGGGAAGCCCTTCGTTCCCTGGAAAGCGCGGGCTACAGTGCGGATTCGGATTATCTGACCCTGCTCGCCCTGCTTGGGCAGTCCGATATACACGCATACAGGTCATTGATGGGTTCCGCACTTGTCGACCATCCCCGGGATACCCGGTTCCCCTCCCTGTTTTTTAAAAATGCCGCAAAGGGGCAACCCTCCATCGAGGATCTGCGTTTGGTGGACAGCGCGTTGAAAGGGTTGTATTTTCTGGCCGAGACCGATCCATCCCTTGTTCTGGCCGCACAGGCTTTCATACGGGACACGGAAGAGCGGAAAAGGCTCGTCGCGTCTTACCGTGGAACCCCCGTTCCGAGCGCACTATCCATTCCCATCGCGATGGAACTGGGTTTGTTGGGCGAAGCGGAAGGGATAGAGGAATTGTTCAGCGGATCCTCACTGTCCTTGTCTCTTATCAGATCGACTTTCTCCAAAATACGGACCGAGGGGTCCCGCGCCCTTTTCGGACGGCATGCAAATGCTTTTTCCGGTTCCATCCTGGAAGACGAGGATGATGACGGGTGGGTAGAATCCTCCGCAGTTTATAAATTCGGCAAGCTTGAATCGTACCTGTACGACGCCAATCAGGATGGAATCAGCGAACTGGAGCTGGATTTTTCCCAGGATCTTCCAGTGAAAGGGCGCCTTCTTTTTACCGATCCGGATTATATCGGCTTTGATCCACCAGAAGTTGGGGAGAATCCCGCTGGACCCGGTTCTTTGCCTTCCCGGCCTGTGGAGGTTGGCGGACCGGATCGGCTGAGCCTTCGCTGGGAGCGGTACCCTTATCTCGAACGGGCGGAGTCCGGATCCACCGTTTATTTTTTCGGCCCGGCAGCTTTTCCGTATTCGCCAGTGCTGCTTGTACCGCTCTATTCAGGAGTTCCCGCTTTGACTCCCCGCTTTCCCGTTCCGGATTTTGTATCACCGCGGCTGACCGGGCGTTCCCTCGTTTCATTCGCAGTCGCCCTGGAACGAAGGGGAACCTTGACTGCAGATTCCGTGGAACGGATTGAATTTTCCAGAGCCATGCCCTGGAAGGCTGTCGAACGTTCAGGTGGCCGCATAATTGCTGAGACCGATTATCGTAATGGCTCTCCGATTACGCGTCGGTTTGACCTCGATGCCGACGGGCGTTTTGAAACCATCCAGAAGTTTGCGATACCGGACAAGAACCCCGAATTATCGGAAACCGACTTGGATGGGGATGGTATTATTGAATATAGGGAACGCCGGCTGAAAGACGGACGGTTGGAAAGTTCCTGGGACCATGATTCCGACGGCGTCTGGGATAGGGTGGAAACTACAGTCCCGGTTCCGGCCAAGGTCGATGATGGTATTGGCGGGGCGGGCAGATGAGAATGACTTCTGCGTCCCTTTTATCCGTACTATTACTCCCTGTAATGCTCCCTGTTATTATTCTTTCTTCCTGTGCTTCGGCGTCTACCCGTTTGAGCCCGGTGCGACCGACGGGCGAAACCCGGCTGGAGGATATATCGAGGGAGTTGGAGACCAACCCTGCCAGGGCAATCCATCTGCTTGGGGTATATCGTGAACGATACGACGATGCGGAAGGCATTGAAACCGAAGCCCGTACAAAAGAGTTCCGCAGTTCAGCCATCCGGGCTATCGAGGATACGTTTCGGAAGGCGGTTATGGAAAGCCGTTGGGCTGACGCAGCCTCACTGAAACGGACGCTCAGGGCTCTTGGATTGGGGGCTTCCGAACCGTCAGAACCCGCACTTGCGCTCAATCTGGCAAAGTCGTTGCTTGCGCGTGACTCTGTGGTGCCCGCATTCATCGCGGCATCAAGGGCTTTGATTTCCGGTTCTTTCGGTCCCGATTCGGCCTTGATTTTTCTTGAACGCGCGGTGAGGGAGCGCCAACGACGCAGCGCTGCCTTTTTTCTCAGGATTGTCGATGGCGCAGGTCTTGCCGTTCCGGATGGCGACCGGCTGTATGCCTCGGGACAGGATGCGCCTTCCGATATGATCAAGGGTGTCGCTACTGTCTGGGTGGACAGGGGGCTGCGTATCGAAAAGGGCGTGGGGATTCCCGACCGGGTTATTGGTTCCGCTTTTTTTGTGGATACCCAAGGTCATCTGGTTACAAATTACCACGTCATCCAGAGCGAGGTCGATCCCGAGTACGAGGGGTATTCGCGCCTTTTCATCCGGATGGGAGATTCATCCAGCCCGCGCATTCCCGCCAAGGTCATCGGGTGGGACCCCATCATGGATCTTGCCCTGATCAAGGCCGAGATAACGCCGGATTTCGTGTTCAGCGTCCTGGACGAGGCCAACCTCCGGCCAGGTGAAAAGGTGCTCGCCATCGGTTCGCCGGCAGGGCTTGAAAGTACCGTTACTGCGGGAATAGTGTCGGCGACCGGCCGCCGCTTCCTCCAGTTGGGCGATGTCGTGCAGATCGACGCCGCTGTAAATCATGGCAATTCCGGTGGACCCGTTGTCGATGCGGAAGGTCGGTTGGCGGGAGTGGTTTTTGCGGGTATCGAACAGTTCGAGGGCCTGAATTTCGCCGTGCCCGTGTCCAGGCTCGCCGCTGTATTGCCTGACCTCTATTCTGGCGGATTGGTGGAACGTTCGTGGTTGGGACTGACCCTGCACGAAAGCGGCGATGGTATCGAAATAGTATACGTGGCCCCCGGTACTCCGGCCGCCGAACAGCTGATCTCCGAGGAAATCCGCATTCTTACCATCGATGGCAAGAAAGCCGTCTCCGTCACCGAACTTCAGGATATGTTGCTCATAAGGCGACCGGGAGAGTTGGTGGAGCTTTCCCTATCTGACGGGAAGACCTACGCTTTGATCTGCGATCCCCGGCCGGATTCGCCTCTATTGGAAGCCTCAAAAAAGGATACCCGTGAAAGGCTGGCTGTTCCGCTTTATGGCCTGCTGTTGGCACCGTCCGGTGGGGGACCGTTTTCGCCACAGTTCATCGTCAAGCGGGTGCTCCGGGGATCCATCGCCGATGAGGCCGGCCTTTCGGAAAACGACCCTGTCACCGTGAACGGGTTCCGTGTCGATAAGGAAGGCGGTTGGGCGATGCTCGATATTTTTGTAAAGAAAAGGCGTATGGGATACCTCGAAAGCGTTATGCGCTTGCCGGCGTATCTGGATATCAGCAATACCTTGTAATTTCCCTCCTTGCCGTCGAAGCTTCGAGACCTATACTTAGCGTGAGGTGCCTATGGCCGTTGCTGGTGTATCCGTTAAAGTCCTCAGTTGGGAAGGTGTTTTGTCGGTGGAGCGGGCGAATGAGGTCCGTACCGAACTGCTTGCCGCTTTCGGACAAGCCTCCCAAGTTGTAGTCAGCGTTTCCCTCCTGGATTCCGTCGATCTTGCCATTATCCAACTGCTTGTATCGGCCTGGCTGGAAGCCCGCAAAACCGGTAAGAACTTCCATCTGGGTGGGACGGTGCGACCCGAGTTCCTGAGAGCCCTGCGCGTCTCGGGTTTCATATCGGCGGCTGCGGAAAGTGTGTGTGAGATAGAAGCCGAACTATTCGTCCTGGTGGCGGAAAAGCCAAGGAGCGTAGAGGGATGATTGAAAAATTCAAGGAAGCCTTCAGGGAAGAGGCTGCGGAACTCCTGAACAATCTTGAAGCCACCCTGCTGGAGCTGGAAGAGGATCCATCCAATATGGATACCATTTCCTCCGTTTTCCGTACCATGCACACCATCAAGGGTTCTTCGGCAATGTTCGGATTCGATGAAATTTCCTATTTCACCCATGAAATCGAATCCATCATGGACCTTTTGCGGGAGGGGGCCTTCGTTGCCGACAGGATACTCATAGACCTTACCCTGCGGGCCCGGGATTTGATAAGCCTGATGTTTACCGACACGGGAGCGGAGGTTCACGTAAGCGCGGAGGCGCTGGTGGCTGAATTCAAAAACCACTCGGCCAAGCGAATCGCCGCCAAGATCAAGGAACGCGAGGCTGCTTCCGAATTGCCGGGCAACTTGGCCGTTTCCCCTGGGAGCCCGTTTCCCGCATCCGATTCCGGGAGTGGACCCGGGGTTGATTCTCCGCTGGTTTCACCTTCCACCCATGAAAACGAACGTTTCCATATCCGTTTCGTGCCCGGTACCGATGTGTTTCGTAATGGTACCAAACCGCTACTCCTATTGGACGAACTGCGTTCTTTGGGGGAAATTTCCCTGGCACCCCTTACCGGAAGGATTCCAAACCTCTCCGCCATCGATCCCGAAAGCTGCTACGTGGCTTGGGAAATCAACCTGACGACGGACAAGGGTGAGGATGCCATCCGTGACGTCTTTATTTTTGTCGAGGACTCCAGTGAGATTCAGATAGAGAAGGAAACGCCCGGTGGGAATGCCCTGGATTTCGAAAGCGAGGAAATCAAGCGTATCGGCGATATTCTTGTCGAACGGGGCATCACCACACTGGATAAAATCGAGAGTGTCGCGGGTTCCCAAAAAAGGCTTGGTGAGATTCTGGTCTCGGAAAGGATCGCCACCCCAGAACAAGTCAAGAGTGCGTTGGATGAGCAAAATCACCTGCGGAAGCTGAAGGAGTCGAGGCAGCAGGACCTGAGCACCACGAGTATCCGCGTTGCCAGCGAAAAACTGGATGCCTTGGTGGATTTGGTGGGTGAGCTGGTTACGCTACAGGCACGGCTCAACCAGACTTCCTCAAACCTGCGCGATGCAGGACTTTCCATCATTTCCGAACAATTCGAGCGCCTGGTCTCACAGTTGCGGGACAATACGATGAGCATACGCATGTTGCCGATAGGTTCGACTTTCAGCAAGTTCCGGCGCTTGTTGAGGGACTTGGCATCCGAACTCGGCAAGGAAATCGATCTGGTGACTTCCGGCGCGGAAACCGAGCTGGACAAGACGGTCATAGAACGGCTTGGTGATCCCCTGGTCCACATTATACGCAACAGCGTGGATCATGGTGTAGAGCTGCCTGCCCGGCGCGAAGCCGCGGGCAAACCCAGGAAAGGCACGGTGACCTTGTCGGCGATCCATTCAGGTGCCCATGTACTGATAGAGGTTTCCGACGACGGTGGCGGACTGGACACGGAACGCATTCTGTCCAAGGCTATCGAAAGGGGCATCGTCGCTGAAGGAGCTGTCCTGGGCGAGCAGGAGCTTTTCCAGCTCATTTTCGCACCCGGTTTTTCCACATCCCAGACGGTCACCAAGGTGTCTGGCCGCGGTGTAGGCATGGATGTGGTAAAGCGGGAGATCGATGCGTTGGGCGGACTCGTGTCGGTCTTTTCGAAAAGGGGTGAGGGAACCACCATCAGCCTGCGTATCCCGCTTACCCTGGCGATAATCGAAGGCCTGCTCGTTCGGGTTGGCAGCGAGAATTACGTCATTCCCCTCGCATCGGTGGATGGATGCATTGAAATCCAGGGCCGCCAGCACGAGGGACAGGGTACTGGCCGCCGCATGCTCGATTACCGGAATGAAATACTGCCGTATGTGGGGATTCGGGAATTATACGATGTTGCCGGTGTTCCACCCGACATCGAACAGATCGTGGTCGTCAACGCCAATGATGCCCGTATCGGCTTTGTGGTCGACCAGGTTGTAGGCGATTACCAGACTGTCATCAAACCGCTGGGCAGGATGTTCAAATCGGCGGACGGGCTATCCGGCGCCACCATCCTTGGAGACGGCACGGTCGCCCTCATTGTCGACGTCAACCGCTTGGGACTGGTAGCGCAGCAGGAAGAAATGCTCGGGTTTAAAAACGATGCCACTTCCGTTTCCGAAGCCGTCTGACGGGAAAGGGTCCGCTCCCGGACGGGACCCGGAACCGCCATCGGCACAAACCTATCCCCTGGCCATGACGAAACGGGATTTCAGTCGTCTGAGTGAATTCATCGAGAGGGAATTGGGCATCAAGATGCCCCCGGTCAAGCGTGTCATGCTGGAAAGCCGGCTTTCGCGTCGGGTGCGCCAGCTTTCCTTGCCGGATTATTCCGCATATGTGGAATATGTCTTCAGTGAGGAAGGCTTACGTACCGAACTCATCCACATGATCGATGCGGTGACCACCAACAAGACCGATTTCTTCCGCGAGGCGGATCACTTCGACTTTTTATTGAACCGTCTGCTTCCGGATCGCAAGACAATAGGCGGAGCGCCTTTTCGGGTATGGTCGGCAGGGTGTTCCACAGGGGAAGAACCATATACCATGGCCATGGTGTTGGAGGAACACCGGCGGACGGACCCATCGTTTGCCTGGACCCTAATGGCTACCGATATTTCCACCAAGGTCCTGACCCTCGCCATGGAAGGAATATATGAGATGGAAAAAATAATGCCCGTACCCCTGGAATACCGAAAACGCTATCTCTTGAAGAGCAAGGACCCCAACCGGTCCCTTGTGAGGGTCAAGCCGGAATTGAGGAAGCGCATGGATTTTCGCAGGCTCAATTTTATGGATGAGGACTTTGGCTTGCATGAAACCTTCGACATGATTTTCTGTCGCAATGTGTTGATTTACTTTGAAAGGATGACCCAGGAAAAACTCCTGCGCAAATTCTGTGATCGGCTGGCACCGGATGGTTACCTGTTTCTGGGACACTCCGAAACCCTGACGGGAATGGATCTTCCGTTACGGTCGATCGCACCTACCATCTACCGGATCGCAAAAGGAACCCAAGGGGAGGCTGGATGGCAATGGAAAAAATAAGGGTCATGATTGTGGACGATTCCGCCGTAGTCCGCCAGACCCTGAAGGATGTACTGGAAAGCGACCCCGCGATTGAAGTCTGCGCAGTCGCCCCGGATCCCCTCTTTGCCCTCAAAAAGCTGGAGGCCGAACGTCCGGATGTCATCATCTCGGATGTGGAGATGCCGCGTATGGATGGGCTTACCTTCCTGAAGCATATAATGAGTGGAGATCCCATTCCCGTTGTCATCTGCTCGTCAAAAACCGAAGACGGAAGCGAGAATGCGTTGCGCGCTTTGGAATACGGGGCTGTGGATATAATACAGAAACCCAAATTGGGAACCAAGCAATTTCTGGAGGAGTCCAAGGTTCGCATGTGCGACGTAGTCAAGGCCGCGAGGCTGGCTAAGGTGAGGAAGCTGACAAACCGTCCGGAGACCCGTGATATCACTCCGAAACTTACCGCCGATGTGATTCTGGCGAAACCCATCGTAGGGGGAGCCATAATCGAAACGACGGAAAAGGTCATTGTCGTGGGAGCTTCCACCGGGGGTACCGAAGCACTGCGCGAGTTTTTGGAGGCCCTCCCGGTCGACGCACCCGGTACGGTCATAGTTCAGCATATGCCGGAACACTTCACCGCCGCTTTTGCCAAGCGGCTGGACGCTTTGTGCCGGGTGAGCGTAAAGGAGGCCGCCGACAACGATACAGTCGTTCGGGGCCGCGTACTTATCGCGCCTGGGAACAGGCATACCCTCCTTAAGCGGGCCGGTTCCCGGTATTTTGTGGAAATCAGGGACGGCCCCCTGGTGTGCCGGCATCGCCCCAGTGTCGATGTGCTCTTCAGGTCGGCTGCACGTTACGCCGGCAAGAACGCCATAGGTGTCATCATGACCGGTATGGGTGACGATGGTGCCAGGGGGATGAAGGAGATGCATGTTGCCGGATCCCATACGATAGCCCAGGATGAAGCCTCATGCATCGTGTTCGGTATGCCCAATGAAGCCATCAAGCTGGGGGGAGTCACGAGTATCATGCCCCTTAGCGCTATCGCCGATGCGGTAATCAAGCGTTCGCGCTGAGTATCCAAGAATTGGAAGGGGAAGAGCCAAGCTTGCATTTCATGCATGCTTGGACCATAATTGTCGAGTGTTTGAGGAGGGTTCGATGTCCAAAAAAGTTCTCGTTGTCGATGATTCCACGGCAATACGCCAGAGTATCACCTATGTTCTCCAGCAGGGCGGGTACGAGGTTGTGGAAGCCAAGGACGGCTTGGATGCGCTCTCGGTGCTTCAGAGTATGGCACCCCCTGATTTGATCATAACCGATGTCAATATGCCCAATCTTGACGGCTTGTCCTTCATCAAGAAGGTCCGGGAAGATGTGAAATTTAAATTCACCCCCATCATTGTACTTACCACCGAATCGCAGGGCAGCAAGATGAACGAGGGCAAGGAAGCCGGAGCGACCGGTTGGATAGTCAAGCCTTTCAGCGCCGAGAAATTACTCGGCGTTGTCAGGAAAGTGGCCGGGTAGCGGATCCATGCCCGCCGATGGAATGCAGGTCGCCGAAGCCGGCCAATTTCTGACCTTCGACTTATTGGATGAACGCTATGCGTTGCCGGTAGGATCGGTCGAAGTCGTTCTGGAGATGCCCCCCATAACGCGGGTTCCCCGTTGTCCACCCTATCTTAAAGGGGTGATAAACCATAGGGGGAGCGTTGTTCCCGTAGTGGACCTGACCGAGGTTTTCGGCATCGGGAGGAATGCGGATTCCACCGCTTCTTCCATAATCGTCACCCAGATCAGGTACGAGGATGAAAAGCTGGTAGTCGGAGTCCTGGCCGATTCCGTTCAGGAAGTGGCCGATCTGGAAGCTGCCGACATCGAGCATGTGCCCTTTGTCGGGTCCCGGATAGATGGTGCTTTCGTGACAGGTATTTGTCGGCGTGGAAAGGATTTTTTGATTATTCTCAACCTTGAGAATGCCCTTTGCGGCGCATTCGGCGCCGGAGTCCTCACGCGCGCGAGTGTCGGGAATTGATATAATATGGAAGACGGGCAGAAAAAACTGAGGATCCTCGTCGTGGAGGACGAGAGCATCGTCGCCATGGATATGCGGAACCGGCTGGTATCCATGGGTTATGAGGTGGTTGGCATCGCTGCCACCGGCGAAAACGCCCTGGCGTTGGTAGCGGACCAGAAGCCCGATCTTATTTTAATGGACATCAAACTGAAAGGCGAGATGGACGGTGTCCAGACCGCCGAGCTGGTAAGGGATCATCACGATGTCCCTGTTATTTTCATTACCGCTTTCGCCGACACCAAGACCCTCGCCCGGGCAAGAATTACCCAGGCTTTCGGGTATATACTAAAACCTTTCCAGGAGAGGGAAGTCCTGATCTCCATAGAAATGGCTGTCCATAAACACAGTCTGGAGCGGGAACTCCGTCATAGCCGTGAATGGCTGGACGGTACCCTGAACGCCATCTCCAACGGCGTATTGGCCATTGACCCACAAAACCGCCTTATCTTCATGAATCGCGCTGCGGAACTACTTCTAGGAGTGGATGGCGTAATGGAGCATGGCTCCGATATCGATTCAATTTGCACCTTCCACCCGAATCCAGTCATGTCCGAACTTGCCCGCCAGTACCGGATGTCTTCAGGTGAAAGGATTGACGGTAGCCCTGATCTCCAATGGTTGATTATGGAGTCTCCTTCCGGGAAACGGCCGGTTGAGGTTATCCGGACCAGCATAGGCCCTTCGGCATCGAAGTTTTCCGCCACCGGCGTCTCGGGCCCCATCACCGGCACCGTGTTGGCGATACGCGATATGACGGAAGAATTCAAAGCCGAAGAAAACCGGACCAGGCTTGGTGCGATCGTCGCCAACAGCCATGATGCGATTTTTTCCCTCGATCCTGCCCTGAAAGTTGTGTCCTGGAATTCTGGTGCCGAACGCATGTATGGGTATACCGTTTCCGAAATGATCGGATTCGGCGTGGATAAGCTTATTCCGGACTTGCGGGAACAAACGCGCCTGCGGGAGTTGGCGGGATACATGCATGGGGGAAAAGAGATAGGCCAATATGAAGCCAAACGGAACTGTCGGACCGGGAAGTCCATCACCGCTTCCGTTTCCCTTTCGCCCATCCGCGATATTGAAGGCCGAATCGTCGAAATCGCCTGCATCGAGAGGGATATCAGCGCGGAAAAGGATTACGAGGAGTCCTTGGTTCAGGCCAAGCTCAACGCTGAGGAAGCCAGCAGGGCCAAAAGCGATTTTCTCTCCAATATGAGCCACGAGCTCAGGACACCACTGAACAGCATCATGGGTATGATCGGCCTGGCCGATGATATGGCCGTGTCAGCAGACCAGGGTGAGTACCTTAAGATTGCCAGGCAATCCGCGGGGAACCTGCTTTTCCTGATCAATTCGATTCTGGACTTTTCCAAAATCGAAGCCGGGAAAATGAGCCTGAATAGTTCGCTTTTCGATCCGGTTGCGATCGTCGAGGACTGCCTGGCGGAGATGGCCGTTCAGGCTCACCGGAAAAGTCTGGACCTGCTGTTTCGGGCCGATCCGAAGGTTCCGCGTTCCCTTTTCGGGGATGACAGGTGTTTCAGGCAAATCGTAACCAATCTGCTTTCGAATGGGATTAAATTTACCGAGAGCGGCAGCGTCCGGGTGGATTTAGGGCTTGACTTGGTTAGCTACGAGCCTGAATGCGGCGATACGCGTATCATAGAATTGCGCGTGCGGGATACGGGAATCGGCATTCCAACGGATAGGATCGACTTGATCTGGCACGCCTTTACCCAGCTGGATGGTTCCAGTACGCGTTCTTATGGCGGTACAGGCCTGGGCTTGTCCATTGTCCGTTCCTTCGCCGAGCTGATGGGTGGAAGTGTTTGCGTCGAGAGTGTGGTAGGCAGTGGCAGTGATTTCTTTGTATCCCTGCCTTTTGGAATCGGACCGACCGCAGGGGCATCGTTGATGGACATGCACCCCTTTCCACCCGGGTCTTCCATCGCACTGGCCTTGATGAACCCGGATGAGGCGGAAATTCTGGCCGAACAGGCCTTGACCTGGCCTTGCAAGGTTCGGATCCTTGCAAGTGCCACCGAACTCGAGGACCTTGCCTCTGATTCCTGTGCCGAACTACCCTTGCTGGTGCTCGTGGATGATAGATCACCCCTCAAACAAAAGGTACCTGAACTTTGTAAGAATGATGCTGTCCACAACTTCTTCGGCAATCGCCTGGTAGTGGCCGGTATGATAGGATCCCGTAGTGATCCGGTATGGCGTTCCTTGTGCCCCGGTGTCGAATTCCTTTCCAAGCCCGTTCGTGGGGATCAATTATGCCAGTTGGCGCGCGTAAGGTTGCAGGAGGGTTCACCCCCTGGTAAGAACGGCTCCGGACCTATCGTCAATGCCATACCGTCTGCCGTCTCCAGAAGTCATCAGTCCAGGGTGCCCAAGTCAGGGGATTACGCCTGCGATGACAAGCCGAGCGGCAAGGTCAGCCGTATCGTTGAACTATTTCTTGCCGAGGCCGGATTGATTGGGAACTCTTCCTGCGTCGACCTGGAAAATTCCGCGACAAGATTCCGGCAAGCCATCGAAGCCCAGGGCGCCCCGTCGGTTTCACGTATTTTTTTCAAAATCATACTGGCTTGCCGTAGGGATGATCCGGAGGGTGTTCAGAAGGAACTGGCGTTACTTGAGAACCTCGTCCATTCCGGCGAAAAGATATCGGAGGAATTATGAGAGCCCTGGTAGTTGAAGATGATTTTGCGTCCCGGCGAATGATGCAGAAATTGTTGGTCCCCTACGGAGAGACCGATGTTGTCGTAGATGGATCCGAAGCCATAGATGCCTTTAAATTGGCCTGGGATGAGTCCAAGCCCTACGACCTGATAATGATGGACATCATGATGCCCCGGGTCGACGGACACGAAGCGGTCAGGAAGATTCGCGGGATGGAACGGGAAATGGGAATTCCCCCGGTCGACGAAGTGAAGATTATCATGACGACGGTCATGGAGGATCCAAAGAACGTGGTGACCGCGTTTCATGAAGGCGGGGTCGCCGCGTATCTCATAAAACCTATTAGCATCGAGAAATTCAGGAATGAACTGCATAAACTGGGGTATGCCGCGCAGGTCTGAAGCATCTTTCTGATGGAGATAAGATATGGCTAAAATACTGATTTGCGAAGACGAGCATATCGTAGCACTGGATATCAAACGACATCTGGAGAGATTCGGCTACGAGGTGTGCGGAACCTGGGCAACCGGCGAGGATGCCGTTACAGCCTGCGGCATATCCAAACCCGATCTGGTATTGATGGATATACGGCTCCAGGGGAAACTAAACGGTATCGAGGCTGCCCGTCTCATCTACGAAAAGCATGCCATTCCCGTAATCCATCTGACTGCATATGCGGATGAGGAAACCCTCACACTTGCAAAACAATCGCGTCCCTTCGGTTATATCATCAAACCCTTCGAAGAGCGCGAATTGCGGACGGCTATCGAAATCGCCCTGTATCGCCATGAAATGGAACACCAGCTTCGTCTGAGCGAGGAACGTTACCGATCGCTTTTCAACGAAGCTCCTTCAGCCAATTTTACCGCGAATTCCGATGGTTCCATAAATGATTGCAACGAAGCCTTCGTCCGCCTGCTTGGCTTCGATTCGACCGCCGGGTTGCGGGGCATGGGCATGTCAGTCCTTTTCGCTTCCTCCTCCATCGGGGAGAATATCCTGTCCCGCATCAGGGATGCTCACCCAAGGAACGCAGAGGAATGGGACCTGAAACGGCACGATGGTTCCATTGTGACGGTTCTGGCGACCGTGGTTTTTTCTGCCTCGGGTTCCGCTTCACCTGCCAACGGCGAATTGCGGGCGTACCTTATCGATATCACCAAACGAAAGGAACTGGAAGCCCAATTACGGCAAGCCCAGAAAATGGAAGCCATCGGTCGTCTTGCGGGTGGGGTCGCCCACGATTTCAATAATATAATCACCGCGATCATGGGCTACTGCAACCTTTTGGCGGAGGACGTGGGCGATAAACCCGGTCTCCTCGAGGAGGTCGAAGGCATCCTGAGCGCCTCGCGCAAGGCAGTAAACCTGACCCGGCAGCTGCTCGCATTCTCCCGGAAGCAAGCCCTGGAACCCAAGCTGATCGATATTAATAAATCCCTGGCTGAATTGGAAAAAATGTCCCGCAGGCTGCTGAACGAGAATGTACACCTCCGCTTCTTCCTCGAGTCCCGCTCACCCTACGTGAATATCGACCCGGGACAATTCGAGCAGGTACTCATCAACCTCATAGTGAATGCCAAGGATGCGATGTCGGGAGGGGGAACCCTGGTTGTCCAGACCAGCGACGTCAGGATAGATTCAGACGGTACGGAACACGGCATTCCGCAAGGAGATTGGGTCATGATCAGCGTCAGGGACACCGGCGAGGGCATAGTGCCGGAAAACCTGCAACGCATTTTCGAACCCTTCTTTTCCACCAAGAGTGCCCAGCAGGGTACGGGGTTGGGTCTGTCTACGGTGTACTCCATCCTTACCCAGAGTGGCGGGCACGTCGCGGTGGAGAGCGAGCCGGGCAAGGGAAGTACCTTCCATGTATACCTGCCTCTCGCTTCGGGCTTGCCGGAGGATACTGAGGCACCCAAAGCCGTCAGTCCCGGCAAACGCGAAGGGACCATCCTGCTTGTGGAGGACGACGACCACCTCCGCATGATCCTGTACCGCATGCTCGAAAAGGCGGGCTATCGGGTTGTGGAAACCTCCAATCCGAAAGAAGCTCTGGAAATTGCCAAAAAGGAAAAGGATTACCTTTTGTTGACCGATATCGGCATGCCGGGAATGACCGGATACGAATTGGCGGAGCTGTTGGCCGGCCGTCAGGAAAGGCTGAAAGTCCTGTTCATGTCGGGTTACCACAATAAGAAATCCCCGAAAGAGAATGCAGCCTATGCGAAAAGCGCCTTCCTTCAGAAACCTTTCACCAATGAACAGCTGATGGCGGCCCTGGCGTCCCTCGACTGAGGTCGCGACTTTGAATCTGCCTTGAATGAGCGGGCATTTTAAGGTATAGTCCGGCCATATGACCGAACCTGCACGGATACGCAATTTTTGCATCATCGCCCACATCGACCACGGCAAGTCCACCCTGGCCGACCGTCTTATCCAGAAAGCGCACATCATCGACGATCGCGATTTCAAGAACCAGATTCTGGACAACATGGATATCGAAAGGGAACGGGGCATTACCATAAAGAGCCAGGCCGTGACCATACCCTACAAGGCGCTGGACGGTGTGGATTACCAGCTCAATTTCGTCGATACACCCGGTCACGTTGACTTTACCTACGAGGTCTCGCGGGCCATCTCCTCCTGCGAGGGAGCCCTGCTCCTTGTCGACGCCACCCAGGGCGTGCAGGCCCAAACCCTGTCCAACATGTATCTGGCCCTGGAGCACAACCTCGAAATCGTGCCCATCATAAACAAGATCGATATGTCCGCATCCGATATTCCGGCAACCAAGCACCAGATACAGCACGATTTGGGGCTGGATCCGGACGGCGCCCTTCTGGTCTCGGCAAAACAGGGGACGGGCATAGATGAGCTCTTCGAAGCCATCGTGGCTAGAATACCCCCTCCCGTGGGGCAAGCCGACGATGTTCTGCGGGCCCTCATTTTCGACTGCCATTACGATGCGTACCGGGGTGTCGTCGTCCATCTGCGGGTATTTACCGGGACGCTGCGCCGGGGCATGAAGCTGCGGTTCATGTCCAACGATTCCCAGCACGAAGTTGAGACGGTGGGCATTTTCAAGATTGCCCTGGTGGAGCAGGACGAGCTCTCCGCCGGCGAGGTAGGCTATATAATCGCGGGCATCAAGACCGTTTCCGACGTGCGTGTTGGCGACACGATTACCGACGCGGACAATCCCTGCTCCGAAGCCCTGCCAGGTTTCCGCGAAGTCAAGCCCGTCGTTTTCTCCTCGATCTACCCTGTCGATACGAACGATTACGACGAGCTCAAATCCAGTCTGGAAAAGCTCAAGCTAAATGACGCATCCCTGGTATATGAGAAGGATTCGTCGGCCGCGCTCGGCTTCGGTTTCCGCTGTGGCTTTCTTGGTTTATTGCACCTGGAAGTCGTCCAGGAACGGCTCGAACGCGAGTTCAAGCAATCCATCATCTTTACAGCGCCTTCGGTGCGCTACAAGGTTTTCCTGAGGAATGGTGAGACCAAATTTGTGGACAACCCCACCGAGTACCCGGACGAGGGTAAGGTCGAGGGTGCGGAAGAGCCGTATATACGCGCGGCCATCATCACTCCAACTACTTTCCTGGGCAACGTCATGACCCTATGCATGGAAAAACGCGGTGTCCAGACAAGTCTGACCTACCTGGATGAAAAGCGGGTGGAGGTGGTCTACGACATGCCCTTGGCGGAGGTCCTGTTCGATTTCTACGACCGCCTCAAAAGCATCAGCCGGGGATACGCATCCTTCGATTATGACATCACGGACTTCAAGAAAACGGATCTGGTAAAGCTGGATATCCTGTTGAACAACAAGCCTGTGGATGCCCTGTCACAGCTTGTTTTCCGGGGCAACGCCTACGAGCGTGCGCGCAATGTGTGCGAACGCCTGAAGGACGAGATTCCCCGCCAACAATTCAAGATCCCCATCCAGGGTTCCATCGGCAGCATGGTCATAGCCCGCGAAACCGTAAACGCCCTGCGCAAGGATGTTCTTGCAAAGTGTTACGGAGGCGACATATCCCGCAAGCATAAACTCCTGGAAAAACAGAAGGAAGGCAAGAAGCGCATGAAGATGGTGGGCGATGTCGAACTGCCCCAGAGCGCCTTCCTCGCGGTTCTCAAGACAAAGGACGAGTAGCGGCCCTTTCCAGCTCAGCCAGACCGATGTTGAAAGCCTTCATGAACGGGTCGATCTCGGCCCGTACCCGCTTCATGAAGGAAAGGTCCGAAAGCGGTGGCCGCGACCCTTCCGCTGCCGCACACTCCGGAAAATGTGCCCATAGATAGTCACAATCGTCCACCAGAGTCTCCGTCAGATCCGGTGCGCTAACGGAATTTTTGCCAGTCAATATGTCGCGCAGGAGCCCGAGCATCCCCAGTTCATTCTCCAAGAAAGTTTTAGTCCTCTCCGTCCCCGCAACACAGCTTTCCCGAGTATCGTTCGGAAATGCCTTCCCCGCATTGGACTGCCCTGTCCCCGTTGTCTCACCCAAGGTCCCACTCTCCAGAATCTCATGGACCTTTTCCATTGCAATTCGGGCAATTCCCAAGTCGAGGCCGCAGGAACCCGCGTCAAACAATCTGGATTCCTTGGCGAATTCGCGCCGGAAAAGGTTTCGGTAATTCTGCAGTGACGGGTCCGAAAATACGCCGGCACCGTTTTTATCAGACAGTTTGACAACGCCCTTGCGAACCGCCGGTGCCATATCCACCAGGCTGCGCAGGCGGGTCGTGGTAAAAAGCCTATCCAGCCGGGAAGGGCTTGAACGGGCGTGGTAGCTTCCCGGGGTGAAGGCGAAGTCAAGCCCGGCCACCAAGACCGGACCGGTGCCTGAAGCCAAAGCCAGCGCTACCGCCGTCAGTCCGACAGATCCGAGGGCTGGAAGGGGGGCTGTTCCCAGACCGGCGGTATCCATGCGGTCGAGGATGCGAAGCGGCGTCCAGCGTACAGAAAAAAG
>CAXNJE010000023.1:0-29027 GCA_964202565.1 Breznakiellaceae bacterium | reverse complement strand
CTGACTGGCACCGAAGCCAATCCCATCATAATAACCCGGGACGATCCGGATCAAACCAGTCCCCTCTTCTGGGATCCCACCTTAGGACCACCGAACAAGACCCTGATGTGGCAGATTGACATGCTTCCACCGGCAACGCTGGCAATGCTCCACGTGGTGGTAAAATACTCCGACGCCAGGCTTCACCCCCTGCCGGTTCCGGATGATGTAGAACTTTTTGTAACCACCGGAGCTGTAGGATCCCAAATAAATGCGACAACCTACATGTGGATCCCCGGTATCCTCATCATCAACAGCTATACGGAAGATTCGGACGGGAATGGCAGGATAGACCGTATCCGTTTCACCTCCGACTCGTCCCTGAACTACGACTTCAGCGGCTTCGATCTGGAGCTGGTTGGGTACGAGATCGATACGACCAAGGGCAGCTCCGGTTTCGAGCCAAAAGCCACGGGTGTCGCACCCTATCTGGGCGCGGAATTCTTCGTGTGGCTCAGGGAAAAGACCTGGTCCGATACGGGTTCAAAACCCTTGTGGCGCATAATAGCGAACGATAGCCTTAGGGATATTGTGTCCGGCAAGTACACGCTTGGCCAGATATTCGAGAATTTCAACATTCCCACGGACACTGCGCCTCCCCGGGTTGGCTATACCCTGACCCTGCCCGACTCGAACGAAACCTTTTTCCAATTCTCCGAATCCGTGTTCTCCTCCGATGTCGGCGGGACCATAGCTTCCGGCAGTTTCGGTGGTGCTTCCTCCCTATCACAGGTCAACACCAGTGGTACGGACGAAATGCTGGTCAGCTTCGCGAACCCATGGACGGCTGCCCAGCTGGACGGGGGCACACAAATCAGCATGGTGAATATCTGGGACAACGAAGCGCTGCCCCACGACTATTCTGTCGACCCGGCGTGGCTATCCCTGGGTCGTGCCCTACCGGCGCCTTACAACGCCTACGGGCAGAACGGCCCCGGTGCCAACTGGGACCGCGACTGGCCAAACCCCATAGTCACCGACAACTTCCCCGTACCGAACGACAACGATGTCCCCGTCGCCACCCACCGGGCGAGCGATGTGCTCGTATCCATTCCGCCTTCGAGCGCCACGGACAGCCGCTACTTTATCTGGCCGATCTGGGCGCGGGACAGTGTAAAAACCGAGGTGAAGGAAGCGGATTACGAAAACCTCACCCCCACACAGTCGGCTACACTGACCATAGGCTTGGTGCGGGACTTTACCGGAACCCAGTGGCTGCGGGACCAGGACATGACGGTACAGGCCAGGGTGAACCCGAGCCTGACTCCGGGCCAGGTAAACCTCCACTTCGATACGAACGTGGCGGCTTCGTTCAAGGCGATAAACGCGAATGGCCCAGTGGGGCTTTGGCTACCCGCCTTCAACGAAGACGCGGCTGCGGGTGCCGGCTTTGCGGGCATGGTACCCAGACCCAACGCGAATACGAGCCTGAACACGGTGTCGGCCCCGGCGAGCGGAGTGCTCTGGAATAATGCCATTCCATCAGCCGACTCCAAGGTGAGGAGCGGCGCGGTACTGGACTTCTTCTACAGCTTCGGAACGGTGAATACCGTCGATCCGTTGTACGCCGGCCGTTTGGATATCCGCCCCGGAGCCGCCGTTCCTTCCAACTGGTACCGCCTGGTGAAGCCCTTCAGCTTCAACATCCAGGACATCAAATTGCAGCGCAGCTCGGTGACCATACTGAACAATGTCATAGACCCCACCAAGGGCGAGAATGTGCGCGTCTCGTACCAACTCGCCAAAAGCGGCCCGGTTACTGTACAGGTATTCACCCTGGACGGCGACCTGGTGCAGGTGCTTTACCGCGGAAGCCGCGCGGCTGGGGATTACACTGCATCCTGGGACGGCAGAAATAGGGGTGGCAGGGCCGTAGCGCGGGGAATGTATTTCATCCGCGTCGTGGCACCCGAGATCGACGAGATTCGAAAAGTGATGGTGGTCAAACAGTGATCAACATTGACGAAAGCCGGAAATTCCACGAGGATAGGCAATGATGAAATCAAACCTGCGCCAATGTTCACGCTACTCTGCCATGGCCCATGCGCTTGTTTCCGAACTGATTCCTGCGGAAGCCGTGTTGCGCGATCTGAGCGTCACTGGTTGCCGTCTCGAATTCAGCGCGGCTGTAGCCTGTGGTCTGGGTACGCGGTACCGGGTCACTATTATACCGGAGGCTCGGGCTTCAATAGAAACCTTCGATCTTGATGCGGAAGTACGTTGGAGCCGGTCGGAGTACGATGCTTTCGAGGTGGGCTTCTCCATAGTAATCTCACCCAAAGGAAAAGCATTCCTGCGCTATGTGGATTATCTCGCATACCGCGCATCGGAAGGCAACCCCATTCAAATATCCGCAAACGTGATAACGTGAGAAGGGAAGACCTGGCCGGTCTCGTCTTTCAGGGCATCGAAGAATTTGCTGCGGATCTGGATGCCGAAATTGGTCCCAGCGACGCCGAGTGGGGTCCTTTCCGCTACCTGCGGGATCCCACCTCCAATATCCGGTTCTCCTCTCCCGCAACCACAGCAGTCCCGAATGCCTGGTGGGCGCGAAACACCTGGCTGGAACCTTTCCGTGTCGAGTTCGACTCGATTTCGGAAGCCGCGAAAGCCCTGCGTGCGGTGCAAAGGAATTGGGCTCCCTGCCTTTTTACCCAATTCCGCCGCGGAGAGCTTATCAAGGAACGCTTGCCTCCCATTTCAACAAAGCCCAAGCCCTTCCCCTTCGAGTTGCCCGCTTCGCCCATGGGGGCCTGGACCCTGCTTGACGAGCACACCATGCTCGCCTCGGCCACCTGTTCGAGTCCCTTTCCCGGCGGTATCGTCGAGTTCGAGGAAGACAAGGTAAACCCGCCCAGCCGGGCCTATCTCAAGTTGAGGGAAGCCTTGGTGCGGGCCCGCCGTTTTCCCGGCCCCAGCGAAAGCTGTATCGATGCGGGTGCTTCCCCCGGAGGCTGGACCTGGGTACTTGCGGGCCTGGGGGCCCGGGTACTCGCGGTGGACAGGGCCGAACTGGACCACCGCATATCGGCCATGCCCGGTGTCGAGTACCGCCGCCACGACGCCTTCACCCTCAAGCCGGAAGAATTCGGCAGGCAGGACTGGGTTTTCTCCGACGTCATCTGCTATCCCCAACGGCTCTACGAGTGGGTAAGCCTGTGGCTCGAATCGGGGCTGTGCGAAAAATTCATCTGCACCATCAAGATGCAGGGCGAGCCTGATTTCGCGGCCATCCGGCTATTCGATGCGATTCCGGGCGGTTCTGTCGTCCATCTGCACAACAACAAGCACGAACTTACCTGGATACGGGTTTGAAATGGTTATGAAACGGCCCTGAAAGAAGAATGACAATTGAACAAAAAATGAAAGGTCGTTAGATTGTCAGGATGATGACTGCCCTTGCCCTATGCGCTGTTGGTGCCGAAAAAGCCCTTTCCAACGAATTGCGCAAGCTTGATCTCCCCATCGCTTCCACTGGCTTCGGACGCGTACGCTTTACGACGGACCTGAAAGGCCTGTACAAGAGCCTGATGGCCCTCCGGACCGCAGATCGCGTCCTCCTGGAAGCCGCCCATTTCCCGGCTGCCGATTTCGACCAGCTCTTCGACGGGGTGCGTGAAATATCCTGGGAACAGCTGATTCCCCGCGGGCGTCCTTTGGTCATCTCGAAAGTCCGATCCAAGGGATCCAAGCTCTCTGCCGAAACGAGCATACAGGCAGTCGCCCACAAGGCCGTGGCCGAAAGCCTCTGCGAAGCGTGGAGGGTAAATCGTCTACCAGAAACCGGCAATGCTTCCGATACGAATGCCGAAATCCGCGTGTATCTGGACAAGGACATGGCATCCATTGCCTTGGATCTTTCCGGCGAACCCCTTTTCAGACGCGGCTACCGTACCGAAGGCGGCAACGCCCCCCTACGCGAAACCACCGCCGCCGCCTTATTGTTGCTGATGGGTTGGAAACGCAAATATCCCCTCTACGATCCTTTCTGCGGTTCAGGTACCATAGCGGTGGAAGCCGCGCTGTACGCCTGGGACGCGGCCCCCGGCCTGGGACGCAACTTCGCCCTTTCCCGGCTTGCCATCGGCGACAACGCCGTCGAAGCGCGGATGCGGGAGGAATTGGCAGACAAGGTGGACTTTTCGCGGATTATCCGCATCTCCGGCAGCGATATCGATGGCCGCGCAGCGAAACTCGCCGCCACCAATATGGAACGAGCCTATGACCTGGTAGAACGTTCCCGCAGCGCCATAGCCCGGGCGGACAAGCTCAGGACCATCCCCAACCGGGAAACCTCCAAGGGTTTCGCATCCTGTTTCCCCTCTTTCCGCAAACTTGACATGGCCCAGGCCCGCGCCGACGAAGGTGGGGATAGTGGCTTCATCCTGACCAATCCTCCCTATGGAGAACGTCTGGGTGATCTGGCTCAGGCCGAAGACAATTATCGGGCCATGGGACACCTTGTCCAGGATTTCCCCGGCTGGACCCTGGGATTCATCACCAACCATGCGGGCTTCGAAGCCCATTTTGGCAAGAACGCCAGCGCGGTACGCGAAATTACCAACGGAGCGCTACGCTCCTATTTTTATATCTATGAAGGTGCGAAGGAGAAACACAATGTCGATAGTCGTCGAGCATGATAAACGTCGCCGGGAAATTCTGGAACGCGCACTGGATGTTTTCATGGACGAAGGCTTCGAGGACGCCACCTTCCAAAAAATAGCGGACCGATGCGGAATCACCCGGACCACCCTCTACATCTATTTCAAGAACAAGCGCGAAATTTTCAATTGGAGCATAAAACAGCTGATGCTCGCGGTGGAAGAAGACCTGACATCCATACGCAGCCGCGTGGACATGTCCGCCCCGGACAAGCTCAAGCAGGTGGTCAGCACGGTCATCACCCGCTGCCAGGATAACCGCAAGCTGCTTTCCGTTGTCCTCAACTACCTGCTGCACCTCTCCAAGAGCGGCACCGATCCGGATAACCGCGTGCGCCGTCGTACCATACGTCTGCGCCATATCCTGGCCACCATCGTGATCGACGGCATCCGCGACGGCCAACTGGCCCCGGTCAATGTCCGCGCTGCCGATGACCTGCTCTACGGCCTGATAGAGTCGGCCACCTTCCGCCTCGTCGTCCTGGGCAGGGATTCGGTGGGCGAGCTTATCCACGCCGCCGAGCTCGCCGTGGACCGCCTCGTCCCACAGGGTCAGACCTAAAAAACAGAAGTCCGTACACCCAGGGTGATACCCGGTTTGATTCCACCGTCAAGTTCGGCGGAGACGAACCAGGCCTGTCCCTCGACATAGAATGAGTAGGAACGGAAGATGGACAGCCGTTTCAGGCTGATCTTGGGAAATTCGAATTGGCCCAGCACTGCTCCTATGACTATGCCGGAGGATGATTCTTCCTGGGCGACGGAGGTTGTCTGGGTCTCGGAGAAGTAGGAGAAGTTGGCTCCCACCGCCAGGTTGGCAGAAAGGAAGTCCCAATCCGGACCAAGCCAGAACGCAAAGGGGAAGGCCAGGATATTGGCGAGCAGCTTTGCACTGAACACACTGCCATGGAAGCGTCCGCGGTCCTGCCCCATAAAGATCGCGGGAGTGTATCCATACGCAAACTGCAGTTTCACATTGTCGTCGAAAAAGGTAAGTCCGGCTCCCACTTCCATTACGGGTTCACCAAAATAATGGGCATCCAGATAGAGCCCCTGTATGAAGGAGGGCAATTCGTACCCTGCCTTATCGCCATCACGCAGGGCCAGTCTGACCGAGACCAGCTCCTTGTCGTCCTTCGCGGTGCCCGAGACCGCCAACTTTTCATTGAAACGGCCGCCCTCTACCGGCGACATGATGGAGACCACTGGTGGCGTCTTGTCAAGGTTGAGTATGAGCCTTGAGACGGCACTCTCGCCGTTCCTGAAGCGCGCACGGATCACGGCGGGAAAAAGTCCTGCCGGATAGTCCTGCGTCTCAAGCCGGAACCGCCATTTTTTGGTACCCGCGGCCTCCTGGAAGGTTCGACCGTTATCCAGACTCACCTCGACAGATTCCAGTTCGTGACCACGCGCGGCATCCGACTCCGCCTTTCTCATGGCACCGGCCGGCAATGATGATGCAGCTTCATCCGCACTTATCCATCCAGCAGTACCACTCAGAAAGGGACGTTCCGGTATCCACGAACCTGGTGTGAAGGAGTCCGCCAGTACCCAACCGCCCGAGGGCCTAAACTCAATTTCGATCTTCTCGCTGGAGAGTACCCGGCTGTCGTTGGTGGTAAAACGCGCCTCGATGGTCCGCAAACCCGCAAGAAGGACTTCTTCGTCCAGGTCTACGGAGAACCAGCCATTCCTGTCAGGTATAGCAGAGGTGGTATCCTTGCCATCCAGATACACAGTGACCATGCTGATGGGTACTGGCGAGACAAGGCGGCCATGCACCCGTACGCGGCCAGCCAATTTTTCACCATTCACCGGTGCGGCGAGTGAAATGCCCTCTTCCTGCCAACCAGCCCTGAACAGGAAATCGCGACTCATTATGGTCTCGTTACCCGCCTTATCCCGCGCGCTTATCCGCAAACCATATTCGCCGTCCTCAAGGTCATCGATAGCCAATACGGTATCTATTACCGGGTCAAGGCCAAGGTCGAAACGGCGCTCGAACCTTTCTGTGTTCTCCTTGATCCGGTAGACGAGGGCTTCCCGGCTCGCGAGGCCGCGCGCATCGTCGGAACGGCCACTCAGAATCAGGCGGCCACTACTGATCGATCCGTCCAATGGAAGGTCCAGGGACAGGGCTGGGGGTGAATTGTCAACAGAAATCAGGCTGGCGTAGAAACCCTCGGTTTCGTATGCATCCTTGGGTCGGATGTAAATCGAATGGAGACCATCCTTGAGGATGGTCGTATCCAGGGTATACGACCAGTCCGTGGTGCCTTCGGCCAGGTTGAAGGTCACCGCATTGTCGAATGAAAGTTCCACCCGGGCGATACCGTTGGCATCGGAGGCGGTACCCGAGATGTTGACGATACCCGAGCTGGTCTGGTCCAGTAGAGGATGAAGGAAGACCCCTTTGGGTTCTTCCTTGGATACCCTGAACGTGCGACTGCTGGTTTCACCTATGACTCCATACATGTCTTCGGCAAATACTTCCACCAGATGCTCGTTGTCAACGATGTCCACAAGCGCTACGGGAACGTAGAAGCCGTTCGCTTCCAAGGGGATGCGTACCCATTCTCCCCCATCCATCCGGTACGAGACTGCCGCAGGGGCGTCGTCGTCGAAGGCTGCCCCGGAGATGGAGAAATCGGCTCTGAGCGTCTCGCCTTCCTGGGGCAATTGGATGACAACCCGGGGTTTGTCCGATTCGGTTTTGATGGTAAACGCGGGAATTGCCTGCCCCAAATTTCCAGCCAGGTCGCTGGCACGGAACAGGACCCCGGCGCCAGGAAGCATGGCAGTTCCACCCAAGGCTGCAAAGTCGACCCGTCTGGACATGGCCGAAAGTGACTCGGCACGTTCCCACACAGCGCCATCTGTGCTGAATTCAATGGATGCGACCGCCCCCTCATCGGTGAACCGGGCGCCTATGCTCGTATGTCCGTTCACCGTATCATCGGCACGGGGAATGGTCACGATACCTTCGGGTGCCACCGTATCCTTGTTGACCACCCTGATAACGCTGCTGGTACGCCCGGCCTCGTCCCGCACATGAAAACCCAAGAGCAGTGCTCCGTCCGCCACATCTAACGGAATGGCTCCAGTGAAGCTTCCGTCCTCTGCGCGCTCTATCACCGGGACGCCAGCCTCGACACCATTCACGCTGTACGTACCTGCCGGTATTCCTACCCCACCCGACAAACGCAGGGTAAAGACGGCGGAATTCCCAAGCCAGGCATCGGTCTTTGGTGCCAGGACTTCGAGTACAGGTGGAGAACGATCCACGATATACTGCGCAGGTCCCCAAGTGAATTCATCACCGTCGACGGTTTTCACGGCAAGCATCAAGGATTCACCCATTCCATCGGCTTTCGGGCTCAGCTTGACCAAGGGGCCATCGAAGGATAGTGCGACCGTCGTGCTGGGTGCGCTGAAACTGACGGACTCGATAGGCCTGCCGACGAAGCGGAAGGATGCGCCCGCGTCGTCGGTGAACAATAGCCGGGGAACCGGTACGGAATCTCCGGCAACGGAATCTCCGGCAGCCGCGATCCTGGAATCCCTTATATACAATCCTTCCTGGGTAAAAAGCCCTGTCTCAGGCACAGGCGCAACCCGGTAGAAGAAACTCGTGTACACGGCCTCCCCTCCCACCGCACTTTTTGCCCTTACCGTGAAGTCCGAGCGGCCGGAGGGCAGATTCGCCGGAAGGGGCAAGGAGAACGCGTATTCGTTGGCCCTTCCCTTCTTGAAACCCAATTTGACGGGGGGAGCACCGGCGACAGAAACCTCCGCCGAAACGAGCCCGTTGGGAGCGCGGATCGTACCTTCAAGGTTCACCCCCGACGCCCCGGATACCGTACCCAGACCGAGGGCCAGAACCGCTCCAGGCAGGAAAGCCTCACGGGAATCCTTGCGTGAAAAGCTGTCCACCCTGATTTCCGGGTCACCACCGATGACGCGGAACGAACGTTTGATGGGGGCTGATTCCCTTCCAAACGAATCAATCACACCCACGATCGCGCTGTGGGCACCTGGGGACAGGGCTTCCAGATAAAAAGATGCGCTGCCGGCACTCTTGACGGTCCGGGTTTCCCCGCCGTCAAGAGTCAGCTGGTACGACGCGATACCCCAAGGTGAAACGGCTTCGAGCATCAAAGGGAAGGAAGGATCGGTCACCGCTGCTTCCACAGGTGAAACAACGTTCAGAACCGGAAGCGCGCCTGCAGGGTCCGCGCTCAGTTTCAGGGTGGCGCTTCCACTTTTCGACGCGCTGTCCTTTACCGAGACTGTGGCCGATACGGGGCCTGCCTTTGCGGCCACGCTTTCCACGACCACCGCGCCAACAAAGGTTCCACCCGCATTCACGGCAGAAACCGCGTCCGCCGGAACCAGGTTTTCCGCAGCCATGGTTCCCGACTTCGACCCGAAAGTCCAGCTTATGAGGGCAAGCGGTCGGGGCGAGACGATCCGGAACGCCAGAATGACCGCGCCCTGAACCTTGCCGCTACCGGTGGGTGAGAGGATGGTAACCATCGGCACGGCTTTGGGGTCCACTGCCGCGGGGCTCGCCGCCGGGGCAACAGGAGCTGCGACAGTAGTTGCAACAGGCGGTGCTACCGGAGCCGGCTCGGTGCCGGGAACTTGGGCAGTCAAAGCCTCCCTTTCCACCTCGAATGCAAGATCTTGTGACGCAGCTTCCGGCACTGACCCTTCAGAGGACTGTCCTTCAACCACAGCCCCGCCAACTGGTTCCGCTGCAACCGGTGCTTCGCCAACCGAGGGAGTATCCGCCGTCCCAAACCCCTCGGTTAGGGGCGCCCCGGCTTCGGTACCCGAGTCACTTGGCGGGGTTTCGCTTTCAACGGTAGCTACGGAAGCACCCAAATCTGGCTGCGCCTCCACGGAAACAGCAACTTCCGCTACATCTCCTGCCATCAATTCAAGCGTGGCAGCTTCTCCGGCATCGGGAGCGGCAGCGATATCCCTGTCCGGAACAGTATCCCCGACCGGGGCTTGGGCTGGTTCGGCTTTGACTCCGGGAAGGCCCACCAGGGTACTGTTACCGGCAAAGTCCACCACACGGAAGCGCGCTTTGGAGGCGTCCCCGGCTATGGGCTGGACGAACGCACTCCGCGGGTCCATATCAATGAAATTTTGTCCATCGGCGGCGAATGAAAACTGTGCAATACCACTCGGGTCGCGTAGGGTACCTGCAGCCAGGGGAACGAAATTCCCTTCTGTGGGAAGCACAAATTCCAATACTGGGCCTTGCGTATCCTTCAGGTATTCCAGGGTGGCGGAGGCTTCGTTACCTGCGCTGTCCTTGGCGTTCATGGAAACCCGAATCAACCCATCCGGAACCGAAGACAGAGTTACGACACTTTCAAAACGCCCGGTGGCGGAATCAAATTCCGGGCCTGTCCCCGCGGCACTCCCGGCAAGGAGCTCCCGTGATTCAACGTCCAGGGGAGCGGATGCTGGACCGGCGCTGACGGAAAGCCCAAGGAATGAGATCCCGTTGGGATCAACCACTCGTCCGGCCAAGGTCAGGGATGAGCCGATGATATTCGACGTGACATCATCGAAAGCGATCTTGGGACCAGCGGCATCATACTCGAAGCGGTACTCCCCGGAACGGAACTCGTGGCCCCTATCGGTACGCGCCACCAGGACTATCCGATCCACGACAGCCTCGGCCAAGGCTTCTACTGTGACCAGGGGACCTTCGAAACTGGCCTTGAACGCCGGATTCGGTGGATCCAGCTCCACCGAGGCAAGGGTTGCTCCAACAAAGCGTCCGCGCAGGGGTTCCGGTTTCCCTATAGCCGCACCCGCCTTTCCCGAATTGGCTACAAAGCGGAACGTACCGGCTTCATCCAGACGTTCATCCGCAAAAACGAAAGCCGGGTCTCCCCGCACGGTCGAATAATCGGTGATATACGCAAAACTCGATACTTCCGCGCTCCTTCCCCAGAGATCCTTCGCTGTTGCGAGGAATTCCACGAAGCCGAAGGGCATATTTGGCGGAAGGGGAACCAGAAAACCCGGATCCTCCCCGGATTTCGGTTTTATAGTACCAGAGACGCCACCTTCCCCCCCAGGCCCGCTTAATTTCCAATCGAAGGCTGCGAATTTCGCTCCCCCAGCAACTGCCACGCGCAGGGCCGCTCCGGAATCGGGTGCTATTTCCATACCAGGTGTAAAAGGTTCGGTCCTGGCGTCTTTCGAACCCGCAGCCAGCACCAATTCAGCCAAGCCGAGTTTCGGAGCCGCACCCAAATCCTCGATGGGAACGAGCACGGTATTACCGGCCTTCCCCTTGGTATCGATAGCCCGGACCGAGATTTGCCTTTTTCCGGGAGCAAGGCCTTTGATATCGACCGCAAAAGCACCGCTGGTTTCCACCCGCTGGGGTGCAGCCTTGTCCACCCAGTATTCCATGGCGGCCACACCATCGTCGTCCCGCGCGAAGCCCGCCAGGAAGACCTTCCCCTCGGTCCTGTCCGCCGGCTGGGGACTGAGCACCGTGGTTTTGGGCTTATCCGCCTCCAGATCCAATGTCAGCCTGAAACGCCTTTCGCTGGTGTTTCCGATAGTGTCCACCGCAGTGATGATCAGCTCGGCACTTTTTCCCTTGGCCACAGGAAGGGACACGGGGACGGTCCAAAACGGATCGCCCGCCTGCAGGGGTATCTCGCCGCCCAAATCACCTATGCGCCAGGATAAGGCTTTGATCCCTACCGTATCCCTGCTCAGCCCAAAAAAGGAAAAATCGGCGTCCACTTTGTCCTCGGGACCGGGAAAAGCCAATTCTATCTCGGGTTTGGTGTTGTCTATCACCAATAGTATGGGGGTCAGGCCGGTTGAACCAACCCCGTCGACCGATCGTAGCCAGATGACCGTAGGTCCGTCTGGCAGCTCCTTCGTATCTATGGGGGCGTTTACAGACCGGTTGCCCGTCTTCTTATCCAACGAACCCTTCGCGGCAGTAAAAGTCCTGCCACCGTCCAGCGAATATTCAACGCTATCCACACCATTCGCATCGTACACATTCCCGCGAAGGCGGATTTCTCCAGAAACGAGGGTCCCGATGGCGGGGGATTCCGTGGTTCCCAGCGGAGCATGACGATCCATGTCAAAACTCAGCACACTTTCCGGACCCGTCAAGCCGTTAACATCGACTCCCCGTACCCGAAGTGTTCGCCTCCCATCCTCGATACTACTGCCTTTCAGATACCAGGACCAGAACTCCTTCCCGTCCGTTTCCAACCATTCGCCGTCGTCTATTTTCAGCTCTACCCGGCCGACACTGTCGTCATCAACGCAGGTTCCCACTATATTCAAATCCCCACCCACCCGCATACCGGCCAGGGGGTTCGAAATAACGGCGATGGGGAGGTCGCTTTTCGGATCCACGTATACGTTGATGGGTCCGGCAATGGTGACGTTTCCCGCAAGGTCACGCCCCTCCACCACCAGGTTATAGGTGCCCGGTTTTTTATCGGAGATGTCAAAATTCTGTTCCCAGTTCCGTAAACCTTTGGCATCCACCAACGGCGTATCGCCGCGTCCGGCGGCATATGAGGGAGCAACGCCCAAAAGCATAGAGGCAATCAAGACTGAGCCGGCTGCGAGGGGCTTGCGTAAGAGGGGCTTCCCCCCCAGGGTTCTTAAGTTTTGGATCATAGACAGTACTTCCATTATCTTAATATCGGATGCTAATTCTCCGATACAAAGGCTGAATTTCTACTAGCAATATTCAATCCAAGCCTAAATCCATATAAAATAGCCATTTAGATCTATCATGGCACAATTCGCCCCTACACTTCCAGACGATTTCGACATTCTGGTCGAATTTATAATCAAAACCTGTGCTGCTAGTTGCGCCGCTTCCTGCGGCCCTGCAAGTCGTGTTATCCTCGTTCCATCATGCGTATTGCCGTTGCACAGATCGATTCCATAGTCGGGGATTTTTCCGGAAACGCCGAAAAGATTGTCGCCTTCGCCGCGCGGGCCCATGAGAAGGACCGGGCAGACCTCGTCGTATTCCCCGAGCTCGCTCTATGCGGGTATCCGCCCATGGACCTGCTTGACCAGGACAGCTTCGCGGAAGGGAATGTCCGTGCGCTCCGATCGCTACAAAAGAAGCTCATTTCCGGCATTACCGTCGGCGTGGGTTTCGTAGGACGGAATACGAGAGCCAGTGGCAAACCCCTCACCAACGCGTATGGCTTCGTCGCCAACGGCCAGCTGGTATTTGTACAGGAAAAAACGCTGCTCCCCACCTACGACGTGTTCGATGAGGCCCGCTACTTCGAACCCTCAGGCAAACGCGCGCTTTTCCCCTTTATGGGCGAACGCATAGGTGTCGCAGTCTGCGAGGACCTGTGGTGGGAAACCGAATCCACCCCGGGCATGCGTTATGGCCTGGATCCGGTGAGGGAACTGCTCGACCAAGGCGCGAGCATGATCCTTGCCCCCTCGGCCTCGCCCTATTTTGCGGGCAAATTCCGGATCAGGAAAAAACTGGCCCAAAACCTGGCCCGCCGTGGCGGCATCCCCGTGGTCTACATAAACGCCGTGGGTGCCAACGACTCCCTGGTTTTCGACGGGCGATCCTTTATCGTTTCCCCCGGGGATTCCCCTGCCATTGTTGCGGAGGCTCCAGGTTTTGAGGAATCCCTGCTACTGTGGGATTCCGAAGGGAATGCTCCGGCAATTAAGGTGGAGCCGGATCAGCAGAACGAACTGGACACCATACGGAGCGCCCTGGTAGCGGGCATCCGCGGTTACATGTCCAAGTGCGGTTTCAAACGCGCCCACCTGGGCCTTTCCGGGGGCATCGATTCGGCCCTGGTGGCGGTCTTGGCGGCGGAGGCCATCGGGGCGGAAAATGTAACCGTCTTCGGCCTGCCCTCGCGTTATTCCTCGGAAGGCTCCAAGGACGACGCACGGGAACTGGCGGAAAATTCAGGCATGCGTTTCGTCCTCCTGCCCATAGAAGGCCCCTTCAATGCCTACCTGGAAACACTGGAGGACGTATTCGAGGGCAAGCCCTTCGACCTTGCGGAGGAAAACCTGCAAGCCCGGATCAGGGGAACGCTCCTTATGGCATATTCCAATAAATTCGACTCCATGCTGCTCACCACCGGGAACAAGAGCGAGTTGGCGGTGGGGTATTGCACGCTCTACGGCGACATGTGCGGCGCCCTCGCCCCCATAGGTGACCTTTTCAAGACCGAAGTCTTCGCCCTCTGCCGCCGCATAAACGAGACGGCCCGGGCCGCGACCGGCTTGCCCCTCATCCCGGAAGCCACCCTGACCAAGCCACCCTCAGCGGAACTCCGCCCCAACCAGACCGACCAGGACAGCCTGCCGCCCTACGAAGACCTGGACGCGGTGCTCTCACTCCACCTGCTGGACAACCTTTCCCGTGCGGAAATAACCGAACGCGGCTGGGACGATGCCCTGGTTTCACGGGTCATTCGCATGGTCGCCCGCGCCGAATACAAGCGCAGGCAAGCCCCACCGGTAGTCAAGGTGTCGCCAAAAGCCTTTGGAATGGGAAGGCGTTTCCCCATAGCCCGGGCCATCCATGAATTATAATGCCCGGCGTTGACGAGTCCGGCGGGCTTCAGCTATCCTGCACCGATGAAAGTATGGGTAAAATTGCTGATAGGCTCGATTCTGGGGATCGCGCTGGGATTGCTGCTTCCCCACGAAAACGTCGCGCTGGTCTCCGCCCTCGCCTGGGCTGAGTCGCTGGCCATACGCATAGGCCGTTACGCCCTCACCCCCATCCTGTTTTTTTCGTTGGTGATAGCCATCTATGAATTGCGCCAGGACCTTCGTATGTGGGGTGTGGCCTTCCGCACCATCTTCATCATCATCGTATCCTCATTCCTGCTCATAGGTGTGGGGCTTGTAGTAGTCATAAGTTTCCCTCCAGCCAGGATTCCCATCCTGATCGAGGGCCAGAAGGATGCCATTGCCCTGAACCTGCTCACGGGCATACAGGAACTCTTCCCCTCCAACGCCTTTTCTGCGCTGGTCACCGACGGCTCCTACCTGCTGCCCCTATGCGTCCTGGCGTTCTTCCTGGGGGCGGGCCTGTCCTTCGACCGCAGCTATTCCAAACCGGTAACGGCCCTGATGGATTCGCTCTCCCGCATTTTCTTCTACGTGTCATCCTTCTTTTCCGAAATCCTGGGCGCCGCCATGATAGTGCTTGGCGCGTATTGGGCAGTACGCTTCCACACGGCCATGAACGCCGATGTATTCCTGGACCTGGTCATCCTGCTCGGCATCCTTGCGATTGTACTTATACTGGTGGTCATCCCGCTTTGCCTCTATACACTGGGTCCCAAGATCAACCCATGGAAACAGCTCTACGGGGTCGCGGCTCCGGCCCTGGCGGGTTTTTTCTCGGGGGACATCAACTTTACCCTTCCCATCCTGCTTAAACAGTCCAAAGACAACCATGGGGTCAAACGACGTTCGAATACGGTCAGCCTTGCCTTGTTTGCCGCTTTCGGCCGGGCGGGAAGCGCCATGGTAGCGGCGGTGTCGCTCATTGTGATCATCAAGTCCTACTCCAGCCTGGGGGTCACCACGGCGGACCTGATCTCCATAGCCGTGTCTGCGGTTGTCATTTCACTGCTATTGGCCAAGCACCCCGGCGACGGGGCATATACGGCCCTGGCAGTCCTCTGCGCGACCTACGGCAGGGGTTTCGAGGCGGGGTACCTCATCCTGAAACCCATAGCCTTTTATCTGATCGCCATAGGCACCCTGCTGGATGTAGTCATTGCCGCCTTGGGAACCTATGCGGTGGGTAAACTGTCGGGCTTTCAGGAAGACAAGGAAGCGCGGCACTTCGTCTAAGGTACTTCGCAGAGGGCACTTCGCACCGGGCTGGGTGGATAATACAGAACGTCATAAGGCAGGACGCTCTAGCATGGGCTTGAGGTTCAGGGGGCGCGCAGCAGGTCCCGGGGTTTGGAACCCTGGCTGGGTCCGACGATGCCCCGCTCCTCCATTTCCTCTACGATGCGGGCTGCCCTGTTGTAGCCTATCTTGAGCCGCCTCTGGATGTAGCTCGCGCTGGCCTTGCCCTGCTGCATCACTATATCCAGGGCCTTGTCGTACATGGGGTCGTCGCCTTCGGAAAAAAGGCTGGGGCTGCTTTCCTGGTCATCATCGTCGTAGAAGATCTCCTCGTCGATATAGTCCGGCTCGCCGAGGGTCTTGACGTATTCCACCACCTTTTCGACTTCCTCCTCAGATACGAAGGCCCCCTGCATGCGGATGGGAAAGGGATCCCAGGCGCTGGCGAAAAGCATATCGCCCCGTCCCAGGAGTTTTTCCGCCCCCACCATGTCGATGATGATGCGGCTGTCCATCTTGGAAGCCACCATGAAGGCGATACGGCTGGGGATATTGGCCTTTATCAAACCGGTGATTACGTCTATGGAGGGCCGTTGGGTGGCGAGCACCAGGTGGATGCCCACGGCACGGCTCATGGCCGCAAGCCGGGCGACGGTGGATTCCAGTTCCTTGCCAGTGGTGGCCATCAGATCGGCGAATTCGTCGATCACGACCACGATATAGGGCAGGTGTTCGGTAGCGATGTTGCGTTCCTTGATACGCTTGTTGTAGCTGCGTATATCGCGCACGCCCATGGAATCCAGCAGGGCATAACGGCGTTCCATCTCAAAAATGCAGTACTGAAGGGCTTGGAAGGCCCGTTTTGGCTCGGTTATCACCGGCGTTAGCAGATGGGGAATATCGTTGTACAGCTTCAGTTCGACTATTTTGGGATCGATCAGGATGAGGCGCACCTCCGCCGGGGACTTCTGGTACAGGATGGAAAGGATCATGGAGTTCACGCAGACCGACTTGCCAGACCCGGTTGAACCAGCAATCAGGAGGTGTGGTGTCTGCACCAGGTCCAGGGTCTGGGCCTCGCCGGTTATGTCCTTGCCCAGGATTACCGGTATCTCGTGCTTTTTACCGTCCTTGTGCAGCTCGCCCTCTATCATCTCCCGGAACGAGACAATGTTGCGCTTACGGTTGGGCACCTCGATGCCTACCGCGTGCTTGCCGGGTATGGGCGCGACGATGCGTACCGACGAAGCGGCCAGTCGCAAGGCGATATTGTCCTGCAGGTTTACAATCTTGGAAAGCTTGACGCCCGGAGCGGGCAGGATTTCGAACATGGTGATTACCGGCCCTTTGCGGATGCCCGTCACCTCGGCCTGTATGTTGAATTCTTCCAGGGTTTCCTTGAGTATCACCGCGGCGTCGCGGGTGGCCTGGTCTATGACCCAGTATTGGCCGTCGGGGTATTGGGTAAGTATGCCGTCCACCGGTATACCATAGGGGCCTTTCCGTCGCTTGCCCAAACCGGGCACATGCTGGGTACCTTCCGCCGCCTTGGCAGCAGCGGCCTCCGCCGCCGCCCGGGATTTGGCCGCCGCCTCGGCCTCTGCTTCAGAGAGGGCTTTGGCCAAGTCGTCATCGCCATCGTCGACAACATGCACCAGACCGTCGGTAAATATCGGGACGTCGGGGCCTTCCACCCCAACCTCATCCGCGAAATCGTCGTCGATGACAGGAAGACCCCTGGTGGACGTCACATTTCCAGGTTCATTTTCATCCAATTCCTCAAGCAGGGCATGATTTTCGGTGGTGGTGATGAATAAGCCCGTCAGATCCACTACTTCGGCATCTGTCTTGGCTCTGGCTTCCATTTCGGAATCCATCATGGTCCCCGCATCGCCGAACCGTTCCATTCGCGCCGAAATTTTCGGCTCCCCCAGATCCTGACGGCTCTTCCGCCCCCCAAGGCCAGTATCCTGCGGAGTCAGGAAGTATCCATCCAGACCGGACTGGGGCGCGGAAGCCGCAGTAACGGTGGTTTCAACCATTTCCATCGGAAGCACAACCGGTTCAAACACGGATTGGTCAAGCATGGTTTTGGGAGCGAAACCAAAAGCTGCGGCCTTGATGGCCGTCGCTGCAGGATTCAGGCCGGTTCCATTCAAAGGCCTGTCTGGGGTTACGGACAGGCGTTCCTTGGCGGCGTTTTGCTCTTTCTCGAAGCGGACGCTGGCAAGTTCCCGCAATTCGGGTAGGACCGCAGCTTCGGCCCTACCCCTGCTATCCCACACCCCCCCATCCTGAAGACTGCCGTTCCGTGTTGGATCCCCAGCCCTGGTTTCGGTGGGAAAAAGACGTGGAGGCGGCAGGAAGCGAAGGCTAGGACCAGGGGTGCGGGACACGGGCTCCGATTTTCCCCCCTGCCCCGTGCCAACCCCGGGTTCATCGTTAGCGCGGGAAGCCCTGCTCCCATCCAACGCTGATGTACCGCGTCTGAATAAAACCTTGGCCACCAAGCCGATGGACAGGGCTTCCATCAGGGCTAAGGTAGACATGACGACGAGCGCGCCTTCTGGTCCGATGAAGGCAAATGCAGGGTAGTATTCAAAAAAAGCTGACGCATCCCGGAATACCGCCGTTCCGACCGCAAGCGTCAGAAAGGGTACGACCATGCAAGCGAGAATGAAGATTCTGTCGGGATGGTACTGCGGGTCCGCAAGAATGAGGGCAGCCCAAAACAGGTAGGCGGGAACCAGTAAAGCCGCGAAGCCATAAGCGCCTGAAAGGAAAGCCCCGGGTGCCGACACGGCTCCGCTCCACCCTAAAAGGGCGGTTACGACAGAGAAGGCAAGCGCCACGGCGGAAACACCCAATACGAGCATGCCGGCGAGAGCGGGAAAACCTGGTTTGGAAGAATTACTCACCGGCGGACCAGCCTCCATTTACAGAAATAAAAGCCCCAGGATTCCCAAGGGAACGAGGTAAACGGCAAACCACGAGAGCTTCCCGCGCTTGATCAGGCGCAACAGGAAGTGCAAGGCAAGAAAGCCTGAAATGAAAGCAACGGCGCAACCCGTCGCCAACGCGAGGGGATCGACGCTTGTCATTAGAGTATCGGCATCCTTGAACTCCAGAATGAACGCTCCAAGGATGGCGGGAATCGAAAGCAGGAAAGAAAACTCCCCCGCCTCTTCCCGGTCTACCCCCGCCACGAGGGAGGCGGATATGGTGACTCCAGACCTGGACAAACCCGGCAATACACCAATACCCTGGGCTATACCAACGAATATCCCTTCCCGGATTCCCAGATTCTTTTTCTTAAAAGCGGCCGCTTCCGCAGTCTTTGCCAGGGCGCGGCGGTGTACGATTTGTTCAGATACAATCAGAAGGGCTGCCGTAACAATGAAACAGGCAGAAATGAGCTTGAGGCTTCCCTCACCCACCAGCCTGCCCAACACTACCCCGATCATGCCAGTGCAGAGCGTTCCTGCAATCACCGCGACTGTCAGCCCCAGATTCCCGGCATCCGAGGCATCCGCCTTACGCGCCATCCAGCGATACAGGGAAACAACGATGGCAGCTATCCGCTTGCGGAAAAACAACACGACAGCCGCGAGGGTAGCCACATGAAGCACTATGTCGAAGAGCAATGGCACTGCGGACAGGCCAAACAGGCGTTTTGCCACTGCCAGGTGTCCGGAGCTGGATATGGGAAGGAATTCGGCTATGCCTTGCAGGAGCCCCAACAGGGCAGCATCGAGGGTGTTCAAAGGGTACCTCCGGTTTTCTGTTCGGGGAATAGGTCTGAAACGACTTGTTCGAGGGTTTTTCCATAATAAAGATACCCGTATACCGCTCCGGCGGCAAGGACCTTGCGCCCATACTCCCGGGTTTCCCGAATGGAGATGGTTTCCAGGAAAAGATCCTCCGGCAGGTCTTTTTCTTCCGCCGCCCAGCGTCGTACCCGGGAAAGTCCGCCGTTGTACGAGAATAGGGCGAGCATGGGCCTTCCGGTCCGCCTCAACAGATCAGCATAATACCAGGCACCCAGATGCAGGTTCGTCAGCGGATCACGCAAATCCGGATTCTTATCAATAAAACGCAACTCGACACTGCGCCGTATCCGATTCGACACATCCAGACCGGTAGCGGGCATTAATTGGGCAAGGCCTACCGCTCCGGCGTGGGAGACTACATCGGGGATGAAGGCGCTTTCTGTCCTTACCAAACCGTACAGGATTTCCTCATCCACGCCCCAACGGGTAGCTGCGATACTGACTTCCCCACCGAAGTGACGGGGATACAAAAGCTCCATGTCCCGCCTGGTCAGAAGGTAGTCTGGTTTATTTACCAGACTATTCATCAATCGGATTGAATCACCGTATCGCATCGACCGGGCAAATTTTTCTGCAAGGTCAATGATATCCTTTGGACCGAGCCCTTCCAGGAGCGCCAGAACGAATGGATAGGCCCTGCCAGCCACACCATAACCGAAAAAGCCCGAGAGGAAATCACGTGTTCCCGGATCCGTCGTCTTGGCAGCATTTGCGGCAATCCTGGTACCAGTAGTGATATCGATCCTTTTCATGCCGCCGGTCCAGTCCCCACCTGTGCCCACCGAATCATCCAATACTCCTGGCCCCTCCAACCCGGTTTTAAAAGAGAAACGGTTCAAGGCAGCTTCGGCAGGGACAGGATCCACATTCTCGCCCAAGTGAGAGGCAGCCATGCAGCGATAATAAAATGAAGCCGAGTCGGCTTCGAAGGCTATACGAAAATACGCCTGGTCCGTTTCAATCCCCTGCTTATGGTCTGGCTGTAAAAAATCCAAAGCAACCACACGGCCCAGAATGTAGGCGTAACGCGCCACTGTCGCCGGATCGGCGACAGGGCGTATGATCCTGAAAGCCTCGACCAGGGTAGTCCAATCCTTACTCTTCACCAGCAACCCGCAATACCGATCCAGAAAATCCTCAAAAAAGCGGGGCGACTCCCAAAGGGGTACGAAGGTTCGCAACAGCTGCAAGGTCGAGGGCAATGAGACCGTTGCGGCGGTATCCAGCGAATACCAGACACAGGCATCACGCTGGGTTCCGTCCGGCGCGAGGGGGAGCGCTTCGGCGAAGCCTGAAATGGCGGCTTCGTAGTCGCCCGATTGCCGCAACATACGGGCGGAGTAGAACAGGAGTTTGAAGCGCAAGGCATCCAAACGGGCCTTGCCCATGTCCTTCAAACCAAGGGAAGCACTATCCCGCCCGACTGTCCGGGCCCATTGCCTGAACAAATCCGCTCCTTCCTTGGCGGAGACACCGTATTGGTACGCCTTTCCAAGGTCACCCAGCAAGCCATCGTGCACGAGGAAATCGGATGGATTCTCCGCCAGGGCAAATTTGAAGTACTTGAGCGCGTCGCCATAGGAACGGGACAATACCGCGGCGCGGCCGCTTATCTGCCATCCTAAACGACGAAAAGCCGGATCCACTGAAAAGGCCGGTTCCAGCTTCTTCAGTTCCTCCCAGGCAGCATGCAGGTCGATAACGTAGCTACCATCCAGAAACAGCGCTTCGGTGCGGGTGTGGATATCTTCTTTCTTGAGATTAGCCGAGGCAAGCAGCGCCAAGGCACGTTCACGGTCGGTACGGGCAGATTCGCCTTTCTGTCCTAAAACAGAGAGGGCCCCGGTGGCATCTCCCAACACGAGACGGGTCTCGAGGGCCAAGGCACGGAATTCCCTATGGTCCTGAAAATTCGTGAGGGCATCTTCCGCGACTTTGATGGCACGACTCCGACGCGCATCGGTCAACTCTGTACCCAAGGCTGCTTCCCGGGCGGACCTCAGAAAAACCGAAAGGAGCCTTTTCCCGGCTTCCCTGCGAAGCACGCCTTTTCCGGCATTCCAGCTTGCTTCCGCGAGGGCTTCAACGATGGATACGTCGGCGCCCGCGTTTTCCGCGTGCAGGGAAAGATAGAACGGCAATGCGGGGTCCGGTTCGGCGAGGGTCGCATACAGGGCGGTATCGGACTGTATGATAAAACTGACATCGCCTGCTCGTATGCGATTAAGGGCTTCAGACCTGTCCACACCCAGAATTTCATCCGCCCCGCAGGAGGCAAGGGCGAGAACGGCGGTCAGGAGGAGTACAAGGGCTCTTTTCTTGTCAGTTCTTCGGGGGAATCCTGACAAAAGTACCCGAAATGATGAGATCCGGATTGCGTATTTTATTGAAGCTTGCGATACGGGGATAGAGCCAGGGGTTACGATAGAAAGCCTCCGAGATGTCCCACAGAGTGTCGCCCCAACCAATGCGGTACTTGAAACCTTCCTTGGGTATTGTCCGGGGAACTTTGTATGATTTGACCGGAGCGGCGGGTCTCGTCCGTTTGGAGGAAACGCTCGCGGCTGCTGGGGGAACTACAGGGGCAGGTTCTGGTACCGGTTTCACGGCTGGTTCGGCAAGCTTGGGGGTGCTTTCGTTTTTAGCGACAGTGGCTGGTTTTACTTCCGCTGGCGCTTGTTCAGGACCTGTCGAGGTGGCGGTCTTGGTTCCCGCAACTTCAGCCACTGTCTGCACAGGGGCGGGATCGGTTTTTTCAGATTTTCTGGCAAGTGGCCAGAAGAGCAATAGCGCTACCAAGGCAAGGAGGACTATGGCCGCAATCAGTATGGGAATCAAGGGGAAGGGCTTTGCCTCATGCTTCTCTACCACAGGTTTTGGTTCTTCGAACAATCCGGCAGGGGGAGTACTTACAGGTTCGCTTTCAAGTTCGAAATCAGGAATATCGTAGGCGTTGTTTTGGTCAGAAGCTTGCAGGAGAACGTTCAGGCGCTGACGCTCTCCGGATGAATCGGCATCCATATCCAAGGCTTCCGCACTCAATTCCTCGGATCCGTCGGAGGCTATCACCAACTCGATAGAGGGTTCTCCCTTGGATTTGGGGGAAATATTCTCTACCACCAGGCTGCCAATATACGAAGCGTCATTCATGTCGCCGGTTTCGCTTCGATACAAATCGATCTGCACGCTGCGCTGATCATCGTGCACCGTGGTGAGTATGAGTCTTTTCTTGCCTGCGGCATTACCTGAAAGTACCGGGTAGAATTCGCCGTTCGCGATCTTAATGCCGATGCTCGACGTCATGTGGCACCCCTTCGCCTTTTTACAATTTAGTCGCGAGTTCGTCCTTTGTCAACGATGGAAGCGCTTTGACTGGTGCCTGTGTCAGCATACTGTCCGTATTTTTGGTCTTTCCTTGACAGCCCTTGACGGTATACCCATAATAAACTCTATGTTCGGTTTCTTGCCAATACTAATAATCATTGTTGTACTTGCCACCGCCCTCGTTGCCTTGCTTTTGGTTACGGGCAAGAAAAACGATGGGAAACCAGAAAAGCGAAAAAAGACGCGGAGCAAAGGACGGGAATCCCTGATGAAGGATGCGACCCGCCGCCTTGCCCAGAATCCCAAGGACACCGAATCGTTGGTAGCAATGGGCGACATATACTACCGCGAGGAAGCTTGGGACAAAGCCCTGAAAACGTACGAAACCCTCATCGAATTGTGCGGTTCGAGCTCAGATCTTAACGAATTCGAGATAAACATGCGCTTTGCCATGTCAGCCCTGAAACTGGGGCGCACCGAGGATGCCTACAAGGGCCTCGTCATAGCCAGAACCCTCCAGCAATCCAATTTTGAGGTAAACTACAACCTCGGCTACCTCGAGTTCACCAAAAAAAACTACGAAAAAGCCATCCAGCTTCTTCAGCAAGCCCGGACGCAGGATCCCGAACACGTGGCTACCCTCAAATATCTGGGAAATGCGCAATTCAAGGTAAAGAATTATAGGGACGCACTGGTATTGCTGCGTAAGGCGATAGACCTTGCCCCTGATGACAAGGAATCCCTCTATTCCATGGCGGAGTGCTATTATGAGCTGAACCAGACCGATCAGGCCATCAAGATCTTCACCCACCTACGCCCCGACCCACAGTTGGGACCCAATGCATCCCTGTTCGCGGGTACCATCCATCTGAATCAGCATCAGTACCCCAAAGCGATCATGGATTACGAGATCGGGTTGAAGCACGAAAACCTCAAGATCGAGGTGGCCGTGGAGCTCAAGTACCGCCTGTCCATGGCCTACCTCAAACAGCAGGAGATAGGCAGGGCACTGGTCTATCTCCGCGACATCCAGACCAGCTATCCAAATTATAAGGACGTGGTCACCCTTATCGCGAAGTACCAGGAACTGAACGCCAACAAGAACCTGCAAATATTCCTGATGTCCCCCACCGGGGATTTCGTAGCGCTCTGCCGCAAGGTGGCGCTTTGTTATTTCCCCCGCGCGAAGGTCAAAATCGTGGATATCTCCATCCAGAAAAATGAATGGACCGATATCATCGCCGAAGTGGAAACCCGCAAATGGCAGGATACGGTGCTGTTCCGTTTCATCCGCACCCAGGGTCTTATCGGCGAACTCATACTCAGGGACCTCCACTCCCGGATAAAGGAAGTGAAAGCCGGAAAGGGCATCTGCCTGACAACGGGTTCCTTCACCGACGAGGCAAAAAGGTTTGTCGAAGCCCGGCTGATAGATTTGATAGAGAAAGACAGCATAGGCAAGATTCTGGACTCGGTGGACGCGGGCTCGTCCTCGCTCACCATCCAGTAGAGACTACAATTATATTTTCACGCGGGTGGGCGTACTATCACCAGGCGACGCTGTTCTTCCAGAAAGGGTACAGGCGTTTCTATCTCCTTCCAGGCACCCACCAAGGCGGCAACCGCTCCCAGCTCTTCCGCTACCCGTTCCTCACGGGCCTTGTAGGCGGCTAAAAGACCGTTTGGCGCCAACAACCTGAAAATAGCCTTGAGCATGGCCGGCTCGAGGGGTCGGAAAGCCCTGAACACGATGAGCGAAAACCGGTGGGCTTGAGCCCGCTCGACATCGGATTGCTCGATCCCGATATTTTTCAGCCCCAACAGCGCGCAGGTGTTTTCCAGAAAGCCTATCCGGCGTCCCATACGCTCGATGAGGGTAAAATGATATTCCGGCAAGCAGATCGCAAGCGGAATTCCCGGCAAGCCCGCCCCGCTTCCCAGGTCGGCAATCGTCGGCAAGGCTGTACCGATAATGGCGCCGGTATCGGTACCAGCAGTATCGGCTTGCGTACCATTTCCCTGGGCAAGCCCGGCGAGAAGTAGCCGTATGAGGGCGAGGGGCGCCAGACTGTCGAGTATGTGCTTGATTACCAGTTCGTTCCGGTCTTTCGAGCCTACTAGCCCGTAGGCCGGGTTGAACAGCTCGATCTGGTCTATGTAGCGCCTGAGCCGATCCAAGGCATCCGCAGGAAAGCCTGTGTCGGGGAGACCGGGCTTGGCGGGAAAAAAAAGGGAATGGCTTGATTCGAAGGCGGTCACCTGCGAATCAAAACCTTCCCGTATCTTAAGCAGCCCCCGTTCCAGAAGGTCGGACATGTCCTATTTTTTACCCTTCTTGTCTCGCATATTCTTGAGCGCATCGGCGAAAGGATTATACATGGTACCATCGTCATCGCCCTGGAATCCGCCTGTTACAGGCTTTCCACTGTCGCGTCCCGGGTTTGGCCTCCCGCCGTCACGCCTGGTATCGGAGCGCCCGGCATTCGGGTACGCGGCGTCGGGACGGCGATCTCCACCGGACCTGTTCTCACCAGGGCGGCTGTCTCCGCCAGAACCGCCGGAAAAACTACCCGGATGGTTGGCAGGACGACCACTGTCGCGTCCTGGGTTCTGCCTCCCTACATCACGCCTGTCAGCGGGCCGGCTATGTTCGCCTCCCTCGCGGGCGGCGGGTGCAGGCCGGTCCATGGTGACCGTGTCGCTGCCTTTTCGCACCAGCAGCACGCGTTTTCCGGAATCCGCACTGCCGCCTGCGGCCGAAACCGCTGCCGGGGCAGTCTGTCGCAAGGGGGCCTCCCGTCTCGCACCTTCGTGTTCCCTTGGGCGGGATTCACGGTGGGAAGCGGCGGAGACAGATCCGCCTTCCTGGCGGCTGGGCTCTGATTTGAGCGATACGCTGATGCGACGCCGGTCCAAGTCCAGGCCGATGATGCGGAACTCCCGCACATCACCCACCTTGAGGACGTCCATGGGATCCTTTACAAAGGTGTCGCTCATCTCGGAAATGTGCAGCAGGGCGGTTTCCTTGATGCCAAGGTCGACGAAGGCGCCAAAGTCAACGACGTTCTTGACCTTGCCGGTCACCATCATACCGTCCGAGAGGTCTTCGAAGGTTACGACGCCTTTCTGCATGAGCGGTTTGGGGTAGCTTTCGCGGGGGTCGCGGTTGGGTTTCTTCAGCTCGTCGATGAGGTCGGAGACGGTGGTGTCACCCACAGCGTACTTCGCCTTCAGCTCGCTCCGAAGTTCAGAGGGCAGGTCTCCCTTTTCTTTCAGGATATCGTAGATTTCCCGGGCCACCGCGTAGTTTTCGGGGTGCACCCAGGTATTGTCCAGAGGGTCCGGGCTTTCCGGTATCTTAAGGAAACCGGCGCACTGCTCGTAGCTCTTGGGTCCCATGCCGGAGACGTCCATGAGTTCGGCGCGGCCGGCGATGCGGCCCTTGGCGTCACGGTGCTTCACGATCTTTTTGGCCAGCGATGAGTTGATGCCCGACACGTAGCGCAAAAGGGATGCACTGGCGGTGTTCAGGTTGACGCCGACGTTGTTCACCACCGAGGCTACCACCTCGTCCAGCATGTCCGACAGCTTCTTCTGGTTCACGTCGTGCTGGTAAAGCCCGACGCCTATGGATTTGGGGTCGATCTTGACCAATTCGGCCAGTGGGTCCTGCAGGCGGCGGCCGATGGAGATGGCACCGCGGATGGTCAGGTCCAGCTCGGGGAATTCCTCACGGGCGATGTCGCTGGCGGAATAGACCGAGGCTCCATCCTCGTCAACTATCGTGTACAGGACTTCAAGCTTGTTGTCCGCGATGATGGAGGCGACCAGCTCCTGCACCTCGTGTCCACCCGTACCGTTGCCGATGGCGATCAACTGGACGTTCCAGGCCTTGATGCCTTCCAGGATCAGGCGCTTGCCCTCCTCGGCCTTGTGCTGGTAGATGACGAAGTGACCCAGGTACTTGCCCGTGTCGTCCAGGGCGGCGCACTTGGTGCCCGTCCGGATACCCGGGTCGATGCCCAGAACGCGGGTTCCCTTGATGGGTTGTTGCATGAGCAGGTTTTTCAGGTTCTGGCTGAAAACCGAGATACCGTGGTCGTCGGCGGAATCGCTCTGGTCGCCACGCAATTCCCGGATAACGGCGGGCGAGAGCAAGCGCTTGACGCCTTCCTCTACGGCGGTCTTGTGGTAATCGTTATACAGGTGATACTTGCGCTGGAGGATTTCGGTGGCGACGTTTTCGTCCACGTCGATGGTCACCTCAAGGGCGCTCTCGCGTTCTCCACGGTTTATGGCCAGCACGCGGTGAGGCTTCACCTGGGACAGGGGCTCGGAGAAATCCCAGTACATCTGGTAGGTCGAGGTGCGCTTCTTTTCGTCATCCCCCACACCCTTTACTATGATGCGCCCGTCTTTCAGGTAGAAGGATTTGAGGGTCGCGCGGTTTGCCGGGTCCTGGGATACGCGTTCCGCCAGTATGTCCATGGCACCCTGCAGGGCGTCGTCCACGGAAGCGACCGACAATTCGGGGTGCTCGGCATTCTCGGTGACGAACTCGGCAGCCTTGGCCCGTAACGCTGTCGCGTCCAGTTCTGTCATGGCGTCCGCCAAGGGTTCCAGACCTTTTTCCTGGGCCACCATGCCGCGGGTCTTCTTCTTGCGCTTGTAGGGGGCGTAGATGTCTTCCAGTTCGGTAAGCGTCGCCGCTTTCATCACGTTTTCGTACAAACCTTCGGTCAGCTTGCCCTGATCGAAAATACCCCGCACGATTTCGAGACGCCTGGTCTCCAGATTCTTGCCGCTGGTAAAATTGTGGTCCACGTCGCGAACCTGGACTTCGTCCAGACTCCCCGTCATTTCCTTGCGGTAACGCGAAATGAACGGAACCGTGCTACCTTCGGCGATCAGGCCGACAACCGCAGACACCTGGGGGAGGCGGATCTTGAGATCCTCCGCGATACGTTTCATGATCCCGACTTCGTTTACAGCGAGACCGTCTATGAATTCCTGGTTTATTTCCATGTCGCTGGAATTGTACACGTTGGCCCTAAAAAGACAAGGGCTGGCATGATGGGTGAAGGCTGTGCCTAAGTCCCAATGTATGACCTAGGTTTAGAATCCATCCTTCGGATCGATTCCAAGCAACTTTGCGGCTACCTCCGGACTCTGTCCGGATTCGACGAGTGCCTTGAACGCGGCCTCAAGCTTGGCTTTCAATCCAGCCTCACGTTGCTCGACATCCTGTTGGAGGCGTTCGTTCTCATGCCTCATTGTCTCGGTCTCATGCCGGTACACTTCGTCCTGCCGGCGCTGGGCCTCGTCCTGCTGACGCTGGGCCTCGTCCTGCCGGCGTCGGTCTTCTTCTTCCTTGCGTTTGGCTTCAGCAATGAGTTCGAGGTCCTTCTTCCAGCGGATCTTGTCCATGCGGCTGTTGTAGTCCAGGCGCTGTTCCAGGGTGTCGTTTATGCGCTTCATTTCTTTTACGGCTTTCATGAAGACCTCGCTTTGGAGTTGCGGGGGCAGGTCATCGGCCAGGGACAGTTCCTCGCCATGAGCGAAAAAGTAGAGCCACCGCTCCAGTTCATCCTTAAAAATAGCGCTTTCGATCCAGTTTTGCAATTCGATCACGGCGATCACCGGGTACTCGTGCAGGACGTTGCCGTCGGCGTCGCGGACGCGGTACTCGCTGACAGGACGCGGCGGCGCCGGATTGTGGGGGATGCGGTCCCGGAGCACCCAGATCGATACCACCGGTTTCAGCTCCGAGTAGGGCTCCCCCTTGGAGAGGGTGGAGGCATAGAGCAGCCCCGTCCCGTAGATCATGCGCTGGACGAGGGGGCCACCTGGGTCCAGCTGTACCTCGATCTGGAAGACCCGGCCGTTGGCGTCCCGGGCACGCACGTCCACCTCGGTCTCCTTGTCCTCCTTGCTGCGGCGCAGGTTCCGCGGCGGGACGAGCTCGACCGAGACGGCCAGGGGGATACCAAGGTGGGCCAGCACCGCGTTCAGAAAGGCGAGAAGGATGTCCTTGTTGGACTCGGTGCCGAACAGGAGCTTGAAGACCATGTCGATCAGGGGATCGATGGCGAGGGGCAGTAACAAAAGTGTTTCGTTCATGCGCATAGTACGGGCGAAATGTGAACGGCGCTTGTGGTGGGGGGAGGAAATCGGTGGGAAAAGGGGAAATCGGTGTGGGGTCAGAGCCTGCAAGTGCCGTCCCAGCGCATCATAAAGCGGTGAGCACTTCCACTTTCGAGAATATACCGCCAGGAACGTTCTT